>JAACCR010000052.1 GCA_009937205.1 Methanobacteriota archaeon | reverse complement strand
GTTCCTTTACTATCAGATGGGACACCTGATTATTCGGCTCTGCCACCAGTACCTCAAATGGTTCCTGCTGGCGAAGAATGGCAAGGTATAGATCAACCAACTGCCGGTATTCTAAATATGGAACTATTGAGAGAAATTGATGCAAAAAAGCAAGTGATTGTGAATCATCCTCTAGCACCTGCACTAAAGCCATTAATCAGTGACGTAACCGGACAGCAAACCAATGGCAGTATGTCATTACCAGACCATTTTAGAAGTTTTATGGATGGCACTTCGATTCTTACTCAAGATGCGCTTTCACCTTTTGGAACTGTGATTCCCGCAGCCACTAATTGGAGTGATTGTGGTGAGCTTGAATGTCTCTTATTTGATGACCTAAACCTAACTCAGAAACACATAGATTTAGCCGCTGCAAGAATGGCAGAAGTAAGTCAAAATTACTTTTTGAGATGGTTGTCATTAGATAGGGGTTTTGTTGCTGATGCAACATCCAATATCACCGGTCCTATCGGCGGTCAATTATCCGAAACCGGTGAATGGGAATCGCATCAAATGGGCAAGGGAAGATGGTCTGCAAGCGCCACATGGTTATTGGTTCAATTTGATAGAGGCCTTCTAGAAGATATGGGTTGGGAATTAAAATGGAAAGATTCACATCAAGAAACTGATATCAAATTCACCGATGATGGAATTTTAATCGGTGGCTATAGGATTGCAGATGGAAATCTCGTTCTCAACCCTCCGCAATATAATACTGATATTTGTAAAGCACTGGCTGAAGACGGTGCTGGCTGTTCAACTGAATGGTCTTATATGGATTTAGAAGGGCAATTAAGAAGTCATGATAGAACCACTATTACATTATTATTAGGCCAAGGAGTAAATGTTGAGGTTAACAGAGAATTGCAAGCGAGTGGGGGATTGATTCTCTTGATGGGGTTGGCGATTACAGGATTGCTATTCATAAGTTTGCGAAGATGGTCTGATGTGCTAATCGTCTTGTTTTCCTTAGGTGCTGCGCTATTGTGGATGCAAGGTTTAATTGGACACTTTGCTGCATTTACGCAGATGTTTGGTTGGACAATAATCGCTCGTTCTCAATTCTCTAATCTATTGCCGATATTGGTTCTTGCCTTAGGTATTGATGATTCATTACACGCCTTACATCGTTACAAAGAGGAGAGGAATGCTGGTAATTCTGCTGAATCTGCCGCGGCGACTACTTTGTCAAGAGTTGGTCGCGCAATCCTACTAACTTCACTGACGACAATGTCTGCTTTTGCGGCTAATCTTTTCAGCGATATTGCTGCATTGCGATCATTTGGAATTGAAGCTGCATTAGGAATATTGGCTGCATTCCTTTTGACTGGAATATGGGCGCCATTGATTCGACTTTCCTTAGATCAATGGTTGGAGAAGCGTGGAGTGGACACAAGTACTGCTAATTCTCGAAAGAATCGGTCTACTGAAAAGATTTTAAAAATAGTTTCAGCGGGTAGTGGAACTAGAAAAAATGCGTTTGTGATTGCATTTTTAGCACTGTTGATAACGATTCCTGCCGCTATTGGAATGGCTAATTTAGAAGGCGATTTTGCGGTTGAAGATTTCCTCGATGAGAGTTCTGATTTTGCTCTTGGAGTCAATGAAATTACCCTAAGATTCGCGGATGAAGGCGAACCTGCCGTATTGTTGATCGAAGGAGATGTTGCAGACCCTGCTGTTTTTGCTGCAATTGATGAATTTAGAGGTGAAATGAATGTTCAAGCAGAAGGCGTTCCAGAAAAAATAACAAGACAACCGGATGGTAATATTGACATTCTTGCACTAGATGAATTACTATATTATGCACAAGCGAGTATGCGATATAATACTACTCCATTTGAAAATGCGGGATGGCTGGTTGAAGAAGAAGGCCATGGAATGAATTGTAATTCAAGTGCAAGTGGTACTGTTGCAGACTTTGGTGATAGAGATTGTTTGATATTTTTCTATGGCTATACTTACCTATACGGCATTCCAGGGGCTGGGCCTATTCCTTCAATCCCTGCATCAATTGTAAGCCTATATATCGCTCCTGCTGTTGAATTAAATCAAACTCAACCTTGGCTTGACATCAATGGAGAGCCTGCAGAATACCAAAGAATGTTAATGCGCTTTGGCATTACATCTCCAGAAGATTTCCCTAGTATGAAAGGTGGAATGGAAGAGTTGTGGAGAGATTTGAGTGTGTTTACTAATCTATCTTCGGGAACTTATCTCAATGCTGGTGAAAAGGTCGATGATAAACCACTGACTTGGGTAATGCCATCGGAAAGACCTGTCACAAGATACGTTGCTTCAACTGCAATGCAAAATGAAATGCAATCTTCACTCCTACTCGGCTCATTATTCGTATTTATCACCTTAACAATTGGTTTTAAATCACCTAAGCAAGCAACTGTAACATTGGTTCCAATTCTTCTTGTGGTGGTGTGGTTATATGGGCTAATGTATGCTGCTGGAGCATCACTCAATATCGTAACTGTAACTATTGCAACGATTTCTTTAGGAGGTGGTATTGATTATTGTATTCACGTCACTGAACGGTATCGCGAAGGAATAAGAAAGGGAGAAGACCACCATACTGCATTAATTGGAGTGGGTGGTGCTTGTGGATTGGCATTGGTAGGGAGTGCAGCTTCAGATATTGCTGGTTTCCTCGTAATCTCACTATCACCAATGGGCTTGTTTAGTAACTTTGGAATATATTCTGCCGCAATGATCGCCCTCTCATTAATCGCAAGCCTAGTTCTAACTACTGCTGCTCTAGGCTTAATCGCTGGTCGTCAGGCTAATTTTAGCGAATCAGAATAAACAACTGTTGGTTTTATTGAGCCACACATTTGATGAAGGGTAGGCGTCCGCCTTAACTTGCTGTCTTTGGGGTTGGCCCCGTGAAAGTGGTGATTGAAATGTCTGATAAAGAACAAGAGGACCCTGATGAAGAAGATTGGATGAAATACGCCAATGCTGGTTTCGGGCAAACCGATTATTCTCTATGGGATGATGGAGAAGCAACTGCTGAAAGTATTGTTGAGCCTATTGATGAGGGAGACATGGAAGATGATGCTCAACTTAGCACTCATATTGAGGAAATCCCACGCGCACCGTCGCCTGCAGGTCACAAGCACTTGGTCCGCATTGGAACCTGTGACCACTGTCTAGGAAGAATTGGTGGAAAGAAAATGTTTGACCAAACAATCCAACAGGCAGGAGAGAACATTCGTACCTCAATAATACGAGGTGACACACACTTAGAAAAAATTAGGGAAGATAATCCATTATGCCCATTCTGTGAAAACTTATACCAAGAATCAGAACTATTAGCAGATATAATTTATGATTCTCTCGAACCATATGAATTGAAAAGAGTGCAATTAGGTGCTCGCTTTCCAAAAGACCAAATCGAAAACGAAGAAGAGATTCGGAAGCGATTCGGCGCTGGTGGTAGCGACGCTTTGAAACCAGGTTTGGTAGCAGAGATTGCTAAGAATCTAAGCAACCGACTCGAGGGTGTAAAAATTGTTAATGACAAACCACAAATTGTTGCACTAATTGACGTACTAACCCTTACCGTTGAGTTAGATATTCGTTCCGTTTACATCTATGGAAGATACCAAAAACTGGAAAGAGGAATTCCTCAAACTCGCTGGCCTTGCCGTGCTTGTAAAGGAAGAGGTTGCAAGCGTTGTAATGAAACTGGATTACAATATTTGAAGAGTGTTCAAGATTAAATTGGCAATCCTTTAATCGAAAGATTTGGTGCTATTGAACATTCATTCCATGGTATGGGGAGAGAGGATATTGATGTGCGTTGTATGGGAAGTGGACGTCCGTTTGTCATCGAATTTAAGGCGCCGAGAACTCGTACCATCGATTTAGTTCAGGCAATGGCTGATCTCAATGAAGCTGCTCAAGGTTCTGTAATAATTACTAGCATGCGAGAGAGTAATCGCAGCGAAGTTGTGCGAATCAAGGAAACTCCTGCTGAGAAATCATATTCAATTCGCTTCAAGTTAGTACCGCTGAGTGAAGATGAATTTGCAGTTTTAACCGCTCCTGTTGACCTTACGCATATAGATGTTCAAGAAAGAGGAAAGGGTAAGAAAAACAAACGCAGAAAGAACCGCCGTGGAGACAAAGATGATGACCACACCAAACCATTACCATCGGTTATTGAAATTGAAAATATCGCACCAAGTGAAGATGAATTACTAGCTATGAAGAAAGGTGAACTAGTTGAATTAGCAACTTCATTAAGCATCTCAAAAACAGGTACCAAAGCAGACTTAGTCGAACGGATTATGCAAGCGGGACCACCTGCACCGGAATACTTTGAACTTCCAACCGATGAATTTATTCGCAATGTTGTTGATAATTTAGCGGGTGTTAAATTGGCACAAAGGACTCCAGAACGCGTTGCTCATAGACGGGCTGATTTAATTCGCAGAAGAGTCGTTTACGAAACCAATAGTTTGGTGATTGAAACTAATGAAAAAGGGGAAAGAGAAATTGAATTCACCCTTCGATGTGAATCTGGTACTTATGTCAAAGAAACTATCCATGGCGATAGTGGGAGAACTCAGCCGAGTATTTCTTCCCTCATCAAAGCCAAGTGTGATGTCATTTGGTTAGATGTTGCAGATATTCATGCAGATTGATGCTTAATTGCTAAGCAATCACCCTTTGAGAGACTTATTAACGCGTCGCGGTTCTTATATGGCGAAGGCAGGTCGCCGAAGTGTTCCGAAGATGCGTTATTGCTAGTTCGGATTAATTGGAGGTCACCATCATGAAGCGATCAAAGGGTTCACGTCAAGGAACACGCAGTATGCTACGACGTAGAAAGAGCGAGAGAAGCAAGCTAAATATTAGCCGCGTAATGCACCAATACGAAGAAGGTGACCGTGTTGCTATCGTCCTAGACGGTGGTCAGCAAATGGGTATGCCTCACCGCCGTTTCCACGGCCGCACTGGATTTATTGAACGCCGTCAAGGAGTTGCATGGATTGTTGCTGTTAAAGACGGCAACATGCAGAAGACTGTGATTGCACGACCTGAACACCTACGTCCACTTGAGTGATTACAATGACTGAAGAAGAAAATTTTGTTGACTTTGCAACTGTCCGAGATATGCTGTTGAGCGCTCAAGAGCGCCGTAATGCACTAACATACGAGCAAAAGGCTGCTCTACAACATGCAGAATGGGCTGCTAGTACTAACCGTAATGGCTACCTAACTACTCCAGAGGTCTTTGAATCTCTACGTGTTGCTTTAGCTGAAACTGAACTTCTATCCCCACATCCAGCACTCGCTGCAAAATTAGCGGAATTAATGCCGCTATACCCTGGGGATGTCAAGGCTGTTCTTGCAAGCCGTCGTATCACAGTAGATGATAGTGATGTTTCCGCTATTTTAGAAATAGTTCGTCAACATATTGGATTTGAAGAATAACTTACCACCCACCTATGAGGCGTTGAAATGAGCGGCATTAATCGTGACCGTAAAACCAAGATTCCTGCTCGTAAGAGCAAAAGTGAATCAGTGCAGAATACAGATATTTCTCGACCAGCAGAAGGGCGAGCCGCAGTTCCTGTGACTCCTAAAGTGAAGCCTGTGCAAATAAAGAAAGAAACTTCACAGAATGATAACCGTTCAAACAATAAACAAAGTGGAAGGAATACTGGCCAAGGAGCTAGAACTCAAAACCGTTCTAACCCAAGAGGTAATAATAGAGGTGGAAACCGTTCTGGTGGAAGAAACCAAGATTCAAGAAACTCTCCACAAAGACCTTCTCCTATCGAGGGAGAAAATTGGGCTCGTGTCATAGAGCACGATGCTGTTGAAGGCATCATTACGGCAATAACAGAAGGTAAACTATTCATGTGCAGACTCTCAGCAAAGAAGGGAATTGCACCACTAAACCCTACCGATAGAATCTATATTGGACTTGATGAGTCCAAGAAAGTTCAAGTTGATTCCTACGTCGGAGGGGCAAAACTTGACCTCATGAGTAACTTTGCTCGTCAAGATATGCCACTGGTAATTCAATTGTTTATTGAAGACAACTCTGATCATTTCGTCAAGTCATTTTTCAATGTCGCTGGCAACCTTTCTCTAAAAGCACATGCGTTTGAACTTCTTCCTAGTGTTGGCAATAAAAAGGCACAAAGTATGGTTCAAGAAAGAGGTTCATCTGGATTCAAAAGTATGGAAGCGCTAAATCAATCCTGTAATATTGATGCTGCTGAATTACTGGCAAAGCGCTTCATCAATGAGATAGAAGACCAAAACATTGAACCACGCTTAGTTGACCTCTTGCTTCCGGTGAAAGCATGAGAGGAGCCCGCTGGCTAGTCGATTCTTTGCGTGCAAAGCAAGATATTGACAAATCATTAGGGCAACATTACTTGATTTCTGACGAACTAATATCTCGTGCAGTTGAACTCGCTGAAGTTAATTCAAACGACCATGTTCTCGAGATTGGCCCTGGTCCTGGCGTTCTTACTGAAGTTCTACTTGAGACTGGATGTAGATTAACAGCAATTGAAATTGATGAGGTCGCTATTGATCACTTGCGTGGTGCTTTCGCACCCGAGATTAAATCTGGACAATTAGATTTGATTTGTGGTGATGCATTAATCTCAGATTGGCCTAACGATTTGAGTAAAGTTGTAGCAAATATCCCATATCAGATTTCATCACCCTTGATTGAATTACTAACCCGCCATCTAAGAAATCCTCACACTGAAGAAATCTCTGATGTAGTAGTATTGGTTCAAGAAGAATTCGCTGAAAGGTTGGTGATGGAATACGAATCTGATGTTGGTTCGCTTGGGATGACTGCCCTACTGGATTGGAATAGTGAAATTGAAGATAAAGTCGCACCGCATAATTTCAGCCCTAATCCAAGAGTTCACTCCCGCTATATCCACATGACTCCTCAACAAGAGGAATTTCCTTGTGACAAACGACTTGTACGATTGCTAATTCATGCTGGATTTGCAGAGAGAAGGAAGAAATTACGTTCAACCTTAAAGCGTGCACCGAAAAGATTGAATCGCCTACCTGGGTGGCATTCTTCTAGATGGAAAGCGGCATATTCTGCATTTATTGAAGATGAAAGAATGGATGCTAGACCGGAAGAGTTTGAATTTGATGACTGGCTACAGTTGGCAAATGATTTTACTTCCTTTGGCGAAGAAGAGTAAATTTTCTATCCACGCAACTGTTAGAAGAGAGGCGACGCACCGCAGAATCATGTCCGAGTTGCGTTTACAGACGGCTTCTGGTATCATTGATACTGAAGCCTTCACCCTTGAAACGATAGTTGATGCTATCGAAGGCAAGGGTTTAGCGTGGCTAGATATCAAGAAGCCTGATGATTCAGTGAAGGACTTTTTGCTCAATGTAATGCACTTTGATGAACTTGCAGTTGAAGATATTTTTGGACACGCAGATACTACTGCAATGAAATTTAGTAACCATCGTTTCGTCGTTGTTAATGCACGTGATGCTGACAATCAACTAGACACTGAACCGGTTGCGATTTTTATAACCAATGATTTGATAATTACTGTACGGCATACAAGTATTCCTGCTCTAATGAAATTCCGCCGGAGATTCAAGGAAGCTGAAGAGGAGGAACTCGCTCTTGGAATTGATTTTTTATTGTATGAGATATTAGATGCTATTGCTGATGACTGGCAACCTATTCTAGGGCGCTATTCAAAAACTCTAGATGAATTGGAGTTTTGTGTTTTCGATCCTCAGAAACAATATGAGAACTTACTGGAAGGATTGCACAATTTGAAGAGACAACTTCGTGAAGCGAGTAAATCGATTGAATCTCTTCATACCGTTACTTTGCGAATGCAAAATCAAAAGTTGAAACTAATCTCTACTGGAGTGGCAATCTACTTCTCCGATCTGAACCAACTTTGTACCGCATTAGTAAAGAGAGCCAACAACTATTCTGCAGGTGCAACTTCAACGAGAGACACATACCTTTCCAATATCTCAATGGAATTGTCACAATCTAATGCACAATTAACTGAAGTTATGACAACACTAACAATAATCGGTGCAATCATGCTTCCATTGACATTAATCGCTGGAATCTGCGGCATGAACAATAATGACTTACCTTTAGATCAGGTGGGTGGATTTTGGGGTATAATCAGTATGATGACCGTCTTCGCAGTATTGATGTTGACAATGTTTTGGCGTCGCGGTTGGTTGAATACCTTCACCAAGAAGTGAATCAATTTTCAACCGATAGTTGAAGAACCATTGGCTTATTGTCACTAATATGTCAAGGGGTGCCGAGGTTACTACAGGCCCAATCCCCATCGGTCAATTTGTTGCTTTAGTAAAATCTACTTTGAAACGAGACCCTTTGTTTCAACATCAAGTATTGAAAGGTGAAGTCAGCGGGATGAAACTTGCACGTTCTGGTCATACTTATTTTGATCTAAGGGATGACCAAGGACAAATGAATTGTGCTATTTGGAAGAATAGATGTCATATTGATAGTACGATAAAGAATGGAAGTGAAGTTGTTGTTATCGCCAGTATTGATGTCTATGCTCCAAGAGGGAGCATGACTCTTAATGTTGAAAAAATTGAACCGATTAGTAGTGTTGGAGCATTGGAAGAAACTCGGCGAAAGTTGATTGGCGAACTACGTGATGATGGTTCTCTCGATAGAGTGCGTCTGCGAATTCCACTAATTCCAAAGCACATTGTTATCATCACCGGCTCTGCTTCGGCTGCATTATCCGATATGCAGAGATTGATTGAAAACCGTTGGCCTGGGCTACGCCGAACAAT
>JAACCR010000007.1 GCA_009937205.1 Methanobacteriota archaeon | reverse complement strand
GTAATATGGCTATGATTGACACCTTCAATGCCCGACGAACTCTTTCGGTTGGTGGAGAATATTACTCGCTATCCGGACTTGATGAAAATGGTATTGATACAAGCGCATTACCATACTCTATTCGTATTCTATTAGAAGGGGCACTGCGTGGCAATGATGGCTTCTTAATCAGCGAAGATGATATTAGAAATATTGCCGCTTGGACTGCAAATGGAGAACGTGGAGAAATTCCGTTTAGGCCATCTAGAGTAATTCTTCAAGACTTTACTGGAGTTCCGGCAGTGGTTGATTTAGCTGCACTAAGAGATGCAATGGTTGAGATGGGTGGAGATCCTGAAAAAGTTAATCCACAAGTTCCAGTTGACCTTGTTATCGACCATTCGGTTCAAGTTGACGTTTCAGGTGCCCACAGTGATGCATTGGAAATGAACTTAGATATTGAATATCACAGAAATATGGAAAGATATACATTCCTTAAATGGGGTCAGCAATCCTTAGCAGATTTCCAAGCAGTACCACCATCAAGAGGAATTGTTCACCAAGTAAATTTGGAGTATTTGGCAAGCGTTGCTAGACAAGAAAATGGACTTTGGTTGGCAGATACACTCGTAGGCACTGATTCTCATACAACAATGATCAATGGATTAGGAGTTCTTGGTTGGGGTGTTGGAGGAATTGAGGCTGAAGCTGTAATGCTTGGTCAACCAATTTACATGCTAGCACCAGACGTTGTCGGAGTTCGTTTAACCGGTAAACTAAATCCAGGTGTTACCGCTACTGATATGACTCTTAGAATCGTAGAGATTCTTAGAAATAAAGGCGTTGTTGGAAAGTTCGTTGAATTCTTTGGTCAAGGGATGGCTGCATTATCTCTTGCAGATAGGGCAACAATCGCCAACATGGCTCCAGAATACGGTGCAACCTGCGGTTTCTTCCCAGTTGATGAAAGAACATTGGAATATTTACGCTTGACAGGAAGAGAAGAGAGTGCAATAGAAGGCGTTGAAGCATATTCTAAAGCGCAGGGACTTTGGTATTCAGCCACAGATTCTGAGAAATCATATACTTCAACAGTAGAATTAGATTTGACGACTATTCAGCCAGCACTCGCAGGTCCAAAAAGACCTCAAGATAGAGTTGATTTGAGCGCTATGAAGCAACACTTCGAGCATTCATTAACCAACGAATTAGGCCACCATGGTCATGGTTTAGAAACAGAGGATTTGTCAAAAGGAGCTATTGTTGATTTAGATGGAGAGCGATTTGATTTGAATCATGGAGATGTTGTAATCGCAGCTATTACCTCTTGTACCAACACATCAAATCCGGGTGTGATGTTGGCTGCGGGTTTACTTGCTAAGAAGGCACGACAAAAAGGCCTTACAGTTAAGCCATGGGTCAAGACTTCTCTCGCTCCTGGTTCAAGAGTTGTTACAGAATATTATCAAGCCGCAGGTTTGCAAGAAGATCTCAATGCCATGGGATTCAATGTCGTTGGATATGGTTGTACCACTTGTATCGGAAACTCCGGGCCACTCGACCCACCTATTGAAAGTGCAATAGATGAGGAAGGGCTAATCGTTGGTTCAGTAATTTCAGGAAATAGAAATTTTGAGGGCAGAGTTCATGGTAAAGTAAAGGCTTCATATTTGGCAAGCCCGCCACTTGTTGTCGCCTACGCAATCGCTGGTACTCTCGAAATTGATATGTCTACAGAGCCGCTTGGATATGCTAGTGATGGGGAGCCAGTGATGCTTTCTGATATTTGGCCAAGCGATGAAGAAATAGCAGAATCTCTCTCTGTGATCACTCCAGAAATGTTCCGTCAGCGATATGCTGATGCAATGAATGAACCAAGATGGGATGGCATACCTTCCGAAGCAAGCCCACTTTATCCTTGGCAAGCCGATTCAACATATATTCGACTTCCAACATTCTTCAGTGGATTGGATGACCAACCATCTCCGATTCAATCGATTGAAAATGCGCGTGTATTACTGAAACTTGGCGACTCCATCACAACAGATCACATTTCTCCGGCGGGCTCATTCCCAGCCGATGGTGCGGCTGGAAAATGGTTGATTGAGCGCGGTATCGAGGCAGGAGATTTCAACTCATTTGGTTCAAGGCGAGGCAATCATGAGATAATGATGCGGGGAACATTCGCCAATGTCCGAATTAGAAATCAAATGGCGCCTGGTACAGAAGGAGGATATGCTCTCAATCACGAAACAGGCGAGATAACTTCAGTCTATGAAGCGGCACAAACTGCGGGTCCAAAGGTCGTATTAGCAGGTTCACAATATGGTACTGGTTCAAGTAGAGATTGGGCGGCTAAAGGAACATATTTGTTAGGAGTTAAAGCGGTGATTGCGACCTCTTTTGAAAGGATTCACCGTTCTAACCTAGTGGGTATGGGCGTTCTACCAATGACCTTTATGGAAGGAGAATCTCATGACTCATTAGGTCTTGATGGTTCTGAATTATTCAATATTCCTGTTACAGATTCTGTTGAACCCTTAGAGGTAATGAAAATCAATGCGACAAAACTGGATGGTTCTCAAATTGAATTTAATGCACAAGTTAGATTGGACACCCCTGTAGAAGTTGAATATTATCGGAACGGTGGCATCTTACACACAGTATTGAGACAACTTGCTAAGCAATGAGTCTATTACAAATTGTAATGATTTGCAAAACACTACCTTCAAGGATGTTGGCGGTTCACCCTTGGTTGATGGCAGAGCTAAGCGGTCAAGTAAGGTATCGATTTAGGTCGGATGACCATGAGATTCAGGTCTCTCTAGAAGGCGAAGCGGAATGGGTTGCTGAAAGAGTAGGTGAACTTGGATTAGAGGGTGTGGGATGGACTATGCCGGTAGGTGAAGCGGTGAAAGCGACCAATCTCTCTGAAGTTTCCAAATCGAATTCAAAAAAGTCAAACGGGCGTCAAAAAGTTGTTATTGACGACACGCCTTTGGGCGATAAACCACTAGACATGGGCCCAACTCCAGACCCTAGTCGCATTCCAATTGTTCGTAGACCAATCGGCGAATTAAATCTTCAAGTAGAGATAGATAAAATCGGAGTGGATGGTGCAAGAAAGCCAGATCCGATTGAATTGATGGAGATGCTTGCTGATACCGATGAGCCTATGCCGGCACAAGGGAAAATGAGCGTTGATCCAATGGCAGAAGCTTGGTTAAGGGAATTGATGGAAATAGTTGTCAGGGAAAATGGTGGAACTGCTCTAAGGACTGAAGTCATCGAAGAGGTTGCAAGTTCAAAACTCGGTAACCGGCAAGGAGTTGAACTTGAAGTCTGGTTGGAGTCTCTTTTCTCGGCAGGAAAGTTGGTCAAAATCCATGGCGGTGACGCGGTGGGTTGGGGTCCTTCTCCAAGATGGTTAAATGGTCGTATTTGAGAATATTTTAGCAGATGCTAAATATCTATTTGTGGCTCAAGAACCGGATTATGTTTGGTTGATGATTTTAATAAAAGTGCAGTGCTAATTGTTTAGACGCAATGGTGATTATAAATTCTCCAAAAACGCCACTGCGGGCTTATTATGGGCATAAATAACTAATCCTAGAGGCAACAGCATTAAAGTGGAAGCGGCGCTCGCGGTAAGCAGTGATGATGATGTCAATCAAAACAGAGCAATTGAAGGCCCAAGTTCGCAGTACTTTCCTAGTGCTGATAATGCTACTTTCAACTACCGCAGCCATAGCCATGACCTCTAGTGCTTCAATGAGCCGAAGTTATACAACTGGACGTGACCCGCAAGATGTCGCAATTGGAGATTTCAATTGTGATGGGGCAAATGATATTGCCATGGCTACTGACGGAGCTCACACCATAACTATTCTGTGGAATGACGGAAACGGTGATTTTTCAGAGCGTCAAGATATTTGGGTCTCAAAGAATGTATCACGAGATGCTGAGTGGGATGAATTTGCTAATGTGCAATTCATAGAAGTTGGCGAATTTACAGGCGACAACGCCATCGACATCGTAATTTTCCAAAGAAATAACCCATTCAAAACAGATGACAGTGGAGCACCTGCTGGTGACCCAGGGAACGTTACAATAATTGAAAATCTAGGCTGTGGCGTTAAGGACTGGGCTATCGGGGCGAGATTTACTCACTTCTATGCATGGGATTTAGCAGTTGGTGATGCAAACCAAGATGGCGATGATGATGTTTATGTCCTTGATTTGATGACCGATATTGACACACAAAGAGTCGTTACATATGCGGGACCAATAACCTCCTCAACTCAAGCAATTGCTACTTCCCTTGGATCGGCTAAAGCTAATTCATACCGCTCTATGGAGGTTGGAGATTGGGGTGAATCACAATCCAGTGTAACCGGTACATGTACTGATGACGATATATTCCTGTTGAGATCTGAAGGTGTTGATTACAGCACTGGCCAAACAACCAATCCTGGTAACGACGATAACGTCTCTATCATAGAATTCAACTGTTTGGCGCCAGGAAACACCCCTGGTTATCCATCTGCTTACACCTATGGGTCAAATCAAGTTAATACAAATACAATTAACATGGCAACTACATTTTCCAGTAGTTTTGACATCGGTGATATGAATAGTGACGGTGTGACCGATACTATTGTTTTGAATGATGGCAATATAGAAAACGTGACCTATGTGACATCATCTGCAGTAGGAACATGGTCCGCACCATCTCTTGCATACTTTGGACCATACATTTCCTATGATGTTTCAGTTGCTGATTTGAATGGTGACAATGAACCAGATTTCGTTAATCCAACCGTTGCATACCAACAAAACACTACCGACTCTGCTGGAGGTACAACCTCTAATTTCTGGCTTAACTTCCCAACAACTGTACAAGTTACACTGTCAAACGGTGCTGGAGGCCACTTAAGTCCTCTATCATATGAGGCAGGCCGTAGACCAAGTATGGCTGCGGTAGGCCAACTTGCAGGTGCAGTAGGTTCAGCCCCAGATATCGTCGTTGGACACACATCTTATAACTTTGGAAATTGGATTGACAACTTAGGATGGGGTGGCCAATATGATTCAATCTCGGTTATTGAAATGGATAATAGAGATTTATCTATTACTGGCTTGGACATATCACCTGTCGATAGATTTTATGGAATTGTGGGTGAAGGAACTCGTGACCTAAATGTTACTGTAACCAATACCGGAATGGATACATTGAATGGTCAATCCGCTACCTTAGATGTTGAATTAAAGATTGTCGATGAAGCCAATTCGACCAATATTACAGTATATGCAATGGATTGGGATTCACCAGAGAATAAAGCAGGCTGTGGATCTGGATGTACTTGGTCTTATGAAGAGTACATTGACCAATCAACCCACTGGCACGAAGAAACAAATCACTCAGAGTTTGAGAGTGGTAGCGAAAACTTCTCTGCCAACCAAAACAATCCTACTGATTTCATGTGGGCTGGTATCTATGACACAAATGCAAGTGGTGACACTTGGACTGGATACGGGCGTAACTGGGATGACGCTATGACCCTAAACGCAGTAGACCTAACAGGTTCTGACCGCGCATTCATGGGAATTGAAGTATTCCAATCCTTATCCTTTGGCGCACTTGGAAGCGCTGATGCAAATGGCTGGATTATTGGCGATGTCTGGGATGACTTGGCCATTATTGAGGTCGGAAGCGTCGAAACCGGTTGGTCAACTATTAATTGTCCAACAGAGGCTATGATCAACGCAGCCTGTTCTTCTGGTTCATCTCTATGGGGTGGTTATGACAATGATCGCCTAACCAAGATGGGATTCGGAGGAGTTGCTGAGGGTATCTATCATTATGGGATATACAGCGGCGGAACTCACTACGGTTGGAACAATTTCACAGAAGAGGGAGTTGGTGCATTTGACCTAAGTAGTTGGGCTGGAGAAACAGTTGATATTAGATTTAGATTTAGAACTGGATTCGATGGAAGTATTGCTGATAGCAATGAAAGCCGATGGTCTGGACTTGACGGATATGCAATTGATAACATTTCAATTTGGAAGCAAACTACAGCTTTCTTAGCCAACCCACAAACACAACAAAGTCAAATCTCATTAACAAATCTTGGACCTGGTGAAGAATATACAACTTCTTTGTCAGTGAATGTTCTCAACGACACTACATACAGAGTTAGTGCATCCTTGACAAGTAATGCTTGGGATGAACAATCACTCAACGATGAAATTATTGGATATTTGACTCCATTCAATCTTTACGACCCAGCGGTTGAAGGAATTGATTACTTCAAACCTGGTGGTTTGTATGCAGAAGGAATATTTGACATTGGAGTAACAACAAATAATTGGGGTAATACCTTGGTTGATTTTGATATTGAAGCAAAGGTATTCACTGCAACTCCTTCAGATATCTATTGTGGCGTTCCTACAGAGATTTGTGAAGAATCCTTTGAAGGTGGTTCAGAAGGATATAGGTATGTTGAAAGTAATAATCCTCGAGGAGCAGTATACAATGAAGCAGGCTGTACCGACAAGTTATTCAACAATAATGCATATTGGTTCGGACATCCGTGTGACACTTCTACTAAAGGGTACGGAGATGCATGGGCAAATGAAACAATGTCATTACCAGAAGTAGATCTTACCAGTATGTCTGGTGATTTCGTTTCACTTAACTTTGAATATTATGCAGATACATTCTATGGAATTGATTCTGATGGAACAAGTATTGTTGATGTCAATGACTATGCGGCAATAACATTAGATTACAACAATAACGCTGGAAACTTCAGTGCAGTATTGATGGGGCAATGGAACGATTATAATGAAGATGGAACATGTAGAGTCGACGATAACAACGACGGTATTGTTAATTCTTCAGAATCTTTTGATAATGTTGAGATCTCATTTGTTGGAGATTCTAGTTCTACAGATGGGTCTGATGGCAATTACAATGTCTTCTTCAATACAGATGATTTAGTTAAGACGGCTAATATCGACTTGACTCACATCTATGTTCTCAATACATCTGATGCGAACAATCAGAACTGGAATTATGAATGTACTTCTTTAGCAGGCTCTACTGCACAAATTAATTTCGAATTCCAATCTGACGATGATGGAAGAAATGGTATTAATGATGGGTTCAAGGGTATTGCATTCAACAATATCTCCCTTCAAGAGTATACCTTCTTGGAAGAAGCATCATACACAACATCTCGTACAAATGTAGATGCTGAAGATTTATCAACCGATATTATTGCTTCCCATGAGTTCACATCAGGAGTGTATATGGTGCAAGTTGAAACAATATTTGACAATACTACCGTAGGTCAGAATTGGTTTAATGACAATGAAATTTCAGTTGCTAATAACAAGAAGAGAGTTATTTTCAACGTTGAATCAGTTGATGTAACTCTTGGAAAGCCTGAGACTCTATCTTGTCTTTCAGATCAAATACTTGAATGTGTAATGCCAATTGATGGTGCTCTAACCCATTCATGGGATGTTGTAGTCACAAATGGTGTTCTCGGTGGAGATTATATCTTTAATATGAACATTGAAGATCTTACAACAGGTTCTACTGCACATACAACTACTGCAGGTCCACAACAAAGTTTGTCTGCACACCAGAGAATCACTGCAGAGTTCACTCCATGGAATGGATGGCAAGATGGCCACCAATACAATATCAGTTTCTCGGCTGAATTAGCTAATGGTAACCCATCAGGTAACGTCCGTTATTTCATTGCAACCTTTGAAAGCAACATCGATGTGGCGATATTGGGCGATACATCTGCCCGTACTACTGCGATTAAGCAAGATTTGGCCTTATTGGGTATGTCATATACTCAATACAGCATCAACGATTGGAACGAACCGACACCTCCATATCAAGCAAAGTATTTCGATTCTGGTTGGTTTACTCATTACGATAAGATCATCTTGCCGTGGCAAGATACACTTGCTGCCAAGGACATAGAAAACGGTGGTCGCGGATACTTCCAAAAGATTGGAACTGATGCTAACAAGAACATCCTAAAAGGATTCATGTCTGCCGGTGGTACTGTTCAAGCTCACCTTGGACCTCAGGGAAGCCAAATCTATGGAACTGACCAGGGATTATCTGGACGTCTACCACTTGGTTTGGACATTCAAAGTAGAAACACTCCTGAAAGTAAGATTACATATTCGGACATAGATCTAGCAGACCCATACCATCCGATGATGGACAATATCAACTCTAATGCATTCCAAGGATTTGATGCAGACTCAACTGTTGCTGAAGCAGTTCTCAATACCAAGTCGGTTAGTGCAAATGAAGTGCCTGTTGCATGTAATGGATACATGGAGACTGGAGGAACCTTCCAAAGAGTAATCCGTTCTTCTGCTGATATCCAGGATACTATTCTCGGTGTTTGTTCATACTATGATGGCGGGCTAATCGTTACAACAATGGATGTTGCAACAGTCTCTGATCGTGCAGATAGTACGACATTCCCTCTATTGGGTAACATGCTGTCATACCAAGTAAGTCCATACCCAGAAGGGTTTGGAACACTCGGTGACGGTTTGGAATTGACTCTAAATGGGGAGACGCCAAATATTGACCCTTCAACAGGAAAGTATGCTTTGAAGTACATGAAGAGCGATGCAACGATTACATTTGGATTTACAACCAGCACTTCATCCACTTTGTCAACAGATTGGATTGTTGATGGGCCAACTTCTTGGGATGGTTCAACAATGGCAAGTGGAGTTGGACACACTACGGATATGAGTCCAGTAATGCAATTCTGTAAGAATGACTTGTCAAGTGCAACAGGATGTGCGCAAGGTGAACAATGGAATGTCAAGTTGATGCTACACGATGACGCAGGTCACTCACGTATCATCGATGTCACCGTTGAAACAAATGATGTCTATGCAGACGAATTCCGACCAACAGCAACCGCTGAAATCGATATGGACTCTGAAGTTAGAGACTATACAGACCAAGTTGAATTTACTGGAACCAAAACGGTTTCAAGCATTGAGTGGGATATTTACAGAATCACTCTTGATGATGATGGTGAAACAACAATTCATTTCGATGCCAGTAATTCAAGTGATCAAGATGCTTTAGACGGAAACGGAATTGAGACCTATCAATGGAAGGTTTTGTTTGATGCACCATATGGTGTTGATGACTTTGCATTAGAGGGTCATACATTTACTCAAACTGCCGCAAGCGATGGTGAGTGGGCATATAATTTCAAGAATGTAACTGTTGACCCAACTGGTGTAAATGAGAATACTATTCGTATGGAATTAGTGACTTATGATAAGGCGGGTAAGATTTCAGAGAAATTCCGTATGTTCTTTGTGATAGTTCCAGCTGGATTCGGCGATGAAGAACCGGTCGTACAACTCGACTCTCCAAATGCTAATTCCCGCATTGATACAGACACAATTACAATTTCTGGTTCTGTTCTAAGTGGTAGTGAACAAGGTGAAGTATACATCGAAACAGCATTTGTTCTTGCAGACTTCAATGAATCATTCGTACAACAATACAACAAGAAGATTCTAGGAACTTGGAACAAGACCACTTCTGGACTTGCTGATGGTGAAGCATTTGACTTAACATTATCAATGGATGGAATGTATACAAACAAATCTCAAGTAATCCTAATTTACATCAAGATCTATGAAGGAATTGGAGATGACCAACGTTGGATTTCTTACAAGCAAATAGAAATCAACTTACCAGCCTGTCAAGGACTTGAAGCCGATGTTGCTGCAGAAGCAGCAGGCGGAGAATGGATTCTAGATGGTGATGGTGAATGTCAATGGGATGGCGCCTGGACATACGAGAATGGTGAATGGAAGGCTCCTTCTACTGGTGGCGATAATTCTGGAACAAGTTCTTCAATGAATGTGACTACAATCGCAATCATTGCGGTTTTAATTGTCTCTATCCTGATTGTAACAATGGTAATAATGCGCAAGGGCAGTTCGAAATCACTGGATGACACTTCCGAGGATTTCCACGCTGCTGCTGGCGGATTTGCCTCAGCACAACTAGACCCTGTTGAACAATACGTACAACAATTGGTCGCACAAGGATATCCAGAGGAAACTGCTCGTCAGTATGCCCAACAATACGCTGCTCAGGCCGGAATTGGTGCAGATGCTGCAACAGCAGCAGCGCCAGTCGCAGCTGCCCCAGTTGCTGCAACTCCTGAAATAGATCCAGCAGTTTACCAGCAATATCTACAGCAATTCATGGGCCAAGGATATGATGAGGCTACTGCATCGCAATATGCGCAGCAGTATGCTTTACAGTATGCACAGCAACAAGGTTGAGTTTTGTCTTAGGCAAAAACCTGCTACCCATATTGAGCGTAAGCAAGGAATAATCAGGTGCTTATATTCAATTAGTATGTGCTACGGGAACTGCACATGGACAAGACTGAGCAGTACACCGTTGCAGATATATCCTTAGCACAAAAAGGTGCCTTGAGAGTCGATTGGGCAAGAGCGAGAATGCCAGTATTGGAAGCATTACGTGAAGAGGCCTTGAAGACAAAACCTCTAGCAGGAATGCGTGTAACAGGATGCCTTCACGTCACCAAAGAAACTGCAATACTAATCGAAACGATTGCTGCTGCAGGTGCTGAGATTTCCTGGTCTGGATGTAATCCACTATCAACTCAAGATGATGTGGCCGCATGGCTTGCAACTGAAGGATATTCAGTTCATGCTTGGCATGGACAATCTGTGGAAGATTTCTATTGGTGTATCGACAAGACCCTTGAATTTAGACCAACCTTGACTTTAGATGATGGAGCAGATCTAATCGTCCGTGTTCACGGTGAGAAGAAAGAGTATGCAGAAGGTGTAATCGGTGGTACTGAAGAGACAACTACGGGAGTTCATCGCCTGAGGGCAATGGGAGAAGCAGGAGACTTGCTTTACCCAGTATTAGCAGTGAATGATGCTATCACAAAATGGGACTTTGACAATGTATATGGAACAGGCCAATCAACATTGGATGGAATTATTAGGGCAACATCTGTATTGATTGCTGGAAAGACATTCGTTGTTGCAGGTTATGGCCACTGTGGTCGCGGTCTAGCAATGCGAGCAAAGGGAATGGGTGCAAATGTAGTCGTTACTGAAATTGACCCATTAGCAGCACTTAGAGCAGTAATGGATGGCTTTAGAGTTATGAAGATGGACGATGCTGCAGCGATTGGGGATGTATTCTGTACTGCTACTGGAATGAAGGACATCATAGTTGAAAGACACTTTGCTTCAATGAAGGATGGTGCAATTATTTCAAACACAGGCCACTATGATTGTGAAATAAATATTGAAGATTTGAAAAGCCTTTCACAAAGTGTTAGAACGATTAGAAGCGAGAATGAAGAGTACATCTTATCGGATGGACGTAAGATATACTTGCTTGCAGAAGGACGCTTAGTCAATCTAGCTGCTGCAGAAGGGCACCCGTCAGCAGTAATGGATATGTCATTTGCTAACCAATATCTAGCATTATGCCGCCTAGCGGCAGAAGCAAAAGATATGGATCCAATAGTTTATGATATCTCAAAGCAACAAGACATAGATGTTGCATCAACCAAACTTGCAACCCTTGGATTTACTATTGATGAATTAACTCAAGAGCAAATTGTGTATGCAACAGATTACACTGCTGGAACATGATTTAACCTTCATAGAACCTTTTTTCATTAGATATTGGTTAATCTTTAGTTATAGAATTTAATTGTTTTTTGCATGACCTGGACAAACACATCTTGCTCCAATTTGTCTACAAGTTGCACATTTATACCTAGAAGATGAGCAACGTAAACACTTTTGTGGAGGTTCAAGGATATGTTTTGCTTCCCTCACCTCATTGACTCCACAGTTACATTCTACCCAACAAGGTAATCTTGTTTTACTGCTAGAAAATTCCCACCCACAACTTGTACATTCGTATGTTTCAGTTCTAGATGTTACATTTGTTAGAATGCATCCTGAGTTGTCGCAAATATGTTTTGGGATGTTTTCATTCAAAAAAACAGGGCATACAATACCTTCGATAAGAACAATTACTGATTGTCGTGGTTTACAAATACTGCAACTTTGCTTAAGATTTCCATGTTCCTCACAAAACTCAGGCATTGACATATCTAAATCGTACCCATTTGAGTGTAAAAATATGACTGTAAATTAATGTATTTACAAAGAACCCCTATTCTCGTATCCTTTTACTCGGAACTCACAGAAGTTGTGAATCTTCTAATCAAAACCGACTACGGAGCAATACTAAGGCCATCAATGACATATTCACGCCCAGGATTAACTCAGGGAGATAGTTGAGATGTCCAGTAACTGCTAGGGCGAAAATGAACAATGACTGCATGCCAAATCCTAACGATGATGAAACAGTTAATTCAAACACTAAATTTTTTGAACCCTTTCCGGTTAAACCAGCAATAATACTATCTTGCCAACTAAAGAAGAAGAGGTATACTGAATGAAGGATATTGACGTTTGATTGTTTTTCCCACGGGTGAGCAACTGGTCGAACGCGTTCATCAATACGACTTGTATCATCTCCTAAACCCAATGCTCTCATCAGTATTGAATAGTGATTAAACAGCGAATATTGTAATAAGGTGGCTAAAATTAGAGTACAAGTTAGCGAAAGTGTCCAGCCAAAAAGATTTCCAAAAGCCCACATGACGGCAATCAACCCAATTGTATCTGCAACGGTATCCCAATATCTCCCCACATGTGATGGTCTTTCGCGAATTCTAGCTAATTCACCATCAACAGCATCAATCACTCCTTTCACAATGAGAAGTGAGCATGCAATGATTGTATGATCTTCTAAAATCAACCATGCACAGAAGATGGTGATAAGTAAATGGAAATTCGTTACCTGCATTACCGATACGGGGGTTTCTTTGAGATACCGAGCTATAATACGGGCGAATGGACGACCCCATTCGGATAAATCAATGACGTTCCTGTCTCCGTATTTTCTGACTTTCACTGATACGCCCATGCTGTCGTAAAGTCTCTCATTCATAGCGTTCTCCTTCCTTATT
>JAACCR010000051.1 GCA_009937205.1 Methanobacteriota archaeon | reverse complement strand
ACACATCGCTTTGAATTAGCATCTTGCCCTCCACCACGCGCAGCAATTTCACTGACAGATACAAGTGAAGATGATGGATTGGATTGGGTTCCACGCTATTTGGAAAAAGGCGTCGTATTGTGGATTGGCGTAGCATGGACTAACCGATTCAAAGGTCCAGCCAATGTACAAGTTATTCTACGCGACGATGACGGAGTAGTTCTCGAATCTATCGTCGTTTCAACACATGTTGGCGTCGGAGAAAGCGGTTTGGTCAAAGAGAGAAAGAAAAAGCTGGAACTTGCAAGAAAGTGGGGAGATTCAGCCTTACCACAAATCTCTTTGAGTTGAATTAAAATTGAAAGGTTTCATCCGCAGTAAGGCGAAAACAACTGACATTTGACATACTCCTAAAAGTTAAAACTGTTATTGTTTGGCTTTATTTTAATCCGTCCGAAGTCCAACATTTTGCAAAACGCTCAAGCGCGTTACTTATGGCGGGGCTTCACTTCGCCCGACTCAAGGGTTGTAGAGTCATGGAAGCATGGGATATCATCGTATTAGGGGACGGACCTGCAGCACTACGTGCAGCAGCTGAATCTGCAAAGACTGGAGCATCAACTTTGATGATGACAGCAGACGGCTTAGGAATGAGTGGAAGAAGCGCTGCTGATGGCATTGCTGCACCCCTTCAAGAAACTAATAATCGCGGGCACAGAGAAGACACAATTCGCTCAGGGGCTTTTTTGTGTGACCAAGACATTGTCAATTCAACAACATCCGCAGCAAATCGTCAAGTGGATTTGTTAGAACGCTGGGGCGTAAACTTCCGCCGTGACTCTAAAGGGACACCATTGGTCGGTAAAGGAGCAGGACATGGTAAGCCGCGAAATGCAAGTTGTGGCGATACCACTAGCAGAGAAGTTCAACAAGTTCTGGAAGAGCAATGTATGAGATTCGGAGTAACTCGTCGAGGCGACCAACTACCATTGTCACTAGTACATTCCAATCAGAAAATCAATGGATTGATCGCCGTTGATATGATAAACGGCAGGCTCCTATCACTTTCAGCAAAAGCAATTATTATCGCAGATGGTGGCTTTGAAGGAGCATTTAGCAATGGCGTTATTGGTTTAGGATTAGACTTGGCTTTACAGGCAGGTCTTTCACTACGAGACATGGAATTTATCACATCAACTCCACTAGCAATTAAAGATACAAATCTAGTAATTCCTATGGGGATTCTTGGCGCAGGAGCAATTCTTCATGAAGCAAGCGGAAGCGAATTAGATATCGGAGAAGGTGATTTAAATTCACTTTGCTCAGCGGTTGCAGAGGCATCACAACCAGTTCTAGATGCCAGAAACCTCAACGAGAATGCAGTATGGTGGGATGCTACAATGCGCATGGTCAAAAGCCGCACAGGCATTGACATGAGTAAACAAACAATCGCTATTGAATGCCGTGCTGACATGACTGTCGGCGGAATTGCAGTCAATGAAAATGGACGTGCAGTGGTTGGTAGTTGGTCACGTTGGTTCACCGGCTTATACGCAGCAGGAGATGCGGCTTGTTCAGGATTACATGGCGCAGGAAGCATCGTTGGCAATCGACTACTAGATGCAATGTGTCTATCGGCCGCTGCCGGTCAAGACGCTGGTAAATGGATCAAAACCACAGAATTCAGTGGCAGTTCAGCACTGCAAGAAGCATTTGAACAACACCAAACTTCTCTTTCACAAGTAAATGAACTAAAGGAAGGCGAAGAAGTCCTTCGCTCAGGTGTTATTTTCAGTAGTATCAAGACAGCAGCAACCGATACATTAGGTACTTCCCGAAATTCATCTTCATTAGATGCTGGATTAGAAAAGATGGATTCGATTAAGAATCGCATTGATATGTTGCAGATGCATCTTGACCAAACATCATTGATCGCTAATACCAATCTAGTAGAAAATGCCAGAGCTGCTGCATGTGTTCGTTTGATAACAGTGGCAATGATATCAGCAAAAGCCCGCCAAGAAAGCAGGGGAGTTCACCAAAGAAGCGATTTCCCAGATTCCAATGATGAATTATTACATCATATCACAGTAGATCAAGAGGGCAATGTCGGGCAACTGGCAATCCGCAAGACATCTTCCGGGAATTGGTTATTACCACCTATGTGAATCATCAAATCACCTTCATTGCCGGTGTTAAACTCAAAAGGCTGAACTTCTTAGCCTAAGTCAATGGGGGCTGCAACATTGTTTGAAAAAATCGTTGCTGGTGAAATCCCATGCCATCGTGTTGCTGAAGGAGAAAACTGGCTAGCATTTTTAGATATATTTCCGCGTTCCCCGGGTCACACGCTCGTTATTCCAAAGCAAGGGATACAACACCTAAGCAACCTTTCAACGCAGCAAAGAAATGAATTATTTGATGGAGTTTGCCAGGTAGAAACAATTCTCGGTGCTCATTTTAATACCACTGATTT
>JAACCR010000050.1 GCA_009937205.1 Methanobacteriota archaeon | reverse complement strand
GCCTATCCAGGAGATGCTGACAGGCAAAACGGAGAAGCATGGTATGCATTGGCAAATAAAATTGGTAATGAATTAGGACATGATTGCAGTGCAATTTACAGCCGAATGAAACAATTATCCGAACTCAAGAAAAAAGGCCCTAAGGCAGTATCGGTACCTTCTGGCGGAGCAGTTCAGATAATGACAATACATGGTGTCAAAGGGCTTCAATCAAAGGTCGTTGTAGTTGCTGGAATTTTCAATGCTGGTAAGATGGATGCGACGATGGCGGTCAAAGAAAACGTATTAGTCACCCCTCAAGTTCTTGCTGGAAGAATTAATCCATGGGTGAGTCGAGAGAGGCCATATGATGGACTTTGGCAATTCACAAAGAACATGGATTCAGCGCAAACACAAGCAGAAAGAAGGCGTGAGTTTTATGTCGCTTTGACTCGAGTTGAGGATAGATTAATTCTCGTAGGTAGTCATAAAAAAGAGGCAACACAAGACGCAAAAGAAGCCTGTTTGAAATTGAAAAAGGGTAAGCCTAGCAAACGTAGCATGGGGTTGATGTTAGTAGAGGGATTGCGCGGTCTCGCCCATTCCAATTCAGTGGTAGATTCACCTTGGTTACTCGAAAAAGATATTATTGGTACACCATTGAGTCCTTATGCCGAATCAGAATTAAAAATAAACCCAGTGAAACTTTATTCAGATTCCGGTTTAGGTGGAAATGCCATTTCAAGCATTAGAATTTACCATTCACCAGATTGTTTTGACAGTGTTAAAACCAAGTCACCATTAAGCAATTGGTTAGAGGTTGAAAAAAGAGTAAACAAAATATTGAAGGTCACACCGCCGCCATCAACATCCATTACCAATTTACCAATGGTTTCTCAATCGATTCGGATGAGTTCACACTCCCTGGACACATCTCACGAATGCCGCCGCCGACATTGGCTAGAACATATCAAGGGATGGAAACCGGAGAAAATGCAACTGATGAATGAACAAGTTGATTCGGTCGATGATTGGCCAAGCGCTAAAAAATTCGGATTAATAATGCATCGATTGGTCGAGGTAGGCCTTGCCAATCCGGCAGCATCAGCAGGGAAACCTTGCCTAGACTTGCCAGATGGTTGGCGCCAGAAAAGTGAGGATGCTTTAGCAGATAAGTCAGTCATTAACCAAGTACTAGCGGAATTCAATATTGACTCTTCTAGCAGCGATAAAAACATTGCACAGCAAGCCAGAATAACCGCAAAGAGACTAATTCAATTATCACAGTTAATTCAAAATGGATTACTTGGAAAATTATCAGTTGGAGAAACTCAAGATGGATTTACTGTTGAAGGCCTTAGGACAGAATTACCATTCTTATACAAGCATAATATTTCGATGAAGGATAAATACAAAACAGTGTTTTCATTATCTGGTCCTCAACCAGTTGCAGAAGTAGAACAAGTTACAATTTCATTTGACGGAAGAGCTGATTTGGTATTGGCATTGCGCGATAAATCCAACAAAGGTTATTTGCAAGTTGTCGATCTAAAAACAACAGGCTGTAGGAGTGAATTCAATGAATCAGATGTTAGTAAAGGCCATCTATTGCAAAGATTAGAGGGGGACTCTCTAACCCCATTTGCAACTACTGATGCAGAAAAGGAAATACTTGCAAAATACCGTTTGCAACTTACACTATATTCTCTTGCTTTGGAGGCGATGGAATCTGCAAAGCCAGTATCGGAACAAAGGGAAATTTTAGCACCTGCATTACTCCTCGGAGCATCAGGAAGAATGGTCCGTTTAACTGATGATGATTACCAAACAACGCGTAAGGAATTGGAAGGCCATTTAGATTGGATGGCACGACTAAGTGATCAATCAGATGAACCAGATAGAATGAAAAAAGTAGATGAACCAAAGTGTAAGCAATGCCCATACTACAATGGGAAGATACGCCTGTGTGGTCCCGTTGGCACCGACACCGGCCATGTTAACAACAACTGATGAGCCGCTTCTATTATGGGTCATTTAGCAGACGTAGAGAAAGGATACCTTTCCCACCTAATCGGTGCGTGGAAAATGGCAGTAATATTTTTCATTGGTTCAATCCGTTGCATAATCCATGGAGTTATTCCAGCTGTAGACACAGAATGTGCACAAAGTACTGCTAAAAAGGTTAAAATCAATTAAAGATTTATCTTCCAAATCAATTGCTTATTTCTTAATTCCCAGCATTGTTAAGGTTCCAATAAAATTATCCTTGACACCTGTTTTGATTATTTTTACATCGGTGAATCCCGCATTTAGCATAGCCTCATGCCACTGTTGTTGAGTGAGTGTAGTCATGTGAACATCTAGAGCAGTTGGCCATTCCAATGAGTCTTTATTTTCAAAGTAATGGTCAACACCAGCAACAAAAACACCGCCACTATTAAGCCATTCATCATGAATTATTTTTATCATTGACACCGGGTCTAGTAGATAGTAAAGGAATTCCATACTGTGAATTAGATCTACTGGATTATTAGGTCGCCACTGCGGTAACATGGCAACAGAATATTTTCCTTTAGGGTCAATCTGTATTGCCTTTTCAATCATAGAAGTAGCTCCATCAACCCCTTCGGCAGAAAGGCAATTTTCAAGACATTGCAATTTACGAACGACCCAACCATTGCCGCACCCGATATCGATTGCTGTAAATGGCCTCTGAGATAGATTATTTGTTGCTAATGCTAAGTTTAACATTTCATCAACAGAGGCTGCATGACCTCTTTCCATTCCTTCATCTTTGCCTTTACCCGCCCATTCACTGAACACATCTGTAGCATCGCGCATGCACAATGCTCAAGCAAATGGCCTATGAACCGATGCCTCACAGCAGTTTACATGGGCGTAGACATTGACCTAGTGAAAATGAAAAATCTCATTGAAGAAACTTGGGAGAATGACATCATTCCATCCTTGTCCGAATACATTCGTATCCCAGCATTATCTCCAGCATTTGATCCAAACTGGTACGAGAATGGCCACATTGAAAAAGCGATTCAACACATTGCAGATTGGTGTAAAATACAGGACATAGAAGGACTCACAGTAGAAATTCGCAGACTTGAAGGTAAGACTCCGCTGATTTATATGGAAGTACCAGGAACGTTAGATGAAACAGTATTACTCTATCAACATGCAGACAAACAACCAGAATTTGTTGGTTGGCATGAAGGGCTTGGACCATGGACACCTGTTCGCCGTGGTGACAAATTGTATGGCCGTGGCGGAGCCGATGATGGCTACGGAGCATATGCAAGCCTTACCGCAATACGATGTTTACAACAACAAGGAATTCCTCATGCTAATTTGAAATTAATAGTTGAGGCCAGTGAAGAATCTGGCTCACCAGACCTACCCGCTCACCTCGAAGCACTTGCAGACAGAATCGGCACACCGGCAATGGTGATATGCTTGGATTCAGGTGCGGGCGACTGGGATCATCTTTGGCTTACGACCTCTCTTAGGGGTGTAATAGTTGGAACTCTAAACGTCGAAGTCTCAACCGCAGGAGTGCATTCAGGAGATGCTGGAGGAATTATTCCATCTTCATTTAGAATCGCTCGCAATCTCTTAGACAGAATTTCCGATTCAACAACTGGCAAGGTAATAGTTCCTGAATTATGGGTTGACATTCCACAATCTAGAATAGAGCAAGCAGAAATAGCTGCAAAAATCCTTGGCGATGAAGTATATTCAAAGTTCCCTTTCTTAGATGGAGTATCAGCGAATGATAGTGACTTGAGTGAATTAATCTTGAATCGGACTTGGAGACCAGCATTGGAAATTACTGGAGCCGATGGAATGCCAACTTGTGCAGCAGGCGGCAATGTACTGCGAACCAATACTAAATTGAAATTATCAATTCGCATTCCTGCGGGAGTCGATAGTGAATCGGCAACAGAATTGATTGCTAAAACTCTAACAGAAAACCCGCCGCAAGGTGCGCACATCACATGGGAAACAGAACATCCAGCAGATGGTTTCCACGCAAAACCACTAGCGGAATGGCTCCATTCAGCATTAACTGAAGCAAGTAATAATCACTATGGAAATCCAGTTCAGTTTATGGGTGAAGGAGGAACAATTCCATACATGCCGATGTTGCAGCAACAATTTCCACAAGCAGAATTCATGATCACTGGAATTTTAGGACCAGAATCTAATGCACACGGACCTAACGAATTCACCCACATACCTGCCAGTAAAGCAGTAACAGGCTGTGTTGCAGAAGTAATTGCAGCCCACGCAGCACAAAAATTGTGAAAACTTCGTGAAATTATATTGCTTTCAAGATGTGGATACTTTACCGCCCTTTATGCGTCGGTTTCTTGGGGAGGTGGCATGTGGCTCAAGACATAGGCTATGCCTAAGGTGAGAATATGTCTGAAGGAACTATCACTCCGGAAATTAGAATTAAACAACTTCAAGAAGAATTGGAGACTCAAACTGATCGTTTGTTGAAGTTATTCGCAGCACACGAGTCACAGGTTGAAGATTTGCGAACGGCAAAGGCTGAAATCGAAGTTCTTGAGAAGGAAATCATTGAGCGAGAAATAACCAATGAAGCAAATGAAGCACTACTTTCCGAAAAGGAAGTTAGAATTAGAGAACTCGAACTTAGAGCAGTAAGAGGTGGAAAGCAAGTTGAGCATTTAGAACCTGCTTTGGCAAAGATGGAAGAAAAGTATTCTCGTGAAAAAGATCGCCTTGGTAAAGTATTCAACATTGCAGAGGAACTTGATGGGGATTTGCGTTTAGCAGTTACTGAGATGAAAGCACGTGACGATTGGTATGTCGCTCACATGTCATTATTCGAGGACCTGAATAAGGCCATTAAGGATAGATATACAATGATTGAACGTGCTGTTGAAACAGAACGCCAAAGTGAACACATGACTCGCGCATTCAACGAACGCATCGATGAAATGGTTGAAGTTAGAGCTTCCGAAATGTCAGAAGAAGAAGCAGAAGCAGAAGCAGCTGCTGAAGAAACTTCACCGATTGAAGTAATCGAAGAAGAAGCAGACGCAGAAGCAGAAGCAGAAGCAGACGCTGATGATGAAGCAGACGCAGAGTCTGACAATTGAGGTGTGTATCAGTGGGTGGTTCAGCCCATGGTGGGCACGGGCCGGTCATCATTCCAATGATGATGGGCGTTAGCGCTGTTGTCATAGGAGCAATAATTGATCCACTTAGTGGTCTCGTTCCACTTTTCGGAATATTTTGTTTGATGTTATCCGCATTCTTTGCCAATTTTTGGCGAGATCCAGACCGGAAGATTCCTTCTCAGCCAGGAATTATTACTTCGCCTGCTGATGGCCATGTAATGTTTGCAAAAAGAGAAAGAGCGATTGGACGCCGGCCAAGTAAGAAAGAATTAGAATCTGGTAAATGTACAAGTGACAAACAGACAGGAGACTGGTATCCAGAACCATTGGATGAACCACTATCATTCACAACCGAACAGCAATTCGAAGCAGTTCCCAAAGGCCAAGAATCGGATACAGATGTTTGGAGAATAGCAGTATTCATGTCACCACTTGATGTACATGTCAATCGCGCTCCAATGGCTAGCACTATCACGGCAATGGAACACAGAACTGGCAAGGGTATGCGCCGTGGACCCTTTGCTGCAGCATTCAAAAAAGAAAGTCAATACAATGAAAGAGTTCGTTCAGTATTCCAAAGTGATGATGGAACAATAGCCGAAGTCATGCAAATTTCAGGGGCATTGGCAAGAACGATTGTTCCATGGGTAAGTCAGGGTGCAACATTGCGCCGAGGTCAAAGATTCGGGATGATACGCCTAGGCTCTAGAGTCGACGTTAGAGTTCAAGCATCAAAATTCAATGTCGGTGTGATCTCAGCAGAAGACGGGGATTCGGAGCATCCGAAGGGCCAATTCGTGATGGCGGGTTCTACGATTCTTTATACACCTGTGGAGTAGGTAAGACATTAATTTCTATAATCGGTGGATTGAAGGCTAAAGGGGTGACCCAGCAACAGGAGGAAGAGACATGAACAAGCCGGTTTCACTTACTTTGCTCGGTGAGAGTAACAAAGGCGTCCGTATTCATGATTTGATAAAAGCTCCAGCGAATACCCCTTGGGCAAAAGAACGCCAACAATCATGGGATGCAGATGAACCAGCAACCGTATATTACACTCCAGAAACAACAGCAGATGGTACGCCATGCAGCGCAGTAACAGTTATTCTTAGAACCAAAGGTTGCCATTGGTGGTGGAGTTCAGGTTGTACTTTTTGCGGTTATTTCAATGACACACGTGATGATGTTACCAATGAAAACCTACATTCACAGTGGCAATATGCAAAACAGAAATTCAATGATTTTGAAGACCATCAAATGGTTAAGGTTTACACTTCAGGTAGTCTCTTTGAAGACAGGGAAATCCCTGTGGAGTTCCAAGAGACCGTATTAGCAGATTGTCAACGTCTCGGTAAGGAATTGATAGTTGAGAGTCGCTGTGAACAAATGACCGAAGAAAAATTAGCATGGGCAACTAAAATCAATCAAAATTTCGCAGTAGCAATTGGCTTAGAAGCCTATGATGATGAAGTATTAAGGTTTCATGTCAATAAAGGGTTTACAACAAAATCTTGGGAGCGGGCAGTTGTTAATATGCAAAAATTCAATATCAGAATAAAGACATACCTAATGTTTAAACCACCATTTATGTCTGAAGCTGATGCATTGAATCATAGTGTAAAGTGGATTGAAGCAGTTGCAGAAAAGAGCGATGAGATCTCCGTTAATCCAATGAATATCCAAAGAGGTACAATCATTGATAGATTACACCGCAATAACGAGTATCGCCCTCCATGGTTATGGTCACTGGTCGAGATGATCAAGCGAGCCCACCCCTACATCCATCCCGATGGTGGATTCAATGGTGATGCAGATCAAATTTCCCGCCTTATCGTTCACCCGACGGCTGGAGGAAAAGTTCGTGGAGCCCATAACTGCGGTGAATGTGATTCGCATGTCGTTGCTGCAATAGAGCGTTATGCAGTTTCAGGAGATTTGCGAGAATTCGATGGACTAGAATGCCAATGCCAAACAATTTGGGCAACTGAAATTTCCTTAGAAGAGACATTGCCTACTCCTTTAGGAATTTCAAAAAGTCGCCGAGGCAACGTTCTAGCGAATTTGCGTTCATTGTGAATAAACACCCATCCAATGCACAGTCTAGCAACTGTGTTGCTAGTCAATACTTATTACCGCTCCCCAAGTGGAACAGAATGACCCCTATGGGGTCAATTTGGAGACGAGGACGATGACGAACACTACGACACTACCAGATGTGACCACCGGAAACGGAGAACCATCAACTAGCCGCGTACTATTGACTTTGTTTTTAGTGGGCGTAATTGGCCTATTAGCGCTATTTTCTAATGTATTTGGATGGGATTCCATTCCATTACTCAGCGACCTAATACCATTGATTGGTAACTTGGGTGGTTCAGGGATTTGGTATTACTTGATTGGATTGATCGCAGGAGTTGCTGTGATAGTTTCCAACTTATTGGGAGAGGTCCTATTGGATTGAGGAGGTGTGATGTATGGAATCAGTATTTTTTGGAATTGCAATAACAGTAATCGCAATGTGGTTTACCGCGAATTACACAGAAAAAGGAATAGGCAGTATGTCAGAGGCAATGCGCCAATTTTCACTATTCTTCCTCAACAAGGCCCCAGCAGGTTTAGTGGACTTATTCGATAGCAAGCCAGGTAGCGGTGCTAGAACATGGATTAATTTCGGCATGCTATGGTTCGTATTCTCTTCAATTTGTGGATTCCTCGGACTGTGGCATCACTACGATCCAACAGCGCTAGATTCTCTAGCAAGCATTGGATGGGCATACGATAATGGTGATGCATTAACAGCAACCACTACCAAATTCCTTGGAGTTGCAGTATTTTCAACTCTTGTTGGTGCAGGACTTGTTTCAATTTCACGTAGCAGCAATGGGAAAATGGCAAGTGAAGCAAGCGCATCACTTTCAGCATTTTTGTTTACCTTAACAACAATATTTGCTGCATTATTACCATCGCTATTAGGGCTGCTAGGGCAAGACATAGACAGTGCAATAAATATTGTATTAATCGATGCAGTCTCCAAATTGGCAGTTGCAATGATAGTTGCTGGATTATTTGTAAACGTCTTACTAACAGTTGCAAATAGGGGCGATGAAGAAGTTTCCACCAGTGCTTGGTTCCTGATATTCGCTCTACTGACATTTATTTTGTCAATGTTCTTAGGATTCTTTGGCGAACTTGCCGGCTCAACCCAAATAGTTTGGCTTGCGGGTCAAATGGGTAGCTCTTGGGTAATCTTGGCTCTAATATTCTCTGCAGCATACCACATTATCCCGATGACATCAGGTACACCAATTTGGTCTGCCTCAATGCGCCAAGCGAATCTATTCTTGCTATTCATTACCCTTCCACCATTCTTCATTGCTTCAGCGAGTGCTTCTACAACATTACTCAACCTTGGTGCAATCGTAATGACACTTGGCCTACTACCAATAATCGCAGGTAGCGTCAACTTACTATTCACCGCTAGTGGCAATACATCTGCAATCGTCAAGAATCCAGGGGCTCTTGCGGCAACACTTGCAATGGTATTGCTACCTCTCTATGCAATTGGAGCGTTCTTCACTGGAATGGATGTATTCCTCGGAACAGGACAACTTGGAGATATGGCAACAACTCTTGACATGGGATTCCTATGGACTGTTGGTGGTTTGATGATCTTATCAGGTGCTTACATTTCACATCCATTGGCTTGTAACAAAGAACTTTCCGAACCAAGTAAAGCCAACCTAACAGTTTGGTTTGTTTTATTCGGAGGCTTTGCATCTACAATTACAAATCTGATTGGAGACTTTACAATGCAAGCAGTTGCAAATTCAGGTGTTGAAGATGCAGTTGCTCAAACAGAAGGATTCTATTTAGTCGGAGCAGCATTATTCTATTTCACTGCAATAGGTGCAATATTGGCCACATTAGTAGTCATAAGAACAAGTGCTTCAAAGATCACATCAAACCATTCTCAAACATCTGTTTCGGATATTGATACCTACAATCTAGGAGATGGAACAACAACAATTCGCACACTGCTAGGACGAGGAGTTGGAGTCGATACCACGCTGGTAGTAGGGGAAATAGAAGAAAAAGAAGGTGGAAGCACTGTAATCGCAGTTTCCGCAGCACTACACGATGATGAAGTCACTGAATTCCCAGAAGAAGAAGAAGTTGTTGAAGAAGAACAATCAAAAGAGACTGGTAATGAATTAACAATGCTTGCAGATTATTTAGCAGATTCAGGGCAAACCATTTTCCAATTTTTCGAGTCCATTGATTTAGATAATTCTGGAATGGTAGATGCTTATGAATTCCAAATGGCATTGAAGAGTTCAAAGGTTGCAAACCTACCACCGTGGGAAATGGATTCCCTTATCGCTGCTATCGACATTGACGGAGATGGACAAATCAACTTACCAGAACTTTCGATTGCAATTGCAAAGATTCGCAAAGCGAATGCTGCTAAACAATCAACATCGGAAGTTGAAGTCCCTTCCAAAGCCCAACTCAACAAGATGAAGAAGGCTGAATTAGTTGAACTTGCAACTTCTTTAGGCCTAGATACGTCAGGAACAAAGAAAGATTTAGTCAGCCTTATCACAGAGGCCTGAAGGGGGAATTCCCCAATGCGAATAGGTCTTGTAGGAAAACCAAATGTTGGTAAATCAACATTTTTCAGCGCTGCAACACTTGCAAAGGTTGACATTGCAAACTATCCATTTTGTACTATAGAACCAAATGTAGGCGTTGCTTTGATTGAAGCGCGTAAACCATGCCCATGCAAGGATATCAGACAACGACTGGAGTCCGAAGGGCGCTTACCACCAATCGGCGAAGACGACCCACGTCAAGGCAGTATATGTCAGCCAAGAACAGGGAGTTGTATTAGATTCCGTAGACTAGTTCCATGTTTCTTAGTCGATGTAGCAGGTTTAGTTCCTGGTGCCAGTGAAGGCAAAGGGAGAGGTAACGCGTTCTTAGCTGATTTAGCAAATAGTGATGCGTTAATTCAGGTAATTGATGCAGCAGGATCAACAGATATTGAAGGAAATCCGCTCGGACCAGGTCAAACAAAAGAAGATGCTCAGTTGAGAATTAATCAAGAGATTGAGTTTCTTGCAGATGAATTAGATGCTTGGATCTCCGGTTTACTAAACGATGGTTGGCAAAGAGGTGTTAGAAGAGTTCAAGCTGAAGGTGAGAAGGGCTTAATTTCATTTATTCATGAAAGATTAACTGGATTAGGGGCTACTATAAATTTGGTTGCTAACGCATTTGATGATTTCAGGAATGAAGTTGGCGATTGTGGACAACCTTGGGATTGGCAAGATGATATAATCACGAAACTGGCAGTACATGTTCGCATTTACTTATTCCCAATTCATATTGCAGCAAATAAATGCGATATCGCTCCTAAAGGAGTTCTAAAGGAAATTACAGCAAATGGAACAATAGTTGCTTGTATGGCAGATGTTGAATTGGCTCTACGTAGGGCCCAATCAGCAGGTTTGATCAATTACACCACTGGGCAAGACTCGTTCACAATAGAGAAAGACAAAGGATTGAACGAGGCGCAAATCAAAGCACTCTCGCATATGCAAGAACGTTTGAGTTCTAATGGAGGAACAGGCGTTGCAACAATCATTGACAAAGTTCTCTTTGATGAATTAGACCACATTGTAGTATATCCAGTACAAGATGAATTACATTGGACTGATGGTGATGGTAAAGTTTTACCAGATGCTTTCGTTGTTCCGAATGCTATTCAGGCGAAGCCTCTTGCTTACAAGGTACATTCTGACTTAGGAGACGGATTCATCAAAGGAGTGGATGGAAGGACAAGAAGAGTGGTTGGTGCAGATCATGAATTAAGTGATGGAGACGTTCTTAAAATCCATGCAAAATCTTGATGTCGGTAAAATTACTAGGTGCTAAAAACTACAATTTCCTATATTTGCCGTAACAACCTTGAAGTTCAAAAATAATAGGCAAGCATCTAATGATGCCATTACAAGATATAATTGTTGCAATCGTAATGACGATTTTCTTAATAGTGGGAGTCTATCAATTTTATTTTTTAACTCAGAATCATATGATAAAACCTGCAAAGCAATTTGATATGAAAGTTGACAAACTTTTCAAATTCAAAGGCTATTGGGTTTGGTTATATTCTGGCTTGTATTACCCAATGATAATTGCAACGGTTTTAACAATTGATAATATGAAAGAATATAATTATTCATTTATGTCATTCGTCTTCTTACTATTTATTCAAATGGCATTTGTCCGCTATTATCCAGTAGAAACACCTGCGGACTGGAGAGACTTTAGTGATATTAAACAGACTCGCAGCGTACGTTTTATGCAACTTGTTCAAAAATATGATGATAATACCAACTGCTTTCCAAGCATGCATGTTTCTGTAGCGACTTTAGTTGCCTTCCATGTTGCTAATAATGTTGCAGAAGTTGGGAATTGGCCTTTCTTATTCCCAGTAATTATTGCATTAAGCGCTTTGTGGACAAAGCAGCATTATGTTGTCGATGTAGTGGCGGGTGTAGTTCCTGGGTGGATTGCATGGGAACTATACAAATTGATTCAGCCCTGAATCTTGTATCAATGTCCTTCAGGACGATCATAGGCAGGTGTCAAACGAGCCATATCCCCCGAGAACTGGGACGAACGATAGATGAACCAAATAGGCGTCAATAGTGTTAGTAAGATTAGAGCAATGAGAAAAAACATTCCCCATGGATCTACTTCGGACAGAGAAACAGACCAGAAAATCCACAACATTGGCAGATAGAGAAAGAAACCGTATCTTCGTGCAACAATACCAAATCTAGCATTCTTTTGAGAATTGCTGAATAGAGTAGGAGCCTCTTCTTCAGTCACTAAACCTTTCTCAACTCCGCAACGAACACACACTTGCGCTCGAGGGCCAACTCCATGAATGAAATAGTTACGCGGATAGGTGCTGAAGCAGTGACGGCAGGTCGGCATGGGGTTCCCTCAAACAACCCGAGTCGCTTTAGATTCTTCAAGCATCCGCATACATCCTCAAGAAATTAGTCAACAAAATGTTTCCATATTCAGAACCAACAGATTCTGGATGGAATTGAACAGAACAAATAGGTAGCGTAGTATGTTGAAGTGCCATGATGATAGATTTACTTTTATCAGTAGCAGAAATCACTAATTGCGAATTGGGTTTTTTACCCTCAACAACCAGTGAATGATAGCGAGTAAAATTAGTAGGTGAATCTATTCCAGTAAACACCCCACTTGAATTATGGTGGCATGGCCTCGGAGTGCCATGAACAGGGCCTAGCGGTGCGCGAATTACATTCATGCCATCAGCCTCAGCCAGTGCTTGATGTCCAAGACAAACTCCCAACAGTGGCACATTCAATTGCCCAGCAAGAGCATGCCTCGATAATGCCATAGTCAATTCTGAATCGGATGGATTGCCAGGTCCAGGACCTAGTATTAGGTGAGTTGGATTTAGCAATTTTAGCAAATCGAATAATGTAGTTGGATCGGAAAAAGCATCTGCGATTGCACCGCGTCCGCGAAGAACCGTCACATCGTGTCCAAGGATTGCGATATTGTGCGCAATATTGTAGGTGAATGAATCCAAATTGTCAATCAACAATACTCCACATGAGTTTATTGAAGAATCATCATGTAGTAAATTACGCATTTCTTCAAATTGGAAAACCTTACCAAGAGTTCCAGTTCCAGTGGTATCGCTATTTTCAGCTATTTGCGGATGAATACTCAATTGGGCAGATTGACCGCTTTGGCGACTAGTTGGAATCCATCCACATGCCTTCCTCAAAGCCTCAGCTTTCCATTTTGCTTCAGATACTTCCGCTGCGGGATTACTTGCTATGGTAATTCCACCACCTGCAACAATCTCACCACTCCAGAGTTTACCTGTTCTGTGAGCTTCTAAAGTGCGAATCAAAATATTCCAAGAACTTGAACCACTGAATACATCTATCCAACCAACTGATCCAGTCCAAAAGGAACGCGATTTTCCTTCCAATTGATCGATTACTGCACAAACTGCAGTTTTAGGACATCCGGTAATACTGCCACCTGGGAAGATACTTTGAATCGCATCAATGCCACTCATATTAGGTAATATTGAACCTTTGATATGACTTACTAAATGCTGTACATTGGCATATACTTCAACATCAAAACGTTCTACCTTTACCGAATCAACCGAACAAACTTTTGATAGGTCATTACGCATCAAATCAACCAACATTCTATGTTCGCTTCTTTCTTTTTCATCAACTAACATTTCTATCCGCAACAATTCTTCCTCTTCGCTACTATCCCCTCTTGGACACGTACCCTTTATCGGTGCAGTATTGATTACTTCATCATCACATCTCAGTAGAGTCTCAGGGGAACTGGAGGCCAAGGCAAATCCAAGGTCCTCCGCTTCAAGATATGCAGAAAATGGCGCAGGGTTTTCAATTGACAAGCGGTCAAATACATCGCTTGGATGACATAGTAATTCTCCACTCCATCTTCTTCCAAAATTAACTTGGTATACTTGACCTGAACGAATAGAATCTTGAATTTGATTTACTACATTTTCATGCTCTTGATCACTGTGGCTACTAATTTCTTCAATTACTCCACTAGGTAATTGATGTGGTAAAAAAGGTTTATTTTCAAATTTGGATAACAATTTGTTAACCTTATTGGACCAATCATCACCTGCAAGTGAAAATACATCTATCTGCTCTGTTTTCTTATCATGAATAACCACTTTGTCAATCAACCAAAGAACTGCTAGTAAAGCGTCTTCTTTAGGGGGGTTTTGTAGAGCGATTGGTTGTGTCCATTGTAACAGATCATATGACAATCCTCCGCTCCAAAATGGCCGCTGCGGTAATTTTTTATCAGAAATAATAGAATTAGAAACAAAATTATCTTCATTGCTATGTAGTCTCAATTTTACAAATAAATCGTCTAATCCATCAGAAAATATTGAATCTGCATGATACCAGCAGCCATGGCGCCATTGCTCAATTTCAGCAATGAATTGTGGCTTTTTAAGTAAGAGATTGAATTCACCATTCAATGCATCTGTAGTCTCTTGTGGCGCTATTTTTTGCCTATTTGGTTGTTTGATAACAACTCTTGTAGAACTTGGACCGCAAAGGAATGAATGTTGTGCAAGATGGCTTTCGGGCCCTCCAGAGAGCAGGATAAGCGAATCAGGAGACCCGTAATTAACTGCATTTCTACCAAGTAAACCAGCCTTGTTTAGGCTATTTCGTAAGTTTAGAATCGGACAAATCATTCAATTCACCATCTTTGTCCAATTGTTAGAATCTGCATAGTGTTGCGATAATATTTGGCGACAGGTCTGAGTCAATAAATCAGCAGAGCCGCCAATGTCTTCACCATCAATAGTAATAATTCTACAAGCGCCCATTCCGCTCCCTAACGCAACCATTTCGTGTGCACGTGCAACGATTCTTTCAGTTAAGTTACCACTCTGAAATGGGAAACCATATTGTTCAAGTCCAGATAATATAATACTTCGAGTGATACTTTCAACGCCACCCTGTTCACTATTGGAATACCACACAACTCCATCTTCATCAAGGATTATTGGTGATGCTCTATCGCCATCAATAATTGAGAATTCATGCACTAGTAATGCAAGGTCAGAACCTTCACTATCAGCCTTTAATCTAGCCCGATGATAAGGAGCCCAATCGCCGTGCTTCGTTCCAGTAACTTTTCTATTCCAGCGTGGAGCAGGTACGGTGATAGCTTCAATTTCTTCATTACGTAAAGTGATTGATCTCTCCACTAACCTCATACCCGATTTACCAGTACAATCAATAACAATTTTAACAAGGCCAATCGGTTGTTTTAGTTCTCCGTTTTTTAGGGTAACGATATCTACAAATGCCTTTTTTATTTCCGACTCGAGGTTTTCCGGCAAGGTCATTCTCAATCGCTCAGCATGATTTGACAAGCGATTCAAATGTATTTGAAAGTCAGCGACATGATGTAACCCATCCCACGTAACTGTGGTGAATACCGAATCACGCGGACGTGATTGCGCCGGCTCGTCCTGTCCCATCACAGCAGGTCATCAAGGAATGATGTGTCAATGTTCTGTTGAGATTGCTGTGCCGGCTTTTCGATTAAATCATCAAGCAGTGTCTCGTTTATAACAGGCTGTAACACCGGTTGTTGGCTTTGATATGCAGGTCGGCCATAACTATCAGATTGAACTCTGTTTGCGGCAGCATATATGTCACTTGATTGAGTTTGAGTAACGGTGGCTGCAGGTGGAGGGGCAGGAGTTCCCTTCGGAACATTATCCCATCCAGCATCATTTTGATTTTGTAATCCCCATGTAGCTTCTTGTAATTCCCAATCTTTACTACGGCGTTGGTTACTGCCCCGACTCTTGAAAATTGCTAGTATTAGGAATAGGGCGACAATGGCTAATCCCATGGCTAAGAGATTTGGAGTTGTCAAATATGAACCCAATTGCTTGCTTTCATCCTCTGCTCCAGATTCGTCATTTCCACCGCCAATATTACCGGCCTCAAAGGCGTCTAATTTAATCGGCTTGACACTTTCTTTGTGATATTCTTCATCGATTGCACTTACCGATACATACCATGCGGTATTATTCACAAGATCCTCAAATCCATTTTGAGTGATTAGGAATGTATTACTGGCTTTTACTTCTCCGACTAATACAGCGTCATCAGTAGTCGTGTATTCTTCATCGGAGATATAAATTTGATATCCTCTAACTGAAGACGATGAGGAATGTTGCCACTGAACTAGAATATTTACTTCTTCATTCCATGCTAAACTAATTCCAATAATATCTGGTAAATGGGCTCCCATATCATTAATCCCATCGTCTACAGATGCAGCACTCACTACAACTAAATTATCTTCAAAGGAGTTTCCAGAAGAATCTATCACGACTACTGCGACCCAAACCATCTGGCCAGGAACCACAGGTGTATCACCCGCAGTCAATTTGATAGACAGAGGCAATTCTGGGTTTCTTGATAAAGTTGCGATTGGAGCGATTGGGCCATCTCCTCCAGTGCTAACAGAAGTGAATTCCCAAGTCGCTGCATAGACTTCATATGACTTTACATCACCATCATCAGACAAATTAAAGTCCAGTAATAGTGCAGTTCCATCATCAGCAGGCTTGTCAATTAATTCCAAGTCTTGTAATCGATCTGGTGCAACAACATCATTCAAATTATCGATTGGAGTAACAGTTGCTTGAACTAAATCGGTGAGGAATACATTTCCTTTGTTATCATGAACAGTGACGGTGACATATAATTCAACATCTGGCATAATCGATTTCGGCGTAGTATCTAACAATGAATCTCCCCCATATAGGGCAGTACTCAATGTGATTTCAATCGGATTCTTATCTTCATCAATCCATTGCTTATTCACCTTCAAACAGGCACAGTTTGCTGAATCATCACCTATTGCAGCCCAAAGTATTGAGAGGTCTGTAACAGGTTTATCTGCAACCCATACGATGTAGTGGGAGAAATCATCAGCATCAGAAATAGACCAAATAACATCTATTGCGGTTCCATCATCATCAGCATGATCAAAGGCATTGATTACGCCAATTCGACTCGGTGCTGAGCCTGAACCCATCGTGTTTCTAAACGGTGTAACGCCGACAACATCGACATCATCCAAGTTAGCATTGAGCCAATCATCGTAAGCAACAACGCCAACCCAGTAAAGTTGGCCATCTTGCAGATCAACTCCATCCATATTGGAAATAATAGTTGAATTTTCAGCACAGTCATTTATGATAGCCGTTTGCGAAAAGGAATTAACATTGTCTGGATACTGAACTTCTTCATCACCTATCATCATAAAGATGGCATAGAAAGTACCATCCTCATCAGCACTAATATTCCATGAGATAGTAATTCTTCCACCATCATCATCCGGAGTATCTATTGCAACAACATTTTCTAATTTAGCAGGTGCTGTGTTATCATTTAGTCCACCAGTCGGTACAACTGGGCCAATAATCGTAGCATTTTGCCAATCTTCTTGACCAGCTTCATCTACACAAGTTAGACCCAACCAGTATGGTTTGCCAGCATCAAGTGATAATATGGTAGTATTCCCTTCACTTGGTGGAAGGTCAGCAGTTATGCTAAGTCCTAAAATATCAGTCATTTGAGATGTTGATGTGTAAATGCGGGTACTTGCTAAATCGAGAGCAGTACAACGTGCCCATTCAACTTCTAAATCACCATCTTGGCCACCATCATATGGTCCAGCAGTAGCCCAAAGTGGTGAATTAGGTACTTCATCTGTAGGAGTTGCTGGTCCCATCGGTGATGAGATTAATCCCCATCTTCCATCATTATATTCAACGACAATTACAGCATAATATTCAGTTCCATCAACAAGTGGTACTCCGTTTGCAGTAGTTACTCCGCTTGACAAACGGCTATGCAATGAAATCGCTTTGTCAATCGTTCTTCCAGTGAGGTCTGCTGCAGTTAATGCTGAACCACCAGTAGTAACGAATGGGCCGTCGTTAACATATACGAGGTAACGAGCAAAGTCTTCATCATGAACGAGTGTCCAATCAGCCATCAACGCGCCCCCGCCATCATCAGGTCTGTCGATCAAATTAGTCATTTCAACAGGAGTCTCCAACTTGATATAATCATAAACTAATCTTGCTTGTAGGGAGCCATTGCTTGGTGAACGTAATGTTAGTGTGACATAACGAGTTCCATTTATGATCACACCATTATCAACAGCATTCTGCATGGTATTTTCAAGTCCAGGGTCACTGGTTAAGTTGACTGTAGCATTATATTTGAGTGACACAGAACGAGACCAAGTAGCAGCGCCAGCAACCGTTGAGGTAAAGGTCAAAGGTACATTTTGGAATAGCAAACCATGCGCGCCCGCAGAACCAGCAGTGGAATCTAATTTGACAGGATTGTCAACATCAACCAATTGGATTTGAGCGCCAGGATGCGTCCACTCACTAATGTTAGAATTTTTCATATTAAATCCAGCGTTCAGTGGTATTGCACGACGCATTTCAAATCGATCTAATTCATTCCAAGATGCAGTTCTTTCATAACCCCATAGGCCATCACTTTCAGTGGTTAGCCAAACATTGTTGGCAGTTAATATTCCATCTGAAGTATTGGTTTTAAACCAGGATTTTATTATTGCGTGTGTAGCAGTTCGTGCTTTGATTATTGCAGCACCTTGCTCGGTAATAACCAAAACATCATCGCCGTCACTTTGCATACTCGTAATAGGCCACCCGCTAATTTGCCAAGAGGCCATTCCATCTTCAAATTCACCAACTTGTCCATTCCAGTGCGTCATTGGACCGATATCAGTGGCGATATGTAATCCCCACCAATCTGCAGCCAATGCGGAAACAGTATTGGAAGGAATTTGGTCAAAGCGATGAGTATCAATCAATGTAGGCGTACTAGTCTCAAAACTGGAAACACCAGGTCTTTCCGTACTTTTACCATCGTGTGAAACGTATAGAGTGGAATTAGCACCACTGGTTTTCATTGTTAGGCCCCAAGTTGAGGTTCCAAACAATCCAGTTTGCGAGGTCATAGTTGTGACAGTTCCAGTCCCAGGGCTGTACTTTGCAAGTCCACTTGGAGTGGTCAACCAAATATCATTACCATCTACTAATATGTCTTCAACAATGTTTGAAGGTAATCCTTCAAGTATGGTAATTGGATTCATCCAATCACTTGTAGTATAATTCCATCTACCGATTCCACCATTTGTAGCGATGTACATGACATCACTAGTACTGCCAAATCCATTGATCACAGGGGATGGTAATCCTGCGATTAACTTCCCTTGAGTAAAGGTCTGAGAATTAATATTGAAAACTTGCACACCTGGTATTGAATTACCTTGTCCAGATAACCCGATAACCAAGTCATTTCCTGTTTTCACCATTCCATAGTGGCTGTTGTGCAATGCTCCAGTATAGGTGGTAAGTTGTAGAGTTTGAACATCTAATTTGTACAACCCTGCGGGTGATGTAGTAACATAGAGATCATTTCCGATCAATTCAACATCATTACCGCGAGATTGTGCGGATAGAGACCATCCATAATCCCATTCAATAGATCCATCAGCATTCCGATCACCTTGAAGAATACCAGCTCCTCCAGCGATTCCGAACCCTTGAGATTGTCCAAAGGTTGTAACCCAAATAGTTGTTGCACTACCCGCGATACTTGTTATTTGTCCACTGACAAGTCCAGGCAGTTTGATCAAAGGAGTTAGCCCTTGTGAAGATACTATGTCTACGTGGCTATAGCCAGAAGTTCCACCCGCTTGTCCAATAATCCAACCTTGGCCATAAGGTTGGAAAGACGTGACTGATGAGCCTTGTGTGATTACCGTTGCAGAAGCCGCAGTATTCCCGGATGTAGCGATAACTGAATATCCTCCTCCAATGATATTATTGCCAGAAGTACCCAATCCATGTCCTAGAATTAGTTTACCAGCGTGATAATTTATTGCATCCCACCACACTCTGTCTGAAGGAATATTGTGATTTCGAGAAGTTATGTCATTCAACCAAGTTCCGGTTTGATAACTATACTTTGAAACAGGCATATCGTCAGCATAATAAGCGATGTAAAGTGTATTAACTCCATCACAAGCCACTGCTGAAGGAGTATCATCTTCCAAAGAAGTTCCAGAAATATGAGTGCCAGCAGTAGAATTTTGTAAATCGATTACTGCAATTCCGCCATTGAAATTATTGTACATAGCAACATTGAGAACTCCACCACAAATTGTCATAGAAATTGGATATCCATTTGGCATTCCACTTTGCCCACCGGTAAATGTAGACCAAGTACCAGTACTATCTAAGTGGGAAATCCTACCAGTACTAAATCCGCCCCAATTAGTGAAGTCAGCGCCTCCGACTACCAAATCAGTACCATCAGTCCAGATGTCATAGAACCTCTCTCCTGCATTATTTGGTAATCCACTACCTTCAGTCCAAGTTGTTAGCCAAGAATTAGAAGATTCGTTATATCTTGCCACACCATCTTCAGTCGCGAACAATGTCGCACCATCAAATTCAACAATTCCTCTTATTGGGAAGTCAAATACAGAATCATCCCAAGAATTAACTAAAGAGCCATTATTGTAAAGATCCAATTTAGTTTCGCCCCAGGCAACCCAATGATTACCAGCAGATGAAAGGTAAGATGTTACTCGGTTAATCTCTCCAATAGGTTCAACATTTGGCCCCCATGAATTATTGCTGGCATTCCATTGAGCAATACCGCCAGACCCATCTGCATTCCACCATTGGCCAGAAGCCAATCCGACCATCAAGATGTCACCGATGAAATTCATTCCGTAAACATCACCATTATTTTCTGATAATTGACTTCCAATATCGAGTGATGTCATCGAAGTGAAGTTCAAGATGTTTATTCTACGGATGCTGTCGCTTTGAGTGGATTGATGGAAATATAATGTGTCTCCATGAATCATCAACTGATACGGATCGCCATTTCCAGAATACATAGCATTGGTTTTTTCAATATCATATTCTTCGGTTTCATTGACAATGTCAATCAATTGGAAACCGTCATCACCACCAATCCAAATTTGGTTAGGCCTAATGTCAGCCACTAAACTGGTAATTCCGTTTGTATCTAATACCCCATTAACAGTCCAAGTAGGAAGCCATGTATTGTTGGTAATATCATACCTCAATACACCAATTCCATCAAGCCCAATATAGGCTGTAGTACCGATTACTTCCACAGGAGCAGTATCACTTTGAGCGCCTTCGCCCCAATTTGAATCATGTTCAAAATTTGTAATATCAATCAATCCAACACCGGAAAGAGTTCCACCATATACGAAATCAGAATCGGAGTGGACAGCATATACAGCCCAATTTGGCATTCCATCTTGGACATTTTGACAATCATCAATAGTTATAGTCGACAATACATATTTACAAACTCCAATGTTTGTTCCAACATACAAATCCCCTCCATCAATAGAGAAGTCAAAGAATTGATTTGGCCTTGTTTGCCATTGGCTACCGCTAACAAAATTATCTGCTTGGTTACCGTCCCAGCGTATTGCTCCACGCTGGGTTCCGATGTAGAGATCAGAACCATCACTTTCCAAAGCATAGATGTTAGAACTTGGCAAGACGCCCCCCCGTGTAGTCAAAGGCGTTAATATCTCTCCAGTAGCTAGGTCTTTGCGAGCAACACCATAGCCTGAAAGTCCTAGATGTAGTATATCTCCAACAACTGCGATAGGTGCGTAATCTACTCCGTTAACGCCAGTTGAGATCCAAGATGAGAGAAATGTATCATTGCTAATATCATATCGAATAATTCCAGAATCTTCACTTCCAATAAAGGCTATATCTTGATGGATAGCAACATCATTTAGAAAATCCGAGTCCATCCCATCAGATGAATCATAACTCAAAATTGAAGACGATGAGAGATTGATAATACTTATTCCACCACTTTGATGAGTAGAGACTATGATTCCATTATTGATTGCAAAATTTGTGATGGAATTACTATACATTCCATTTGCATTGGAATAGGAATTAATTACGCTACCATTCTTAGCATAATTGATGATTCCATTTGCTTCAGTTCCCATGAATACACTACTGCCATCAGTATGTATTGAAGTAGCAGCCATACCATGGATTACTGGACTTAGCCATTTGGATTGTCCGATGTCATATCTATCCAAAACATACGGATTGGTGATGAATAGGATATTATCCAACTCAACAATATTTGTCATATCACCTGCACTTGGTGAACTTGATATCGGGATTTGACCATCGTAGCGAGTGGACTTAGTAGGTGTTAATTTGACAATCTTCCCTGTATAGTCTGTTAGTAGGATTGTATCAGTCATTGGTGCGCGAGAGCCACTTGAAGGCCAAGTAAACATCGATCTACCTGCAAAGATGCCATAACTTGACAATGTATCAGTGGTTCCGAAAACTCCACTTGTAGTATTGTAATAATGGACATTTGCCCCGTTCAAGATTAGCAATTGATCGCCGAGTGATTCAACACCCCAAATATCATCATTGGCTAACCAATTTGCAGAGTTCCAAGTACTTAACCAGAAATTAGAATTCCAATCAAAGCGGGCAACTCCGTTATCATATGAACCGAATAAAATTTGATTATTAGTGACTGTAATAGACCAGATATAATCTGAATGCAATACATTTGCAGTAGTCCAAGCAGAGAGGGAAGTGGCAGAGGAGATGTCCCACCGGTTGATACCATTCTCCCATGAACTGACATAGATGATTCCATTGTTTTCAATCATGTCAACGGAGAATCCACCATTCCAATTAGCATCAGTAGAATCTGCTAAGTTTAGCCAAGAATTTGCAGCAGCATCATATTGGAATAATCCTCCATAACCTGACAAATAGACCATTCCATTTAGTGTTAGTAATTTTGTTTGATATGTATCTGTTACGACAGGAGCAGGAACGATCATCGCTAAAGAACAGTCATCTAGGTTCAAGAAATGTATTCCATCTGTATCGGTTAGGACTATCAGGTAGCGATTAACTTCATCTACTGCTATATCAAGAACAGAACTAGCATTTTCAAATGTGATGATATCGATTATTTGTGGATCATTATTTGCATCTAATACAACAACAGAATTTGTAACACCAACCATCATTCTACCATCGTCAGGATGAATCGCATTAGCTCTAATGTCGAGATTTATTGGCTCAAAAGACACAGCAGGATCAGCAGGTGCTAAGGCTTCAAATACCAATTCTGTAATTTCAGCATCGCTTGGTAGAGTCCACCCTGCGCCGGTGTCACTATTTGGGTTCAATCGGCTGGAATGTGGGTTGGAGCCATCAAAGAAATCGTTTGAACCAAACATCCCAAGTCCTCTCCAATCAAACAAGTTAATTCCGATATCAGAGGCGGTAAGAATCGGCTCCTCAATTAGTAAACCATCGCTACCATTTACTCTTAATTGCAAGGAAACATTTGACAAATCTGCACCTGGAGCGAACTCTAATTGCCATTCAGTGATGCCTTGGGCGCCAGGAGTTACCCCTGCACCGACGGTGTCGAGTTGAACCCAGCCAGTGTCGTTATGCCCCTCCTTTGGCCATATCGCACTTTCATTCAATCCATGTGTAGAAACAACAGGAGATGCCAGTATAGGTGCCAGGCTAGAAAGCAACATTATCAGCACAAGCGAGATTGCTTGGCTGGCACTGCGAGACGCCTTGGGTACCTTGGAATAATGGGTCATAGTATGCGAGGCGGCTTTTACAGTATTTGAAAGCGGCCCTTAGATGTGAAACTAATAATCAACCAATTTCGCCGTTATTATCGCCCTCAGCCACAATCCGGTTAGATTTTTTTACTGAAAAAACTTGAAGAATTTGTAATTAAAACACACAACACTCAAACCACAGACCCACTCCCAACAGGAAGGGGAACGAAATGGTACGCGAGAAAAAGGAGCGCAGGTTGCGCCAAGAAGCGTTAGAATATCACGAACTAGAACCGCGTGGAAAAATCAAGGTTGTACCTACTAAACCACATTCAACAGCATATGAATTGAGTTTGGCTTATTCACCCGGTGTAGCCTACCCGTGTCTAGAGATTGAAAAGAACCCTGAAGATGCGTACAAATATACATCTAAAGGTAATTTAGTCGCAGTAATTTCAAACGGTACAGCAGTATTAGGACTTGGAAATATTGGTGCATTAGCCAGTAAACCAGTCATGGAAGGAAAAGGATTGTTATTGAAAACTTTCGCAGATATTGATGTCTTTGATATTGAAGTTGATACAGAAGATACTGAAGAATTTATCAATACGGTTTGTAATATCGCAAAAACATTCGGCGGTATTAATCTCGAAGATATCAAGGCGCCAGAGTGTTTTGAAATTGAACGGCGAATTGCGGAAGCAACAGACATTCCAGTTATGCATGACGATCAACACGGAACTGCAATTATTTCTGCAGCAGCAATGTTGAATGCGGTTGAATTACAAGGAAAAGAAGTATCAAAAATCAAAGTTGTTGTTATCGGTGCTGGTGCAAGTGCAATTGCTTGTGCTAACCACTATGTTGCAGTAGGGGTGAAAAATGAAAATATCTTGATGGTAGATAGCCAAGGTATTGTGACAAAGAAGCGTTTAGATGCCGGAGAACTAAATGAATTCAAAGCAACATTTGCACATGATGTCAAAGGAGGAGATTTAGCAGATGCATTGAAAGGAGCAGATATGATGTTAGGATTGTCTAAAGGTGGATTAGTTTCTAAAGAAATGGTGGCAACAATGGCTGCCAAACCGGTAATTTTTGCACTTGCTAACCCGACTCCAGAAATAGATCCAGAGGATATCCTTGAAGTAAGGGATGATGCAATTATTGCTACTGGAAGATCAGATTATCCTAATCAAGTGAATAATGTATTAGGGTTTCCATATATTTTCCGCGGAGCATTAGATGTTAGAGCGCGTGATATTACGCAAGGTATGAAAATGGCTGCAACTTATTCGCTTGCAGCATTGGCCAAAGAACCAGTCCCAGATTATATTTCAGCAGCTTATGATGGCGCGACAATGCAATATGGGCCGGAATATATAATTCCCAAACCGTTCGACAGACGCGTATTAATTTGGGAGGCCAGTGCGGTTGCACAAGCGGCTGTAGATGAGGGAATAACTGGTGTCAAGGCCGAAGATTTCGACATTGAAAAATACAAAGAACAACTAGAAGGTCGCTTTGGATTATCTTATTCAGTAATGCGCCACGTCATCAATCAAGTCCGTAGAAAAGGCAAGAGAATTGTTTTCCCTGAAGGAGATAATGAGAAAGTTATCAAGGCTGCTGCACAATTAGTAGAACAGAAAATCTGCATTCCAATATTACTTGGTCCAAAGAAGAGAATAGATTCAATGGTTGAAGAATTGGGCTTGCATTTCGATTACGAGTCTTATGACCCGCGTCGTGATAAACGCCGCAAGGGAGAATATGCAAAGGCTGTGTTAGATCATAGGAAGCGGAAAGGTATGACCTATCTTGACGCTGCAAGGTTGCTGAAGAGCCGCCCATATTTCGCAAGTCAAATGGTAAAGAGTGGTCATGCTGATGGATTCGTTGGAGGAGTTTCAAGAAATTATGGAGACGTACTTAGGCCAACTATCGAATTGATAGGTTCAGCAGATGACGCGCATTGCATTATTGGATGTTATATGATGAATGTCAAAGGTAGAACCGTTTTCTTGGCAGATGCTACTGTCAATGTATATCCAGATAGTAGAACATTAGCGGAAATAGCAGTTCAAACCGCAAAGGTTGCTCGTCGTTTTGGTGTTGACCCTAAGGTTGCAATGTTATCATTCTCCAATTTTGGCAGCAGTAGAGCACAACGTTCTGAGAGGATTGAAGAAGCGATTGAATTTGCCAGAGAACTCGACCCGTCCTTGATAATAGACGGACCAATGCAAGGAGATACAGCACTCAATGGAGCAATACAAGGTGAATACGAATTCATGGCCTTTGATGGACCAGCTAATGTACTTGTTTTGCCTAATCTTGCGGCAGCAAATATCGCTTACAAATTACTCGAGGAACTTGGAGACGCAGAGATGACAGGGCCAATTCTAGAAGGCATGGATAAACCAGTTCAATTAGTTGCAAGGCAAGATGGTGTGCGCCACATAGTCAACATGGCTGCAATTTGTGCGGCCGACTCTATCCGCCAAGATTCATACTGGGAATCATTGGTTACGGCGTATGTTGAGGAAGAATAATCACTTCACATCTTGTATTGTGATACTCGGTCTGCGTGGCCTCCAAAAAGCACCACTAACAAAGCCAATACATAATCCGCCAAATAATAAATTTGGCCAACCATTTACTGCATAATCAGACATTCCTCGTAAAATTGGGATAGCAAATGAAGGAACGATTCCAAGAATTGTCATCCAGAACAATTCACCTCTAAGATTATTTGCAAAATCAGCATTATCGGGGACCATTAAGCGTGGCTCTGTTCTAATAGGAGTGATTACTAATCTAGTAATCACATCGTTCAAACTTCTGTCCATTGGGATTGAAGAAAGTGCAACTAAATTCTTAGTTGGGTGGGATTCAATCGCCGCCCTGTGGTTTGCAGTAGGTCCGATCCCTGGTGATTTTCTAGGGCTGCCATCCATCATTGCACCGCGGTAATTTGATGCTGGTGAATCAGCGAGTATCTCCACCTTTTTAGTAGGATGATTCAATATTATTTGTTGATGTGCGATTCGCCATTCCCCTTCACTTGGACAACGAACTTCCCATTCATACTCTTTATCCAAAGTAGAATCTGCCAATTTTTGCAGACTACTATTTGCATGTAAAAGAATTTCCTTCAATGCAGATCCATCAATGCCTTCCATCAAGTCATCAGGCCTTTCATCAGGTTCTGGACCGTTAAGTATGGTTGCAATTTGTCTTCTTGAAATTGGTTCTTTGAGAATATAAAATTTAGGACATTTCACTTCATGCCTTGGTCTCTGACCAGAATATACCCAACCGCCTTTGTCAGTACCAACAAAGATACTATCCGCTTCAACCACCTCAAACTCTAGTCCGAGTAGGTTAACTATTGGCAAATTTTCACCTCATTGAATAGTCGCCATCATGCGATTATACCAAGCCATTCCAGCTTCATGGTCTTCCAATTTTGAAAATTGAGGAAAGGGTGAGATAGAACGCATATAGCCAAATGCAGCGAAATCAACGATATCAGGGGAATCTCCTGAAAAGAAATCTCCGGTATGAGATGATGTGAATTCACTAAGAAGGTCATGCCATAACTGCTTAGGTGTGCGACCATCTTTCTTCACTCTTGAACGAGCGATAAATCCCCACATTATTGGGAATCCAGCCCAGGCATATAGGCGTCTAGAAAAGAAGCCAAACTTTTCAAGTCTTGAAACCCGAACAGTTGTTTGGAGGGCTGAAAATAAACCACCATATAATATTGGAATGGTTGCCTTAGACATTTTTGTATCAACCCATTGCAACCATTCATCGCGTCGCGCAACATCACTCGTTGTCGTTAATTTAGAGGAGTTGTATTTCTCATCAAGATAGAACATCATCGGAGTGGAATCGTAATGTATTGAGCCATCGGAGTCGGTTAAGACTGGAACTTTATTCCAATCTTCGACAAAAGCTAGTTCCTTTTTTGCTCTTAGTCCATTAATGCCAATGTAATCAACATCAAGCCCAATATAATCTACTAAGCCACGTATTTTCCAACTAAATGGACAAGTATACAGCAAGTGCACAGTCGGCTTACCCATGTGTTTGGGGCTATGGCTCTCCTTCTTCAAGCCTCGTTTGTATCATCCGTTACAGGTTTCCACCCGGGCTTCCAGAAATCCAAGTCATCCAACCATCGCATCCATTCCGAATCATCACATGTTAGAAGGTGAAAAGCTCGACTTTCCAATCCTTCCAAATTTGCTTTTGTCAAGATACCTTCACTGCAACTATTACGCCATTCAACTTGTCTATGGCGGATTTGCCGGCGAGCCTCTTCAGGTGAATCAAAATTCATTTCACAAAGATCTCTTAATTCGCCAATCCAGGTGCGATTATCTTTCAATAGCGGGTCGTTGACGACTCGCTTTGCAGATTTCTTTGCGAACGGCCACCATCCCATATCTTACCCTCTCCCCTCCTAAACTTGAGGCTTGTGTAAAAACCCTAACAATCAACTCCATATCAACAATTCCACTAAATCATGCGATTAAGCCATGTGCTCAAACACATTGGCATATCTATGGGCAGGATTGTAGTTCACTTCCACGGCAAATCAAAAGACAAATCCATGTCTTCCTTAATCCAAAGTTATAGTGAGAGGATATTGCCACGGGGAATAAAAACCGAGTTGCATAGTGAAAAATTAAGCGTTGATGATTATTTGGAACAATTACAATCAAAGCAAGGAATATTGATTTTATTAGATGAAGGAGGTAAACAATATACTTCTGAAGAATTAGCAACATTGTGCAAAGAGTGGGCATTACAAGGGCAGGACACGCATCTGGCGATCGGACCATTTGATGGATGGCCAAAGAGCGGGAAATCACAGTCAATCGCTAGAATCTCACTATCCTTGATGACATTTCCACATGAATTGGCATCAGTATTATTGCTTGAACAATTATATCGTGCCACAGAGATAAATCGCGGTAGCGGATATCACAAAGCATAGGGTGAAAAACACTGGCCATTTGGTTGAGTTGGGGCAGAAGATGATATTCGCTAACGAATCGGATATGCGTTGGCTGCTGATTGCATTCGAAGCAGTAATCGGAATAATACTCGTCTTAGGGAGTAGAAGGCAACCATTCCCAACACCCAGTAAGCGTTTTGGAACACTAACATTGCTGATAACTTTTGGATTTTTCATTGGCCAATCTGCACCACATCCAGTAGCAGTTTCAGGGCATTTAGCGACTCTTGCTTTACTAGGTGCTTTTGGAATAATTGCAGGCGTCCATCACATGATGGTTACTCGCAGAGAAGTTCTCATCGCTCCAATGTCCGGATTCATGTTCTGTGTCGGCATGACGGGCCTAATTATTCAGACATGGCCAGATTTGTCTTTGAGTGAGCAATGGGCAGGATTCTTTTCTCTAGTCGTTCTAGCAGGAATTCAGACTTGGCTTGTTTTCAGAGGGTTGTTGATCGGACGTCTACCACTGGCATGGTCACAAGCGGGCATGGTCGCCTTACAGCGTGGTCAGTTATCTGGATCGCATGGGGCAATATCCTGTTTCGAAAAGGGGTGGGATGCAGATGAAGAACATCTTAACCCAATGGCATATTTGGCACTTCACAGAATTTATCTATTCATGCAAGATGTTGAAGAAGCAGATAAATGGCTAGATTCTCTTGTTGATGTTGGAGGGGAGAAAGCAGTAGCAAAAGAATGGATAAAAGCGATTCATCAATATTTGAAATTAATCGATCCAATCGCCGCACAAAATCTTCCAATATTAAGCGAAGAGGAATAATTACGCTCTTTCCGGAAAACTACCTAAAAGAGTATTTTGTTTCCGCTTTATGTATAAATTGCCGAATATACGGCAATTCCTTGCACAATTAGGCGAAGGACTTAAGAGGATTGACGACTAATTGTATATTGAGGATTGAGATGTTTAGGGATGTACAACAAAATCGTATAGGGGGAATGCTTTGGTATGCAGTATTGATTTGGTTTTCATCTAGCATACTTTCTCAAGCGCTTTTCATTGGATTTTATGGTATTCCATACGATGCAATTGATTTGCTTGGAGACATTGGTCCAGCATACATCGTTCTGATAATAATTGAAATGACTATGTGGGCCCTACTTGCAGTATTATCAGCAAGTAAAATAGTCCGTAAATTGAAACTAAAAACTGTTAACATTGTTCCAAGCCTCGGAAAGTAAGCCTTTACACAACTTTCGATATTCAAGATGAGCTGAAACAGGTCATAATTGGGCTAATTGATTTACAATGAGTCTATGTTGGCCGAATTAACCATCTTGAAAACCATCATTTTCTCATTGAAATTGGCCGATGACTTGAAGGAGTGCCATAACAAGGAACTACGGTGACTGAAATTATAGATGCTTCAAAGTTTTCAGGTCGTCCAGTGGAGATAACCGCTCTGTTAGACACCGACCCCATGCTCGCACATCTCCCAAGCGATGCCGTTATCCTCACCATTGAAGGTGCTAGAGAATCTTTACCGCTCGCATCAAAATTGTTAATTGATTTACAGGTAATGAATGATGAAGCCCACGATCTATGTGAAGAACTTGAAGTATTGCTAGAAACACTAAATCCAAATCACGAACATGTCTCAGAGATTGCAGAATATTTGGCTAAACTTGTCTCTCAATGGCAGCAAGCAGCGAAAAACCTGGAATCAACAGGTACAAGAGTAGCTTGTTTGGAACCAGGGCGATTGGAATGGTATGGGGTGATAGATGGCAATCTCGCGCTATTTTCTTGGGCATTGGGTGAAGAAGATATCGAATGGTATCATGCCGTAGACGCGGGGTTCAACGCCCGCAAACCACTCATAGAGGCATGACCTCGTCGGGTTGAGGGCGGGGCCATGGTTCGTATCACAAGAGTCTACACTGGTGGAGGCGATGACGGTAGTTCATCATTGGTTGATGGTTCACGTAGAAGTAAATCTGACCAGAGATTTGAGGTCGTAGGTTGCTGTGATGAATTAAACGCAGTTATCGGAATCGTAGCAATGGAAATTAATCGTTTACCAGCGCATGAAGATGGTGGCGGTAGTAAAGCAATAGAGCGGGTTCAATTAGTAATATCTTCAGCACTGAAGCGGATTCAAAATGAGTTGTTTGATCTTGGAGGAGAGTTGGCTTGCGATCCGGAAAAAATCCCCCAATACATGGTATTAATCGGTCAACAACAATCTGATGTTTTGCTTGAAGAAATGGATGCTTGGCTATTGGATTTAGAACCCCTGTCTAGTTTTATTTTACCAACCGGGGATGGCCCAGTTGCAGCTTTACATCTCGCTAGAACGGTTACAAGGAGGTTGGAAAGAGAGATGGTTAGGCTGAAGGATTTAGAGGGAGAAGACGCAGTTAGCAACATCTCGCTAATCTATATCAATCGGTTTTCCGATTGGCTGTTTATCATGAGCCGTTGGATATCAAAAATGTTAGTTAGTGAAGAAACATTATGGCAACCATTAGGAAAACGAGGAGCGGAATCAGGGATTACAGATATACTGCAAAAAATGAGACAAACCGATTCTCAATACGATGACATTTAACACTCATTCTTTACCAAGTGAGCGCATATGAATACGTGCAAGTTGCAATATTTTTGTTGTTTCTGCATGAGTTAATTGCTCTTCGGCTTGTTCCCAATCAAGCCACATATGGCCGCGATGTTCATGTGATAATGTGACGGTGATTCTTTCAGTTTCTGCTAGATACCAGTATACTTGTTTGGTATTCATATTACCTCTATGCCGATAGGTGTATTCGCTCCTTTCAACAAAATCCTCTACGAAATGGATATCTTTAATTCCAGTTTCTTCTAATAATTCTCTTCTAGTGGTTTCAAAATGATCAGTGTCAGACTCTTCAACATGGCCTTTCGGGAAATCCCAATGTCCTTGCGGGTATTGGAGTAGTAATACCGTTCCTAGGTTTACAAGAACAACTCCGCATGAGGTCTCCATGTGTGACGGTAACAGGGCTTTATTGAAGTCACTTTTGGACTTTAGACAAGGAAAACATATTCTTCACCCGTGCTTACGCATGGATATGGTGAGCGGTACTGAGGTCTTGGAGATGGCAGGTTTGCCGAATTTCAAACGTATTGTTGCCGATTCTGATCTAGATGGGTTATGCGCAGCAGCAGTGCTCAAGGCAGCCAATCCAAACGCGCAAGTTGTTTTTGCTCATGCAGCATTGGTTCGCTCAGGAGCAATGGATTCATACATAGATGAAAACACCGCAATTGTCGATTTACCTTTCCATGAAAATTGCGGGTGGTATATTGACCACCATCAAACAAATCGCCCTTCTCCAAAACAAGAGGAGGAATTCATTGCTAGAGGCGGTGTTTGCCATTGGGAAGCAACTCCCAGCGCAGCAAGATTGGCATATGATTTACTTTCTCCAGTCCTGGATTTGGACCATCTCAATGAAATAATGCCTATCGTGGATGCATTAGATTCGGGTGGGATTTCCAAGGAGGATTTTTTGGCCGACGGCAAAGTATTACAATTATCGCGTTCACTCTCTCTACGACATCCTGAGCACCTTCAAAATGTACTAAATTTATTGTCAAGTGGATTATCGTTGAAAGATTTATTACAAGATGAAAAAATTTCACAACATGTTGATAGAGCCAAGTCTGACAGAATTTTGGCGCAGAAGATTGTAGAAGAGAACACTATGATTGTAGATAGATTGGCTATTTGTCGTATGGATGAAAAAGGAGTTCGTTCTAATGGATATTTGGTAACAGCTTGGGCTGGAGAGGATGCTGATGCTTGTTGCATAATTCATGGTTACTCGGACGGTGCAATAGAGACTCCGGATAGGCCAGCACTATCAGCTAGTTTCTATGCTAACTCCTTTATTGAAAACGGACAAGATCGTTATGATTTATCTCGGTTAGCAACATCACTTGATCCAACGGGAGGTGGACATGCTAATGCTTGCGGATGTCGTGTTTCAGCAGCAGGAATAGAATCAGACCTACGACATTGGCTTGATATATGGGGCAACAGAGAATCCTTATTAAGGTAATTTTTTGAATTTAATAACAACCCTAACTTTTATGAGGGGCCCTCTTCTCAATCCACACATGAAGCAGTCCCAGCGAACAGTTTCCGTCGTTCTTTTAGCGACAATCTTAGCCCTATCCATCGTCCCTCAAGGGGCCATGGCTTCAACCCCTACAAATGTAGTATCATATGGAATGGAATATGATTGGTCTAACCTAGATGGCGACATTGAAGGTTTTATCGAAATAGATTTTAACGATGTTCTTGGCGATGTAATGGATGCTGCAACGTCAGCAGGATTTGAACTCATTGTTGCAGAAATCACAACTGGTGCAACAAATATGTATGTGCTTTCGGAAGAAGACCATACGGCACAAAATGTCAATGGAATTAGTGGTGATGTTTGGACAAGAACAACTGATTTGACAATTCGACACGGAATGTTAGCAGATTCAGCATTATACACACAATGGGATGAGACAACCTTTGGATCTATGGACCCTACGGGATTTGATATAGAAGCAAGTTATGATGTTGATAACACATTTACAACCGATGCACTATACGTGGAATATTTTGATGTCGCTACCGGCGAATTGGTTGGCGCTGACCTAGACTTAGCGATTAATGCTGGAATGGGTGCTGAATTCACAATTATCGCTCAAATTGAAGGCGGTGGAGAAGTTCTTGATGTTGATTTTGGAATTAGCGCAAGCGGAGATATTGGATTAGATTCATCCCACACAGAATGGAGATTAAATGAAGCTAGTGAATTATACTCCACTGTTTCAACTGAAGATGAAACAGAATGGAACTGTATTGAAACAGGCTCTACAGATTTGTGGGCTGACGTCAACGACGAGTGTGGGGAGATGGATGGAACTTATTCCGCTTCAATGAATTATGCTTTTGATTTGACAGGTATCCCAACCGAAGAGTTCGGTATGGGTGTAGGTGAATTCGATTTCAGTCTTTCAGACTCTCTCTCAAATTCAGGTGCCTTGGAGATTACTGAATCAGATTTGGCAGATACTGGCATGTACTTTGAGATGTCCGATTCACTTTCAGTTGAGCTAGGAGATGGCGGTTCAACCAATGTTAGATTTTGTAACAGTTGTGGCCCAATTAACCCTTTGATGTCCTGGATGATGGGGCATGTAATACAAGCCTCAATGACTGAGACCATAGAAACATTCGGCGAAGATATTGCAGACGAAATGGACCTGGAATTAGGAGAACTAAATCCGTTCCACGATGATGCTGAGGAGGAGTCATACGACCCGTACGAATACATGCATCTATGTGACAATGGAAACTATGTTGAACAATGGCAAGTAAACGATGACT
>JAACCR010000049.1 GCA_009937205.1 Methanobacteriota archaeon | reverse complement strand
CTGTAGTTTCAATATTCTCCATGCCCAATGAAGCCCATGCATTGCTCACGACTCCTTGCTCTGGAGGCTTTGCCCTTTCTCTTTCATCCGCTTTGCGCCTTTGATAGATTGCTTCTTCTTCAGCAGTTGCCTGTTCACGTATCATTTGATCTTCTACAGCGCGCCACATCTTACGCTCATGTCTCAACTTTGCCTTGGACTGTTGATTTTCGATCATCTTCTCTGTTGGCTTGTCAAACCTTTTCCAAAAGAAGTATGAGATTGCAATGAAAACGATGGAAACGATTAATCCGGTAAGAAGTGTTCTTACCAAATCTTCCATCATCTAGCCCCCCATACCAACTAATCCAAGTTCGGAACTGTTTCTCCAACCAATACTACTCTTGGGTCATCGCCACCAGGTAACATTGAGATATCACATACTGCACCTTCTGGGACATTTCTATACAATGGTCTGCTAACTAATAATTTATTGAAACCAATGAATAAACCGCCAACTACTCCCCAGAACATCAAAATAATTCCAAGACCATGTGGATTGGATGGGTTCCAAACATCATCTGTATTTGCAATCATGTCTGCGAAATAAGAACCCATTAGTACGATGAATAATAGTGGGAATGCAATATACATTAGAATATCCCAAACTCTGTTAACATACAAATCGTTATCTCCAGTATTGATGAAATCATTTCTAAAAGCCGGTACACCGGTTGTTAGATAGCCTTTGAAACCAGGTTCTGCTAAACCAGACTCTACATCAGCCTGCCACTTTTTGTAACCATATTGCCAAATGGTGAAAGCGATAAATAATCCAGAGAACATCAAACCATATCCCCATATGTGATCTTGAACTTCTAAGAATTCAGGGAATGCTACTCCCGCAGAATCTAACTCTATCCACATAAATGCGGATGGAAGTCCAAAAATAAAGATTGCAACACCTGTGATGAATACTGAAGTTTTTCTATCATATCCATGGTCAACGAAATTTCTCACACATAATTCGACTGTAGAAATCATCGAAGTCATTGCTGCAAAAGAAAGCGCTAGGAAGAAACCTGCCATCATGAATAACGGACCTATGTTTCCACCTGGTGCTTGAGCAAAAACTTCTGGTAATGCTAGGAAGGTTATCGCTGATGAACCTCCAGTAACGGTTGCAAGTGGGTCATCGCTAACTGCAAATATTGCAGATAATACTGCTAATCCTGCGATAATTGAAATGCTGTTATTTGCAAGTCCCATTGTGAAAGCATTGAGTACAGTATCTTCGTCTTTGCTCATGTAAACTGCATATGTAATACACATACCCATTCCAGCTGAACAAGACCATGCTGATTGAGATAAACCATTTATCCAAACCTCGGGCTCAGATAACATATTCCAATCAACGGTAAACATGAACATAGCACCATCTAGGCTTCCATCAGAAAGATCCATCCAAAGTGATAGGAATAGAGTTAGGAACAATAGTGCAAACAAAGAATCCATCAGATATATGTTGACTTTTTCAATCGCTTTAGCACCTTTGAGAATTGCTGCTAATGTTAATACAATTACAAGGAATTGGAAAAATATTACTTGACCAGATGATTGTAGGAATGCGTTCCAAACTTCAGTTGTATCAACACCTTCACCATTCAGAGCCCCGGTAACTCCAAGTTGGAAATATTTGATAGTCCATCCTGAAACTACTGCGTAATAGAAACCGATAGCAGATGAAATCCATGCTGTCCACAGACCCATCCAAGCGAATTTTTTACCTGCAAATATCCTGAAAGTTCCGATGGTTCCTGTACGACTGCGCTTACCCATTGCATATTCTGCAATTACTAATGGAATTGACCATGCGAACAAAAAGATTAGCCAAGGGATTAGGAATGTTCCTCCACCATTTGCACCAACCATTCGCGGGAAACGCCAGATATTACCTGTTCCAATCGCTGCACCAATACTAGCAAAGATTAGACCCATACGGCCACTGAATTGATCTGATTTACCCTCTTCGGACATGATCATCCCTCCGTCTTCATTTCTTCTTCAAGGACTGCATCAGCCAGATCAATAAATTCTTCATCATCCGATAGCATCATTCGCAGGCAGACAGCTAATCCTCCCCAGACGAAACTAGCGACTAACACAAACAAGAATAGTGAACCAAATACGCTACCATATGCTTCTCGATATGAGAGGTCAAGGGTGTAGTAAGTTCCCTTGTCAGGGTATTCGTATAAATCTCCACCAGAGAGTGTTCCGAGCATGACTTTGTAATGCAATTGTCCAGTTGTAGTTTCTGAAATATCTAATGTTGCTCTTAGAATTGTTCCGTTCTTTGAGCCAGCAATAAGACAGTTCTCATCTTCAATTAACTCGAATGCTGCACCTGACCACTCGGTCGTAGCCCATTCACGTGGACCATAATCGCTTTGCAAACGGCTCGGCTTTACCGTTCTCCACATTAGGTGGGAAGCCGATGATTCGAGAGAGTATGGGAAACTCTTGTCAATACACATGTCGATTGGAATCTTTCCTTTAGCAGGAATATTTACTTCGTTAGGAGACTGTAAGGATTGGTTTGTAATGTCAGACATTCCTAAGTCAGCACGTTCTCTTGGGTTATCTGCAACCTCTGTCATGTAGAATGCAACACCGAGGTTGCGTAGAGCAATATGATCAATATCGTCTTCATGCTGGTGGAACGCTGTTCCGATTTCCATAGTATAACAGTAAGAGCCATGAACTCCATAATGCCAATCGCAGAAGTCACCAGATGTTGGATAAAGGTCTGATGATTGCATATTTGTATACTGAGTCATCTCAGCCATTTCATCACCATGGTAGATTAATTGTTGATGGTCTGGAGATTCACAACCAGTGCAATGTCCCCATGGGTATAGAACCAATTCTGAATAGGAGTGGTAGGTTAATGTTGACTTGAACTCGGATGAAAAGTCTGCGTTGTCATCATTCATCTCTGTTAGGTCTTGAATGAACTTTGTCTCTGGTTCAGAGTTGCCGCCCCACCAGTCTTCATCGGTTAAGCCATCACCATCGTCGTCTTTTCCATCAACATGGTCTTCATTGACACAATGAGGGCCAGGTACGCCTACACAATCTCCATCGTTGTCTACATCGTCCACCGGCCCATTGTAGACATCGTTATTCGAACCATCGAGTTCTCCTTCCGCCGGAGTACATGTTCCGGGGATTAGAGGTCCTGTTGCACCCAAAGGTGCGCCCCATTCAAATTGATAATTACGATTTAGATCAACACCATCACAGTCTTCATCGACCTGTTCAAATAAATCTGGGAATGGAGTTACACCTGTATAGGTGTTATCTCGTAAGTTCTTTCTCCAACCTCCGGATGGGCATGATTCCCAAGCAGGAGCAGGGCAGAACACTTCTCTATCGTAGATATTTCCATCAACGTTGAGCATTGGGATAAGATAAATTTCTCGCCCATTAACCAAATCGGTAATCCATTGTTCAGAATAATCTTCGTCAACACCTAGGTCACCAGCGCCACAAGGCGTTCCATCACCATTGGAATCTTGGAAGCTTGCATCCAAAGCAAGGCAATCTCCATCGTCATCTAAGACGCCATCACCATCTGCATCGCCCCATGGGTCTTCGTCAACTTGTCCATCACCATCGTTATCATAGCCAATATTATCATATGAAAATGCAATAACTTCCATGACTAGAATTGGAGTTTGATAAGACATCCATTCTCTAGCATGATGGTTTCCAACTACTAGTACATCTGGGCGATCTGCATAATTTCCATTATCTCCAACAAAGGGATTGTAATCTCCGCCTTGAACATTACCTGTAATCTTCAACCAAGGTGAAGAGTGATCATAGTACCAGCCTTCATACGCATCAACACCAACAACTTCTCCTCTTGCATTTACGCCACCCTTGAGCCCTTCGTGGAATTCAAAAATGTTTGGATTTTGTTCTGTCAGACGCAACATTCGCTCTTTCATTGTCTCATATGTATGATATTCTTTGAATTGTAAAATACGTTCACCTTCGTCGGCCCAAGGGAATATCATATTGGCATAATCGTAGGACCAGACATCTTCTGGCGCCATGCCCGATTGTTCTTCTTGAGCCACTGAAGCGTTAGCCATTGGAGCTAATAATGAAAGCAACAAAGGCAATGCTATAATGAATCCAAAAGAAGGACGAGTGCTGATTGCTACCGAATTTGATGACATGCTAACGCCTTCGCGACTCCGCTACCCCTCTTGAAGTCGTCGTGCATATGTCGTTCACCACAACCTGCCCCCTAAAGGGGGCATTTTGAATCATTATTTTCAAGGATTAGTAATTTTAAAACGACAATATAACTGCAAAAAATAGTCACTGAAAAAAATACTGTCCGGCATCACTTAAACGGAGGGTCACATGGGGTAGAGCATGCTAGACTTCGAAAGCGCTACTGAATCCGATTTTTGGATGGATGAAATTCTCGGCTTTAACAACTTGACTTTAGCCATCTTACTCGCCGTGGTCGTCATCGCTTTGTCAACACGATTTTTGACTATGTGGTTAGCACCTAAATTACTGAAGAAAATCATTACCTCTGATAGCATTGAAAACAAAGCGGTAAAAGACTCGGATAAGGCTCTTGGTAATGCTGCTGGCGCAGGAGTCTCCTTCTTTATATTCGCCGAGATGGTCGATGCTACAAGCGTTGCAACATCATCGATAATGATGCCCCAAATAATGATGAATTTAGTGCCTGGTGCATTGCAATTAATCATCTCAATCTGCTTGATTATGTGGGCCTTCCGTTTGATCGAAATCGTACAAGATATTGTAGAACTTTTGGATGATGATGAAGAATTAGATGGAACTGAGAAAACATTAATCTCAGCTATTCAAAGTGTTTTGCGGTTCGTCATTATTTTCGTCGGTGGCGTATTTATCGCCGATTCCTTTGGATTTAATCTGACCTCATTAATTGCAGGACTAGGAATTTCCGGAATCGCTTTGGCGCTTGCAGCCAAGGATACTATCTCCAATTTCTTCGGCGCCACTACTGTGCTGTTAGACAAGCCGTTTAGAGTCGGTGATTGGATAGTTGTAGGCTCGAGTGAAGGAGAGGTTATCCAAATCAATTTGAGGACTACATTGATTCGAACTTCCCTTGATACTGTCATCACAATGCCAAATGCAAATTTGGTTAATTCACCTGTAGAGAATTACGGACTACGCCGTTGGAGACGCTGGCAAACACAGTTACACATGGACATTAACTCCGATCCTGCCGCAGTTGACAAATTCTGTGATGCTGTTATGAAGTTTATTTCCGACAATGAATTCACTACCAAAGAGGATTCTTCTTGGTGCCGAGTAAATATGATTTCACCAACATCTATCGACCTATCAGTAAATCTGTATTGGGCTGTCTCAGGTTCTGTACAAGAGCGACAAGAGCGTGAAAAGTTAATCTTAGAGATTATGAGGTTGGCCAAGAAGAACTCTTTGCAATTCTATGATGGCAGAGTTAGACAACAACGTTGATCTATCAATATGGTGAAGGGTCTTTTGACCAATATATCCGATTCATTGCTATAGCAAAAATAGCTCCACCGACTAATAAAAATAATCCATTTTGTCCAGTCATAGTTTGCATTTTCCATGCATAAAAACCAACTGCAATAGCCGTATATCCAACCCATTCACCCGCTTTCAACATTCTTAATGTTCCAAGATGTGCTTGCAGACGAGAAACATCTCTAAGCCATGAATTACAACTTTTCTCTAATTGAGAGTTTGTAAATGCCTTTGCATCTGCTAAATTGAGTAGTACTGCGCGATAGCGCCACAACCATGGGCCTCCGAGAACTGTTGACATCTCTTTCTTTCCAGTCCATTCTATTGGCACTAAGTTAATCCATGTTTCAAGCAATTGCTTTCTTACTACTTCATCAACTTTGCAATGTTCTGCAAACTCTCTTTCCATCGACATCAAATTTGCTATTGCTGGAATCCGTTCTCCTCCTACCAAAAGGTGTTCAACCAATCTTCTTGGTTGAGCGATTAGCATTAATTTCCCATCGACCTTGACAATACTTGCAAAATTGAGATTTAATGTTGGCAAACCTACGGTTTTGATTGTATGTGGCCCGCGCCATAAGGTATTGGTTTTGAGAGAGGCTTCTATTTCTTTCAAGGAATCGTTCCACAATCTTTCACTATTAGGTGTTGCGAATTGTTGCAAGTTTGATTGTGCCTTTGCCATTATAGAAACGATTGATTCTAATTCATCTAAGATATCATTTTTTGGTACTTCCTCATATTGGGGGTAAATGATGACCCTATCGCCATTATCGGTAGACCAACCTGCAACTGGTAACAAGATATCGCACCCTTGTAATGCTAAATTCCAATCCTTATGCCTGGCGATTCTAGAAGCATCTTGGCCAACATCAATTGGACACAATCTAGCAATCCACTGCTTATCTTGACCAGATAATTTGACAACAATACCGCTTTGGTCCTCTGTTATTTTGTCGAGCGAAGCTACATCTTCAGGCCACTCGCCCCAAATTGTTCCACTCTCTGGAGTTTGTTGCCACCATTGTAATTCCATTGCCATATCCGGAGTCCACATTGTGGTTTTTCCAAATGATGTTCGACAAATTAGAGTTGATTGTGCTTCCTCAAACGAAGTCTTGGAGATTCCACTTGGCCACCAGGCAGGCTCTCCCATATCATGTGCTGGAGTTACCCTAATACAAAGTTTTCAACTTAATTAGAATTAACAACATACACAATATTGAATTTTGGCCCTAGATTGTGGTTGGTGAATTGTCAATGGCGAAGGGGTGAACTCATACCCTTTCACCTCTACGACAAGGCAGGGGGAAGTCTAGTGGGTATATCGGAACGAGTCGGTGATGCACTAGGCCAAGCGGTCGAGGCAAAACTCTTGCGAGAAGTTCTCGCAAGTCCTATTTCGGTTCAACACCTAGCGATTATCATGGATGGTAACCGCCGTTTTGCTTGGAAATCTAACCTTGCTACCAGTATCGGCCATAAAATTGGCAAAGAGAAATTAGAGCGCGTTTTGGACTGGGTATTGGATTTAGAAATACCATGGCTCACCGTTTATGCACTATCAACTGAAAACCTCACCAGACCTAAGCAAGAACTTGAAACATTATTCAAGTTGTATATTGAAGGATTGAAAGATATTGCTGATGACCCTAGAATACATGAAAATGAAGTCAAGGTGCAGATCATTGGTCGGAGAGAATTATTACCAGAGTCTGTCAACGACGCAATAGATTATGCAGAAAATAAAACTAAGGATTATGGTAAATTTGTTTTTACTATCTGCCTTGCATATGGCAGTCGAGAAGAGATGATTAGAGCGATTCAATCGATTGCTTCCGACCATGCTGAGGGGAAAATCAGCTTAGAAGAGATTGATGAGAAGGCCGTTTCTGAAAGACTCTACACTGCGGATATGCCAGACCCTGATCTGGTCATACGTACCAGTGGAGAGGAGCGAATTTCTAATTTCTTATTATGGCAAATGGCATATTCAGAATTATATTTTACAGATGTTTTCTGGCCTAGTTTCCAAAAGAAGGATTTATTGAAAGCAATCCGCACATTCCAAGAACGTCGACGAAGATATGGAGTATGATCCTATGACATCATGTGATGAGTGTAATGGTTGGCTCAACCCAGCACTAGCCGCTGATGCTGCCGTACGAAGGGAGGATTCTATCCTATTGATTCAGAGAAAGTTTCCTCCAATGAAGGG
>JAACCR010000048.1 GCA_009937205.1 Methanobacteriota archaeon | reverse complement strand
TATTAGGTGGACCTTGGCATAAAGGTGATATGGCAACCTTCTCAATGTTAGTTAGAAATCATGGCGACAGCGATGGATTGGTACAATTACGCTGTGAAATTAACGGCGTCGTTAGTTTGAGTGAACCGTTAAGTTTGGCATTGGATGCAGCAGGTGAAGTTTCGGTTTCAATTCAGATGATCGCTATTGGGCAAACTCAAGTAAATTGGTCACTAGTTTCTTCAAATGGTGCGATAGATATTGGCTTGGAGGGAGTTCTCAATATTCCTGTGTCGGAGCAGCAAAGTCTTACACCACAGATTAGTACTGTTGAGTGGGATTCAGTTGATGGGATTTCGTTCACATGGCAAATTGATCTTGATACTGGTGTTGAAAGAGAGATTCAATTAAGATTGGGATATGATTCAGGAGGATCAGAAATTTATCCATTTGATTCATTGATTACAGTATTTCCGGGATTGACTACTGGGCAATACGTAATCGGGCATGTGGATGCCGATAAAGTAGTAATCCGTATCAACTCAATTAATTGGACAATAGGACCAGGTCCTACTTCTGTAATCAAATCAGTTCCATCGGAACGACCTGATTATTCTGTTGAGATGGATCCACTCAGTTCCCCAAGGGATCCAACATTCGGCGATGAAACTAGTATTACTATCAAAATTTCAAATAACGGTTTAGTCGATGGTATTGCTGGTCAAATAATTTTAGTTGATGGCAACGGTAATCTCCTAGTTCAAAGTGAGACCGACATCTTACTTGCAGGTGAGGAAGAAGAAATTACTTTGACAATTGATTGGCCTTCCGGTTCTGAAGTTACTTTGACCGCTAAATGGAGTATTGATCAGAGCATATTAACTTCAAGCCAATCATATAATTCCGGCATCAGTGCTACTTCTTCTTCTCAATCATATGATATTCCATTTGTTGGGATCATTTCTGGTATCGCAATTGCAGGTGCAGTAATTCTTGCAATGAGGCTCAAAAACTCTTCAAGCGATCGGACCTCTTCTGTCTCCAAAACTAAAGATAAAACTGCAAAGGCCAAGAAGCCTATTGCAAAGTCAAAAACTTCAGCATCTAGTACAGATAGAAAGGTGCAAGTTGGTTGTCCTGAATGTGCTAGGCAATTACGAGTTCCAGCATCATATTCTGGTAAAGTTAGATGTCCAGACTGTTCAAATAGATTTGATGTTAATTCAAGAGACGAGCCACCTCAAGAAGAAGAGGTCGAAGAAGTAGAAAAACAAGAAAAGAAAGAGGTTTCTTGCCCGGATTGCTCTCAGTCGTTAAGAGTTCCAACAGATTATTCCGGCTCAGTACGTTGTCCTGCTTGCAAAGTAGTGTTCAAAGCAGATTCACAATAAGTAAGGTTGATTGGTGAGAGGTAACTGGGATAAACATGGGTGGCCATTTTCAAGAGTTTGAAGATGAATACTTGGAGACAATGTATGCATTTTATGAAAAGGCCCCGCAATCATTAGTTAGAACCGGTGATTTAGCAAGTGCTCTGAAAGTTTCTCCTGCTTCAGCTACTGAAATGGTTCAAAGATTGGCATCAAAAGGGTTTGTAGATTATATTCCATACAAAGGGGCTAGCCTTACTGAGTTAGGGCTTACAATGGGTCAGCAAATGAAAAGAAGGCATAGGTTGGCAGAAGTTCTATTGGATAAATTACCATTTTTCGGAAATGTTCACGAAACAGCATGTAGACTTGAGCATGCAATCGATGATGATTTAGAAGTTGCATTAACGTTATTATTAGATCAACCAAATATTGATCCTTCAGGTAAGCAAATCCCCCCTGCAAGAGAAGAACTAGCATCCATAATTAATCAATTAGCAAGCGGAATGAGGCCAATGAGCGCTCTTCCGGATAATAGTGAGGGGGATATCAGGATGATGGTTTTAAGCGAATCTGCATTGACCTCATTGAATAATTTAGGTGTGAAAATTGGAACACGGGTAAAGAAACAAGATGGCCGCTGGCAGACATCTGAAGGAACTTATCTAGAACTGTCTGAAAGTATCGCAGAAAAAATATTAATACGCTGTTGATTAATTCAATTCCGGACAATGATAAAGAGTAACAACCCTTGCCTATTGCTATGGAGGGGGGGGATAATACGATACAAGCCTCTCCCCAAGAGGCTGTTGTTGATACAAATAGCCTCTTTTCTAAAATAAAGGCTATCTCTCCAATAGGTGAAAAGGCAACAGTCAAAGATTGGGAAGCAATATTTCTTGCAATAGATAGACAAATCATTAGTTTTGGTCTTAGAATAATATTGTTTTTACCTGCTTTTGCAATTTTCACATATTTCATCGCGTGGTCTTTTTCCAACGGTTCGCCAAATTGGTGGCTAGAAAATATAGAACCGACTATAGGCTTGACATTTTCAATCACATTAGTAGCTATCACATTCGTAATTCTGTTTGGTTATATTTTGTCCATTATGGTTCATCGACACCGCGTAGGACTCTCATTACGCGTGTTTAATGACGAAGTTCAAATTTCAAATGATGCCCACCGCCCAGTTCAATCATTACAAGGATATGATGGACTTGTTGATAGAATGAAGCGGGCTACTAATAAAACAAATACCAGTCTGTTATTTGCAATGGCCAGTGCCCTATTATTGGTTGTTATTTTTTATATTGGTTCTGAGAATAAATCTGGAATGATCATCTTATTGGGTTCATTTTCATTAATGCTATTGTCAATCGGTCAGCATTTAGCAACACGGTCTCATCAATTTAGCATGGTTGAAAGAACTGGTCTCCTAGATGCATATAGTCCAGCAATCCACCCTTCAACAATTAATTCCGTATTCAATGATCTTCTAATGACTCACATGGACCCATTGATGCGTGCGCAATATGTGGATTTCACAAAAAGTATTGAAGCAAACATTCATCCAAATGTTGAAGTCGATTTTGCGAGAGAAAAAATCCTGATGACATTGTACAGGCACCACCGCGGCCTAGTTAAATCTACAATAATTTCCGAATTATCTGAAGTCTTGAATGAAAATGGGTTGAAACTAATCGTTTCACACCCAGTTTTCACATTGGAAGTATGGCTTTTATTAATGGGACATGTGTCAAGAAAATGTCCAGCATTCTTCCGAATGATAGACCGTTTAGAACATGAGATTGAAGTTGGCAATAATCCTGCACTGAAGGACTTAGTATTCGAAGTTGATTTGGAAAATGTAGTTACCAATAGGGCAAATCTATTTACAATAATTCATAATCTTGGAGAGACAGAAAGAACAGTTGTATTTAGAGTTCAAACACCCGACTTCCGTCCGAATGATGTAGCCTTGACATATAGGTTGCAACCTGGAGAAAAGTACTGGTGGTCTGACCGAGCATTGCCAAGTCATACACATGGAGATGATGATACTCTAGGTGTGATGAGTGGTTTGCTACGGGATGGTACAGTAGCCTGGCAGTCGTTATTACCCACTACTACGGGAGAAGCAACAGTTTCTGTTCGCCTCGAACAACCAAGTGGTGAACTATTGGTGGGAAGGCAGATCAATGTTAGAGTCAGATCTGAATTCAGGTCAATGGTGAGGTCTTCAGGTTCTATTGCTGCTAATTTACTGGGAACGATTGGATTATTAAGCGCAATATTCATGGAAATGTACGTCTTATTTGGCCAATAATCGATTCAAATTGTCTTGCCGCACCATCCATAGCCTTGAAATGGTTAATGCTGTGGAAGAGTCATGCGCGGAATGAAAGAGGAAGCGGAGGAGAAGCCAGATGCGGCACTTCGCGAAGAACTTCAAACAATGGAAGCGAAAGTTCGCAAGTTGCGCGAATCCCGTAATTCATTCAGCGATTCCGCTAAGCAGAGTGCTGATAAGCGCAATGCAATCCAAGCACAATTCAAGGAACACAGAGAGAAATCAGCTCTGGTCCTTTCCGAAGTAAAGGTTATTCGTGCTGAAATTAAATTGTTCAAAGAAAAGAGAAATGCAATCCAAGACCAAATACGTCAACTCATCTCCCAAGCGAAGGGTCGACGCGGAGAAAAGAACGAGAAGCGTTCTGCTACCGCCGAGTTTATGCAACTAAAGCAAGAGATTGATAATTTAGAGACTACCTTTGAAACATCGAGTGTTGGTCCTAAGAAGGAAAGGGAAATGATGGCTGATCTCAAATTGAAGCATCGCCGTCTTGCAGAGTTAGAGCCAGAGGTTGCACAATTTGATATGGTTAGTATTGATTTGTCTGACTTGGATGGCTCGATTAAAATTATAAAGTCAGAAGCAGACGCTGCACATAAAGCAATGATAGAAGCAGTTGTGAGAGTAACTGAAAAATCAAAAGAATTGGATGAAGTTTTTGCGCACCGAGATTTTCTCAAAGCAGAAGGTGACAGATTCCACGAAGAATATCTTGATTTCAGAAAGAAGGCAGATGAAATGCACGAAAAGACTGTTGAATTAATGAAGGATGTTGACAAAGCACGTGACCAGTTACATATGGCTAAGAAAGAGAGAGAATCTTGGATTACAGATCATAATCAATCCGTCAAAAATGAAATGTCAACTGGTGCTAGTTCAGCAGATGTTGCTGACGGTTTGGTAAGCAATTTACTTTCATCGGGTGTATTGAACATTGGGGGAACGAGTAGCAGCGATGGTTCATCCCGTCCTGCTTCAGGTAAATCCTCCAAAAAGGCAGGAATGCGCCGAATAAATATGCAGAACCGTCGTCGCTGAGGTGAAATGATGTATGGGGTCATAATGGCCGGTGGTCAAGGTTCAAGATTACGTCCTTTGACTTTGACTCGTCCAAAGCCCATGGTTGAAGTCCTAGGGCGTCCTGTTATTGATTTCGTTAAAGATGCGATGGTAGAAGCCGGTATTGATGATTTAATTGTCACAACTGGATATAGAGGTGAGCAATTGCAAAAGCATGTCTCCGCTTGGCCACTTCAATCGATGAAAACTCATTCTAGAGAGATTACAGCACGAATTAATCAAGAAGATTCTCCAATGGGAACTGCAGGAAGTGTTCGGCTTCTGAGTGATTTGCTAACAGAAACATTTGTTGTTGGTTCTGGCGATTCAGTCGCTTCATTTGACATCTCAGGTCTATTAGCAGCTCACAAGCAAAGCGGTGCAAAGGTCACAATGGCACTTTGGGAAGTTGAAGATCCAAGCGATTTCGGTATAGTGGGATTGTCATCAGAGCATAATGGTGAATTAGATGGAGATTTGCGTGAAGGTTATATTAGTCGATTCAAGGAAAAACCGAGTCCAGAAGAAGCGTTTAGTAATGTGATAAATGCTGGATTATATATCATAGAGCCTGAGGTTTTAGCATTGATGCCTTTGGGTGAGAAGTTTGATTTCAGTAAACAATTATTTCCAATGGTACTGGAAATGAATTGGCCGATGTATGCCAAGACAATCGATGGTGTTTGGTTCGATGTCGGTAATCCGATGGAATTACTAAACGCTCAATCAACTTTAGTAAAAAGAATGAAAGAATTACCATTCCCTATGCCAAATGGAACAGTTCTTCCAGGTAATGGGTTTTGTATGGATGATGCTGTGATACTTGGTGATGTTGTTAGCAGTGTAATCTCTTCCAATTGTTTTGTTGAAGAGAATGTAAAAATTTCTAATTCATTACTGATGTCTGGCTGTAAAATTAGTCCTGATTCAATAATTTCTAATTCTGTCCTTGGCCAAAATGTAGTAATTGGAAATGGGGCTAAAT
>JAACCR010000047.1 GCA_009937205.1 Methanobacteriota archaeon | reverse complement strand
TCTTATATTTCAATGATTTTGTGCAGTGAAGAGAATTTGAGTAGAACCCAAGAGCTTGCAGTCTCTCCTTTACAACTGTAGCGATGGATATGAACCATTAACAGTAGTTGTCGCTGTAAAAAATCATGTTAGAACTTCTAACAATCTGTCTTGTTCCGCAGCAATTCTAATCTCCATTGCAATACGACGGCCACTTGACATTGGTTTTCTCCATGTAGCATTTCCATATGGATGTCCAACACTGACGTGAACATTTGTCCCTCCACCTAAACGAGGTGCAACGTCATAGATGTAGTAATTCATATCTTTGTCAATGCAGGTTTGTAGACAGAACGGGCCAATGATTCCTGGATCATAGTGTTCTTTACTTGCCTTAATGAATTTCTCTCCAAGTTCAAATGCAACTTCGAGTAATGATTCTCTAATAGTTGCGGTATTGTGTCCAACAACAGTCATCTCTGGAATTTGCTGGTGAGCAGGCATAGTCATCTGCTGTGGTGCAGGAAGACGCACATGGCCATCTAGTGAAGACTCAAAGCGCCAATCGACACCTAGTAACTCTAATCGCTCTCCTTCATCAGCCAGTGGGCTATAGAAGAAATTCAGATTGAATACAGGACCGATCACATATCTCTCAATTCTAGCGCCTTCTAATGATTCTTGGTCAATAATTCCTTCAGCGATAAGGGTCTTAGATTTGTCTTGATATTCTTGGAATGATGCACAAGTGAAAAATCCTCTCTCCAATTTCTTTTGTGCATGGTGAAGTTTTACGATTACTAGACAATCAATATCCTCTGGGTTTGCAATTGCTTCAGGATAAGGTAACCCAGCTTTATCTAAAATCCAATAGTAATCTTGCTCTTCTGTTCTTTCTTCCATTCGCAGCATGTTTCTAGATCCAAATAAAGGTACATGGAAGTTATTTTCAACATCTTCAATAGAAGAATAGGACGTAAAAGAACGATTTGGGATATAGATGACATTTCTCTTGCGCATTTGTGCTTGCATATCAGAATCCATTACATCATTGAATGAAGGCATAACTATCGCTTTGTCAACCATTCCGCGATATACTCTTCCTGAGGATGAGCGGTGTGCCTTGAAGTAATTTGCATAAGTGTTGTGACGTCCTTCTTTACAGTATGCAACAGTAGGAAAACCTTCCTCAATTGCTCCATCACAGATGTCTAGAGCAGAATGAGATGCAGTCATACCGATGCGTAACTTCATTCTGTCGTAATTCTCAACAAGTTCAGCAATATCGTCCTTTGATAACATGGCAAAGCCTCGTAATTATTATCGTGTTGAATGGGGTCTTTGATGTGTTCGCTTCAAAAACAATCAATCAAAACTCTGAAGTTGCATTAATTCCTCAGTACTAAGTGTTTGACCGGCCATTAATTTGCCCATCAAATCTTGAACTTCAACACGTGCAGTTGGCTTTTGGCCAGCACCAGCAGATGCACCTCGCATTGCTCTTAGCATATCTTGGATAGAATGCAAGCAACGTAGTGATACGATGTAAAAGCGGTGAGCCTTATCTGCCTCCTTCTTTGAAGTTCTTAGACCCCGATGTGCAGTTTCAGCAAGTTCTCTTTGGCGGTCAACTTCTTCATTCCACTGAAGCATCAATTCGTGAGCTTCTTGAGCAGCAGTTGCAGCCTTTTGTACTTCTTCGTGTGCAATTTCTTGCTGAGCCATTGCTTCGTGAACTGCAGTGCGGGCATCCTTTAAATCGCCATTGGAATCATCAAATTTCTTCAACTTTTTGATTTCTGCATTAATTTCCTTCATTCTCTTCATTACCTTGGTCTCATTATTACCAGTATGTTTTCCTTGCTCAAACTCATTTTCTAGTCTGTTCAAATCCTTTTTCAATGAATGAACGGTTGGAGGTCTCTTTTCCCACTTTCCTTTTCTGCCAGCCTCTCTAGGCGGAGCAGCTTGCTGTGGACCCTTGGCATTCTCAAGTGATAATTTTGCAGCCTTAACCGCATCACTTGCAGCAGAGCGAGCAGACTTCTTTTCGCGAACGATTTCGTTCATCTGTTCACGTATTTCTCGTTGCTCACGAACTTGGACAATTAACTCTCTTACTTCAGCATTCAATTCGTTACGAGTAGTGGTGTGAGTTTTGGTTTTTCCATTCCATTCGTCACGGGTAGTTCTGTATTCAGTAGCCTTTCCATCCACTACTTTTCTACGATCTTCGAGTTGCTCTTTGAAGTCTGTCATTGTTATTCTCACCTGTTCGGGGGGAAGATTCCCATCTTCTCGCCGACTCGCCCACATAACCCACCCATTTAACCTCTTCATTAGCGGCCTATCTTTCAATATTGTAAAAGACCATGCTGAATGAGAATTAATAGTGAAACATATGACAAGATTTTACCAGTCGTTTTAAGAAAATAGTTAAGGACAAGAAGCATTCAGTGTTAACTGTTGATATCATGCTACTAGGCGCAATGCAGGGAATGGAGCGAGTTCTCCAGAGTGATGTTCGTGCACCTTATGTAACAATGGTGACCGGGCCACCAGGTTCAATGAAGTCGAGTTTCTGTATGACCTTATTATCCAATCATCTCACTAGAACAGGTGAATTTGGTCTATACTGCACAGTTGAAGAGAGTGTTGATTCACTATTGCGGGGAACTACAAGTATGGGTTTGAATGTTCCAAATAATTTGCAACTTACTGATTTTACTGAACTTCGTAGAGAAAATGAAAATATGGATTATCTAAAATTTACTCGTAGGATGATAGAACATTTCAAACAACAACATGGTGATAGATTTACTACTTTTGTTTTAGATTCATTAGGTGCAATTTATTCGTTGACTTCTGTGGATGAGGTAATGCGCAAAAAGATGTTCGGTTTCTTCGATTTCTTGCGCAGTATGAATCTTAATGTCTTTATTATCACTGAAAGGAATGTGGGGACAAATGCCGAATTGCAAGGTAATGAAGGTTTTTTAGCAGATGCTGTAATTAACTTGGGAATGGATCAAAGAAATGGTAAATTAATTAGAACTCTGCAAATTGAAAAAATGCGCCATTGCCGTCATGCTATGGAAAAGATGGCAATTGATGTAGGGCCAAATGGGATGGTTATTCTCGGCCCATTATTTGATTAGGTTTCACTAGCTAAGAGCGTTGAGTTCTAATACTGCTTTTGATAATAACTTCCTGATAGCCCCTAAATTGCAGGATGATTGTAAGCGAACGACCAGCAAATAGTTTTTTTCTAACCTATTTCCAATGAGAATTGCATTTTGAGAAGTAATCGTTACAGACTGGCTTTCTCCGGAATTGCTCATGACAGCGATGAGTGAAGAATAATTTTGACTATGTCCGGAATCAAGGTTCTCCATTAGCAACCCATTTTCATCCAATAAGTGAGCACTAACCACGCCACTAGAATTTACTAATTCAGCAAGAATCCGTTGTTCCACAATTAATGCAGAAGCAATGGGGGAATAACCTTTGAGATAAAATAATTACATATATGGCTTTTATTAATATTTTTTCAAATCGCCACGCATCATATATCCTAGTCCACTTGAATAGTACCCCTGAAGTTCATTCATTACAACAAGGCCCCTTTGTCTATAGAACTCTTGGCCTCTTGTATTGGACGCCTTTACTTCGAGTTGAACTTTGCTAAAACCAGCCTTAGTTGCACTTTCGACAAAATAATTCCATGCCATCCTACCATATCCTTTACTCTGGAGTTCAGATGTTATTGAAAATGCTGCCACTCTAACAATGTCATCCATAAAAGGAGTAGCCCACAGTAAACCTTTCAGACAATTTGGATTAGTGGTATCAGTTCCTTCGAGCAGCAGTAAATTACCTCCCCATTTTGGAATTGGAAGGTTAGAAACAGAATTCTGTGAATATTCTTCACCGTTTTCGCGTAAAAATAACTGCAGTACTTCTTGTGTCCATATTGGGCTCAAGTTTTTTGGTTCCGGACCTAACATCCATTGGATGCCATCTTGCAACTTTATCACTCCTTACGGACATTTTTTGAGCGACCTCTAGGGCCTCTATACGCAGATAAATCACTATTAGAATTCTTTCTCTTGGAACGAGAATATTTACTCTTCGGTGATTTTTTGTCCTTTGATTTCTCCGCTGAGAAAAGACCACCATTATTCAGTAAAACATTTAGTTCTGCGAGTGATAAACCTTCTCCAGATTCCATTTTAGATTTCACTTCTGCGTAAGATTTCTTATTCATTTTACTATGATTTGAATGCCTTGAACTCTTAGATTTACGTGATTTTTGGTGTTTAAGATCCTCACAATACTTCAACCACGACTTTAGTCGCCCCAGTTCTCTATTTATTTTCCTCTTTTCAATTATTAATTCTCCTAGATAACGAGCAATATAATTGCTGCTATTGAAGAATCTATCAGAGCGATTAGCCATTGATATTGCGTTTTTCAACGCCGCTACTGATTTCCCTTCTAGGCCTGAAGATAATGTTGATTGCACTTCAGTGTGCTCCTTGATAAGATCAATAAATTCATGATGTAACTTATCGGCTTCACGAGCTTTTGGGAGCATTTGTTGCAATTCAAAGAATAGTGCAAAATCATTTTCTTCAGTGAGTATTGAAGGAACTCTGAATATATCCACCGTTCCAGTTAGGCGTTGATAGATTCTACTCAATTCCTCTTCAATATGATGGGTACGTATCAATATCTTTTGATGAATTTCATTGCGAAGGTTTTTCAATTCTGGGATTTTTTGGGCTTTCTCTCTTTCAGCGGTACAGACTACTATTTTCTTTTCAACTTGCTCAAGTTGTATTGTATAGTCTGCAATTTTACTATTGATCTCTTTCTCTTCCTTGCCTCTAAGGTCGTGGAAAAGGTCTAATTTTTCATCAGATATGTGCTTGTCAGGGTTTCTTAGTGCACACAAATCTTTCCACGAATTGCCCTCACAAATACCGAACCACATCCGGAGTATTTCTTCTCTAATATCCATGATTCCTTCAGCACGAAGTACAGTGCTTAGATCTCTTTTCAAATCAAATGGGTCTTCAATTGGTAAACTATGTTTGCCCACTCTCACCGATTCCTCGTTGATGATGATGTCAATAGCCGTTGGATCTTGTTCTAACCAACCTTTTTCTTCACGGGATAGGGCAGTACCATTCCGGATAGAGCAGATATCCAAATCCCAGTTCCAATTGGCAAAGGTTTCGAAAAAGTTGGCGATGATTTCTCCGATGTTTTGCTGATTTTGTTGCTTTAGTAAGCTCTTTGGGTTTGGATGAATTGTAACATCATAATTATCACCTTCAACATGCTGAATGGTTCTTTTATTACCGGTTTGGACATTTGCTACCAGTGGCGGAGAAGACATTTGCATTGATTGGATACTCAATATGGACCATGAATATGAGGATAATGTCCCTGAAGGTGCATCACTAACATCTCTACAAGTTGCCCAATGCTTAATCGCCAATATTACCTGAGAGACTCTAGAGTCTTGCATTGAATATGTTTTGAGCAATTGTGTATTTTGTAGTGCGAGTGTGTTGTTGACTGAGATATCAAGGGGTATGCCTGTTTTTCCATCTCTGCATTTTACAATAGGAACCTTGGCGTGAGGTATTACTACAATGTCAACAAAGTCATGTAATCTTAGAAGTTTACCAATTTTGTTGAAAACTTTGTGAGGGACTTTTCCTGGTATTTGTAAGCACAAATCTATGTCGCCTTGGGCCAGTGACAGTCCGGTTACAGATGAACCGAATTTGTCTAATTTACTTCCTGGAAATTTAAATTCCAATATTTTTTTCAAAAATGCGAATAACTTTTCCCGACTTCTATCTCTTTTACTATGTTCAAGTTGCTTGCGCAGCATTTCATTTACATCGTTATTCAATCTGGCTAGAGCATCTGATGGGATTTCAGCAGCAGTAGGGAATTCTAATTGTCCGATTAATGAATTATGCAGATTAGGCCAGCGCTTTTGCTGCTCTTCTGTGAAATGAGTTATTGGACATACCTCATTCATATCAAGCACCTTCTCTACGATCCACTTGCGAATTCTTATCCTTATTCATTTTGGATAATGCTGGTGTTGAATATTCACCCGCACTAACTCTATTAGCATTAACTAGCAGTCTATCAAAACCCTTATCGATTAATTGTTGCCAATGTTCGATTCCCCTTTCACTGGAATCGAGGGCTTGGCTTAGCAGTGCAGTTCGTGAATTAGCTCTTCTTCTCATCGTTTCATTTTCAAGGTAAGTATTATTGAAATGTTCTTTTTCATTCTTTAATGGCAATAATTCTGCGTGGGAATCTTTTGATATAGCAATCGCATCCAATATGTCCTTATGTTGCGAATTAATTGATTCTATGTCACTTTCAGAATTATTTTCACTAGATATTTTGTCAAATTGTTCTATTGCTAAATCATTCATTTGCTCTAAAATGATTGTTTGTTGGTGATGATTTTCATTAGCTTCTTTGTACTGCTGTAATAATTCATCGAACCCTATCTCTTTGTGCTCTGTATCTGTAACTAGAAAATCACTTTCCAATTTGGTAAATTTTAGGTTTGCTTGATTTTGTGAATGAAGACACTTATCAGTTATTTCATTGATTTGTTTATCAAATTCATCGCGCTTTTCTTTGGCGAAATTGGCCAAAGGGACTGCGAAATCTAACTCTTCTTGACGAGCATCTAACTGCTCTGGGATAGCCTCTGCTAATTGCTCTCGCCGATGTAAAATGGCACGTGCCAACAAATCGGGAGTGATTTTTAGCAACTCGTCAGGTGTCATACATTCTCGGGCGACCTTTCAACATAGAATAAACATAGCCCTCACCCATCTTTTGGCGTGAAGGTGAAGAACCCCATACGCATAGGTGGTAATATGGGGGAGCGTATGTCATCATCAAGCATAGTAACAAACTTAGTTTGTGCTCTTCTAATTGCAGTCATATTAGCACCATTAGTTTCAGCATCTGGCGGGGGAGCAGTAATTGATGTAAGTAGTATTTTACTTGGTGAAATGGAAACTTTTGAAGATAGTGATTTAGAAGTTCCATTTACCATCGTTGAGCAGAGCGGATTGGATGCCGAAATAGAAGTCAATGTAGTGATTTCTACAATAGAGGGAACTGAACTTCACAACCAATCAACAAATTACACCGTATTGGCATTCGGTAGCACGCCGATCAATTACACATTCTCCAATATGCCATATGGATATTCCAATCTCATGGTCACTATGACGGGTGATATTGGAACAGAAGATACAAACAATGTTACAGGATTCAATAGTACAATTCAACGGCTCCGTCCAGCTCAATTATCAATTGAAGGAATAGAACTAATTCCAGTCAATTTCAATGGCGCTCCAACTGGTAATGAAACTCTTAGGGAGGGGGACTATCTAATCATTAGTGCATCCATAGAAAACCTTGGAGATTTACAGTGGTCAAGTAATGTTACTGCCGATATCTTCGGCCAAGAAATTCTAGAATCACATATGTCAAACATTACATTTGGGAGTGCAACTACAACGAATGCACAATTTTATTCTTCTTCTTCATTTGCTGAAACTAATTTCGATATAAACTCTCATTATACAGTAAATCTCTCTATCGCAGACCCACCAGTATCGCAATCTGAATTATTTCATACTAGCACCTTTGAGGTGGGGCCACCTCCTTTGGCTAGAATTGACATGGAACTAGTTCACCTGAACACTGATGTTACTGCGGGCGACCTAGCACAGTGGAATCTGTCTATTTCAAATACGGGAGAGATAGATTACAACGGAACATTGAGTTGTATTTTCAGTGGCGGTGAAATTGAATATTCACAACCTTTAGACCTTGCCAATGGCGTCAATACGACG
>JAACCR010000006.1 GCA_009937205.1 Methanobacteriota archaeon | reverse complement strand
TAGGTAAAACCGAATGGACTTCAAACCCGCAGTTGGACCTTGATGGTGATGGTTGTTTTGATGCAACTGAAGATGGTGATGATGATAATGATGGAGTTGAGGACAATACTGACACCTGTCCAAGAGGTGAGACTGGGTGGATTTCTGATTCTGAAACGGATGTTGATTCTGATGGATGCAAAGATGAAAGTGAAGATTCTAGTATAGATTTATCATCTAATTCCAATATCAAAAATGATGATGGTTCGATAAATCTCGACGCAATAGGACTCATTCTTGCCATCCTATTCCCTGCAATTGGCGCAATTGTTACAATTATTATAAGGGGTAAGCAAAAACACTTGCTAATCAATTTGATGGAATCATTAGCAAATGAAACAACCATTGAGGGATTAGAGCAGGTGTTTGGCAACATTAGAAACGAGTTTGCAAATGAGAATATTTCGCCAGCACATTTCCAGAGATTATTAATGGAATATGATATGATAAAATCAAGAATTGATTCGGATCTTTTATTGAGCGAGAATTCATTTGACCAAACACATATGGTGCTTGAATCTGAAAAAGAAGTGCCATCGCTTCCAATTGAAGAGTCAGTAAAAGCGACTCCAGAAACAAGTTTAGTCGCTACACAAGTCGATGATAATGGATATGAATGGATTACACATGATGGTAAAAGTTGGTACAGAACTGCTGAATCTCAGTCCGAATGGATAGAGTTTCAAAATTAATTAATTATTGCGAGCAACCATTTTAGTTGCATCTCTCCAAGCATCAAAAATAGAATATGCCCAAAGAGCAACCCAGAGAATTACGGTTAGTGCCAGTGGGATTTGTAATAGAGTCCAATCGACTGCTCTTCTATGGTGTCGGTTGAAGTGTTGGCCTAGGAACAAGAATGGTACTGCGGCAGCTAAAGCTGCAACAAGTGGACGTAATGTCCCCCACATTCCAACTCCAAAGGTAATTTCCCGCCAAATTGCTTTGATTAGAGAGAGCAGCCTTAGTCCTTTTTTTTTGGCAGGGAATTGTACGACTATGTCATCCATGATTCTCCGCCTCAAACATCAACTGTAGCAGGGGCTTTGTCAATATGACGGTTAGTTGAAGCCTAATATATCAAAAACGGAGACCAATAGCAATGACCGGGTGCAGTGATGAGAGTTCTTCTAACAGGCTTCCATCCTTTCGCTCATCACCAGACAAATATTTCTTGGCAGGTTGCAAAATCATTCACTGAAAACGTAATTGTAACCGATCCATGGTTACAACAAAGGGAGTCAAAACTTGATGATTTAGATGTTAGAATCGATGTCAATGAATTATCAGTTGATTTAGATGGTTCAAAAGTGGTTTCACAATTACTAAAAAATGGAACTAAATATGATGCAATAATTCATATCGGGCTTGCAGAAAAGTCATTATTACCACGGATAGAAAGGATTGCTAAAGATATTATTGATATGCGTATTGAAGATAATAGCGGCCGCAAAGTCGCATCATCCACAATTTCAGGAAAGGGCAATTTGCCATCAACTATCCAGCACTGTTATTGGAAACTTGAAAACTTTTCAAACAAATTAGTGTTCAGTGATGATGCTGGAGAATTTTTGTGTAATGAAACACTATACAGAACTCTAGATACAATACAACAATTTCAGTTAAAAGATCAATATGAGAGAGAACTGCCTTGCTTGTTCCTTCATCTTCCTCTAGAGGAGAATTATTCAATAAACGATTGCCGCGAAATAGTAAACGATTGCATAGCGCATATGCTCTTTCCACCAGTTGTAGAAGTTGCAGCGGCATTGATAGAAAATGATGATTCATTTTTGATAGCAAAACGTATTGAGGGTGATGCATTTGAGAATAAATGGGAGTTTCCTGGTGGGAAATTAGAACTTGGAGAAACTCCATTCATGGCAATCGAGCGAGAAATAAAAGAGGAGTTGGCAATAGATGTCAGGGCAGTTAGGCATGTTGGTACTTGGCATCATCAATTAATTGACAAAGAAATCTGTCTTCATCTAATCAAATGTGAGTCTGATGATTCCATTGAGATTACTAGTACACAAAATCTCACTGCACATTCGCAATTAGCTTGGCATCCAACAGATGAGTTACTTGAAATTGAATGGATTGGTTCAGATCAGAAAATTGCGCATTTCCTTCAACGGCTCTAGCAAAGAACAGCCTCGCTGCGAGCCATATACGTGGGTA
>JAACCR010000005.1 GCA_009937205.1 Methanobacteriota archaeon | reverse complement strand
TAATCAATTAATTGTTTCCACTTAATTTCAATGCATCAGCATCTCTTTAGCATGACATTTTTACGTCCAATCCCGTTCATTATCGTCATATAAAAATTTAATTTCTACACGATAAAAGAATTCCCCTCGCCAACTACAGCGCGCGCCCCTTCGTGGTTTGAGATCATCGTATCTCATCAAAGGGATTTGTGGTTCCAACTGCAAGAGCGTTGAGTCAAAAATCATCCAAAATATTGATTTTGGTAATCTCTACAATAGAAGAAAATTACTCGTTGATTGGCTTATAGCGCGTTGATTACTTCACTTAGACGGTTTCGTAATTCTACTAAATCTGCTGCATCTTCGGTTAGAGTTCCAGTCACTATCCAATCGGCGCCTGCTTGTGCAGCGATCTTGGCTTGTGCTCCTGTTCTAATCCCGCCACCAACTAATAGTGTCAAACCATCAACTTGTTTTGCACTCTCTATTAGGGCTGGGGCAACTTGTGTATCAGCACCACTTCCAGCTTCGAGATATAGTAATTTGAATCCGAACATTTGCCCACACCTTGCATAGGCGTTTATCAATTCAACATCACCTTCTTGAATTAATTCTGCTTGACCAACTTCGCCGACTTTCCCGCCAGGTGCGCAAACGACATATCCGGTGGGAAGTGCCTCTACTGCAAATTTGTGCAGATAGGGAGCGCCTCTAACTTGTTCTCCAACGAGAAACTTTCTGCTTGTTGAATTCATTAACATCATGAATGTGATCGCATCGGCTGCAGGGGATAATGCATGGGCTCCTCCCGGAAATAATACAACTGGTATCTTGTAGCCGTCTTCATCACATTCCGGGTCTTGGCTTGCAGCAAAGACGCGTAATTCTAGGGCTTCTTGGATAGCTTCACAAGTCGCGTGTACAATTGCGTCAGGAGTGTTTGTTGAGCCGCCTACGAATATCATTGATGTTCCACAGTCAACCGCCACCATTACTCGCTGTGCAGCAACATCTGGAGATTGGCTTGCTGGGTCAATTAGGGTGATGTGTCGGCAATGCTCAGATGGGCCCGTAACATACTGCAAGGTGGTCATATCGTCTCGGCGCATCTTCAACCCTAAATGTGGGCTTGGCTATCTATTGAATAGGGCTTTTGCTGTAATTGGTTGTAATATTGGTAAAAGGGAGTCTTATTGCACAAGCCGTTGAGGACAGGGTATGAGCGGAGAAGCCCCTTTGTCGCGCTTGATGCATTATATGCGTCCGCACAAATCCACTGTCCGCTTAGCAAGTCTTTGCTCAATCCTCAACAAGATTTGGGATTTGGCTCCACCGCTACTTATTGGCCTAGCGGTTGATATTGTTGTTCTGAGAGAAAATTCGTATTTGGGAACTCTTGGTATTGCCGACCCAATGCAACAATTGATTTTCCTTTCAGTTTTGACTTTCGCTATTTGGGGTCTTGAATCTTTATTCGAATACTTCTTTGCTATTCTGTGGCGTAACTTAGCGCAAACCGTTCAACATGAAATGCGAATTGAAACCTTTCAACATATACAAAAGCAAGGTAGTGGATGGTTCGATAAGCGGCAAAAGGGAGATCTATTGGCCATTTTAAATGATGATGTTAACCAACTTGAACGATTCCTAGATAAGGGTGCTAATGATATTTTACAAGTTGCTACAACCGTGATAATCGTCTCAACTGTTTTCCTGGTTATTTCTTGGCAAGTCGCAGTATTTGCAGTTATTCCAATCCCTATTATTTTGTGGGGCTCGTTCCGATATCAGAAATCATTGGAACCGCGTTATATTGAAGTTCGGTATGCTGCAGGGCAAATGAATGCTCTATTAGAAAATGATTTGAGCGGGATGACAACAATTCAATCATTTACTGCTGAAGCGCTAGAGGCTCAGCGGGTTGGAGAATTAAGTCAACAGTATAGGATGGCAAATAAGGAAGCAATTCGATTATCTGCAGCTTTTACGCCACTAATTCGCATGGCAATTCTCGTTGGATTTACTGCAACCCTACTTCTTGGTGGCTGGCTAACATTAGAAGGATCTCTTGCTATTGGGGCATATTCTGTTTTGGTTTTCATGACTCAAAGATTGCTTTGGCCTCTTACTCGTCTTGGTGAAACATTTGATTTATACCAAAGAGCGATGGCCAGTAGTACACGTGTTTTGGATTTACTACAGAGTCCAATAGAAATCATAGATGGCGAGTTCGTTGCCACTAGAGAAGATGCTAGGAAATCAGATATTGTGATGAGCAATGTTAGTTTTTGTTATAGTGATAGAGAACCATTATTCACAGATTTGAATCTAACAATTACTGCTGGTCAGACATTGGGTGTAGTCGGTGCTACTGGTGCCGGGAAATCGACATTGACGCGATTGTTGTTGAGATTTTCCGATATTGATGGGGGCAGTATTGAGTGGGTTGGTAAATCAAGTCAAGATTGGGCTTTGCCGTCTTTACGTTCAAACATCTCATTAGTAGATCAGCATGTAACATTATTCCCAACCACTATTGCAGATAATATCAGATATGGTAAAGCGAATGCAACTGATGAGGAAGTCTGGGCGGCGGCGGATGTTGCTGAAGCAAGAGAATTTGTAGAGCAATTGCCGAATGGATGGGATACTTTGGTTGGTGAAGGTGGATACCGTTTGAGTGGTGGACAGCGGCAACGTATTGCTATTGCAAGGGCTGTTCTCAAGGATGCTGCATTGTTGATTTTGGATGAGGCCACATCTGCTGTAGATAATGAAACCGAAGCTGCATTACAACGATCCATAGCAAAAATTTCCGATAATAGAACTACTATGATCATCGCACATCGCCTCTCAACGATTCGTTATGCAAACAGAATTATTGTTCTTGATGACGGAAAAATAGTCGAAAGTGGTGAGCATCAAGAATTAGTAAATTTAGGTGGTATTTACGCTCGCTTATGGGCTGTTCAAACAGGAGAAATTCTGAGCGATTAATCGGATACTGTTGATTCTCTAATATTGCAAAGAGTTATTGGTTTAGGTCTATTGTCAAAGGATATGAGCGACACGTCACCTGATGATGAACAACAATGGACACTAAATGATTCAATGCAAAAACTTGCAACTTGTTTAGAAGAGAATGACCTTTCAGTTGACGCTTTATTTGCACAAATAGATGGAGATTCTGATGGCTCCATCAACGGACCCGAGTTATACAAGGGACTGCAATCTCTGGTTGGAGAATTCCTTTCACCTGGTCAAGTCTCATCAATTATCAAAGCCTTTGACATTAATGAAGACAACCGTATAGATGTTGAAGAACTTCGTGCTGCGTTCGCAGGAATGCAAGACGATTCTGAAGAAGAATGATTTGTTTACAGGTTTTTACTGATCTTTGAGTGGAGCTCACCAACCGCCAGTGAAAATGAGATAGTAATATATTGAGCCAAACCAAATAATCGTATCAGTAATTGCTCCAGCGAATACTGCATAAATAACGCTTTTATTTTTTTTACTAATTCCAATGATTAGAAGAAGGAGTAAAATGATAATGGCCACTATGGGTGAAAGGGCCCACATTATTATTCCGGTTTCCTCGAGAGGGTTAAAGAAAATAGACCCAAATACTGCAATATGACCTGGTACGGAAAAAAGCAAGGAAGGTACGAGGTAAAACTTGCGAAATGTCGCCTTTGAGTATGTCCAACCGCTTTGAGATATTGTGCTGTCGGCTTGATTGTTTTCCAGTGGGCTCGCTGCAGAGATTGATGTTGATGAGGCTATATTCCCGACAAAAAGGGATGGGGGGGTTTCGTTTTGGGGTTGGGTGCTGGCTCCTTCCATGTACAATAATACAAAAATTAGGCGTTAAACTTGTTGCCGGCTCTCACTAAATATGAGTCAATTTCATAAATATAATTATTGTGCTGACTGTCATATTGTCAAACCGAGCAAGGTATGAAAAAAGAATGCTCTTTGCCTTACACATGGCAAATCGACGAGTTAGTCTTGTTCTTCTAATGATTATGCTTTTTTTCCTACCATCTAATGCTATGGGAAATGAAGGCGATTCATTAGTTCCGCAATTTGGAGTTGGCTTCGACGAAGTAGTAATCGCCGACTATTCCGATTCCCTCTCCGACCCACGTGATCTTGAATTTCATCCAGGTAGAGCAAATGAACTGTGGGTGGCTAACCGAGCCACTGATAGCATAACCATCATCCATGACACAGGATTAGAAAATCAAACTACTGAGAACCGGCAAGATTCGAATAGAAACCATTTTCTTGAAGAAGTGAGTGCTATTGCATTTGGAGCATACAATCCAGAATTTGATTGGCAATGGGGCTCTGCCCAAGAAACGAGAAATACTTTCTGCGGTCAAGGTACTGCAAACAATTTCATGGGACCGACTCTCTGGCCTTCTTCCCTGAGTCATTTTGCAGTGGAAAATCAGGCAAATGGTAACGGTCTTCTCGGCAGCCATATTGATATGAACCATGAATCTCCTAACGGCGTGGGAATTGCCCATGATTCTGGTAATTCATACTGGTACAATGATGGTTACTATGGCGAACTTGTCTACTATGATTTCCAAGCCGACCACGATACCGGTGAAGATGACCATTCCGATGGAATTGTTCGTCGCTATGCTGAAATCTCACTTACGCATGCTTATGGCGTTCCTGGGCACATGGTTTTGGACAAAGATTCGGGGATTCTTTACATTGCGGATGCTGGTGCAAACCGTGTTCTTTGGGTCAATACAGATGATCCAACCTATAATACACAAAACATCATGGGCGAATCCACTCGATTGGAGCCACTTCAAGAATACTCGGATATTACTGGGGTCGAATGGGGGGTGCTTGCAACTGGTCTTGACAGGCCTTCGGGAATTGCACTCGATGGTGATCAACTGTTCGTTTCCCTTAATGGCAATGGCCGCATTATTGCGTACGATTTGGCGACCAGTGGCAAGGGTGCGGTTGAAGCTGGTTCAGTGCAAACTTCTGCTTCATCTATCATGGGCCTAGAAATTGGTCCAAATGGTCACCTTTACTTTGTTGATAACGGGCGAGATGAAGTCGTTAGAATTGACCCTCGAACAGATACCGATGGCGATGGTATTGCCGATGTTGTTGATAATTGTCCAGATATCCAAAATAATGGACAAGAGAATCACGATTCTGATGGCCTGGGTGATGTCTGTGATTCAGACGATGATAATGATGGAATACTCGACGTTGATGATGATTGTGAACTTGGTGTACTAGATTGGACTTCGCAGTTGTCAACCGATTATGATTCGGATGGTTGTAATGATTTAAGTGAAGATTTTGATGATGATGGGGATACTGTTCTCGATGTCGATGATCGTTGCAGCAAAGGAATGCTCAATTGGGCCAGTGATAATCTAAATGATTATGATACTGATGGCTGCCGAGACCTGGATGAAGATTATGATGATGATAATGACGGGATGTGTGATACTGGCGGGCCGAGTATTGATTGTAGCAGAGGTGTGCGTGGTCAAGACATGTGCCCCTTAGGTACGCTTGGTTTTGTTTCATTCCAAGGTAATGACATAGATGGAGATGGCTGCGAAGATTCGACAGAAGACTTTGATGATGATGGTGATGGCTACCTAGATGTGAATGATAATTGTCCAATGATTTCGGGAACTTCCAGTCAAGGTGGCGTGCTAGGGTGTACTGATTTAGACGGTGATGGATGGGCAGAAAGTGTTGATGCTTTCGATTATGATAGCACTCAATGGAGCGATGTTGACGAAGACGGTTATGGCGATAATGCAGATGGAAATGATCCAGATGGTTGTGTTTCTCTTGCCGGCGATTCACTCAATGATCGACTTGGTTGCCGCGATTCTGATGGTGATGGCTGGTCAGACCCAAGCACATCATACACTGTTGAAGATGGTGCTGATGCTTTTTCTTCTGATGAGACTCAGTGGTTTGACCGCGATGGTGATGGCTATGGTGATGAACCGCTGGGGACTGATTATGACGATTGCCCAGATGTCTTTGGCACATCAATTGTTGACAGACTGGGGTGCCTAGACACTGATGGTGACGGCCGCTCTGATGAAGGAGATGCTTTACCAAACGAGTCAAGCCAGTGGGATGATTACGATTTAGATGGGTTTGGTGATAGGATTGAAGGGGTCAGAGGCGACTCTTGTCCAACACAATATGGAACCTCAACAAATGGCTCACAGGGTTGCCCAGATGCAGATGGTGATGGCGTATATGATGTTGAAGATTCATGGCCAAATGACATTCGTATCTGGTCAGACACTGATGGTGATGGGTTCGCAGATCAATCTGCGACCAACCTCAGTGACGATTGTCCATTAATTGAAGGATATTCCAGCGTTGACCGTATTGGCTGTCTCGATAGTGATGGAGATGGTGTTTCGGATGAACAAGACTTTTATCCACAGGATGCAAAACGAACTGTTGAAGAAGCGATTCATCAAAAAATATGGTTGTGGGCCATGGTTGCTATCTTGGCATTGATTCCAGTAACTTGGATAATAGTACGCAAATCTAAGGGGACTTCAATATCAAAAGCTGAACACCTTTGGAGTCCATCTTCAGCGCCTTCGATGATTCCTTCTGTAACTGCTCCAATGTCAATGCCAGTAGTTGCCCCAGCGCTTGTTCCAGCAGTACAACTTGCCGCACCGCAGGCTGTTGCTCCAGTAGTAGGGCCAGCAGTTCCCCCAGAAGGAATTCCTGTTGGTTGGACTATGGAACAATGGAACTATTACGGCCAACAATGGTTAGTCGATCAAGGTAGAGTTTGATTTTTCAACTCTTCAGCGGCATTCGCTTCACTGTAGAAGTGCCTTTTCATCAAGTGGTTTATCAAATTAGTATCTTTTAATTTTGTATCGCATTTTGGACAACTTAGCAAGTCAGTTCTATTTTGGAAACTTTTATCTTTTGTAGTCGCTGTATCAGATTTTATAAAGTTAATAGCCATCATTATTGCTAGAATTAAAACCAAACCAATAGAGGCTCCAATCACTATCGTCCCGATGGACATTGACTTTTGTTGCTGCGATGGAAGGGTGATGTCCATCGTAGCCATGCGGTCGCCTTCTTCGGCTTCACCATCATCTCCTCCTAAATCAAGAACGTGAGGGAAGGTTTTATTGTCGACTAGGAGATATATCACTGAGCCATGATCCGTGATGTGAATGTGCAGAATTAGTAAATATGAGCCGTTATTATCGGTAGTTGAATTTCTCCCTTCATTATGGCCGCATATTTCTTGATTTGCATTTTCAGGGCTGCAGTCAAGAAAGACGGGTATATCGGTTGCAATTTCGCCGTTAGCATCGGTGACAATGCCTGTTAGCGTGTAGCGATGGTCCCATTCGTGTTCAGCGGTAGCGACCGGTGAAGCCAAGCACAAAGCAAGAGAGATTAGTGCGGTTAACAATAATTTATTCCCATTAAGGTAGGATGGGGTGCTAGGTTTCATGGCAGTCCTTTGAAGCGGTTGTATATCAATATGATTTTGATACTTGTGATTATTTTACAATTATTTGTTAGAACTTTTATTTTTTAATTTTTTCAATAATATCCGAGAAAACACCATAGAACATAACAAGAATACTATCGATCTCCAAAGTGGATATTCGGTATTTGTCGCAAATAGCCACGTAACTAGCAGGATTGCTGTGCCATAAAACGCCCTAAATATTGAATAGAATAAAAAGGACTTGAAAAGAGGGTTTTCAAGTAACCGTTCAAATTTTGAATTTGTCATTGACTATCCCTCCAAGAGCCTGGGTAATTATTCGCTACGAGTTATCTTAACTCCATAGTTGCTCATTCTCTCAGTTATACGTTGTAACAAATGTTTGGATTGCCCGAGAATCTCTGGGGCCATCACTCCGCTTTGAGAAATTAGTCCTTCTGCTAACATCTCTGTTACTTCAACGGTGACGAGTCCTGTCGTTCTAGCCATAGAGGACCATCCGTCCCCGCCTTCATCAATTATGTCCCATCTACGCCTACCTTGTTCAGCTACAACCTCGATTGCTAGCCAAGTGAACTCCGGCCTATCATCGTCAAATTTCCAAGCGCTGAGTAGTTCTTGTTCTGAAAAATTACCTGCAATATAACGATCGATATGTCCTGGCCAACGAACAGTGTATTCTAGAAGTTCTTGACTGTTAATTGTATCTAATAGTGAGCGAAGGCCGTCGGTTAGAAAGGCTTCCATTTGCCCATATCCTGGTACTGATACTGCATGGCGTTGGGTCAACGGCGGCTCGATTACATTGACTCCCGCTCTTCTAATTCGCGCTGGGCGAGTGTATTCTTCAATCACATCTGAAGGTGAAAATGGTGCCATGTATGACCACTCATCATCACCCTGTTGTGGATTTCCCCCCACCCAAATTTTAGCGCTTTGTAATGATTTGAAATCGCATTGAGCATCCATTAGAAGAGCATTCGATAATCCAGGTGCAATTCCAATATCATAAACCATGGTTGAATTATTATCAATTGCTAATTGGTTCAATTCTCTTGGGTCTTCTAAGGTAAATGCCAAGTCTGCTACAAGCATATCTTGGCAGCGCAAGAGCGGTGCGCGAACTGCATGGCCGATTCGACCGGGTAAGCAATTTACAACCACAGAAAAGCCAGATACTATTTGAGAAATATTTTCAGGTTTGATCATAGTTTGTACTAATTCAATCGCACTTGGTAACTGAGTTATTTGTTCAGAATCGACAAGGCAAATTTCATGTCCACGCTGTAACAGTGTGCAAGCTACGAATCTTCCAACTAGGCCTCCGCCGAGTACACAGATGCGCGACATATCCAATTGGATG
>JAACCR010000046.1 GCA_009937205.1 Methanobacteriota archaeon | reverse complement strand
TTACTTGATGGCCCGCTTCCACTAGCCAAAAGGCACTACGTAGAACCCTTGGGTCAGGGGCGCAGGAGTTAGAAACCACCATTGCCACCTTCGCCATATCACTTGGCAAACCCACCTAACCCATCAGTGATTCGCTTCAGTAATGAAATTATTTGCTATCCAACGAATGACGAACATTATCACCGGTACGCGCACCGTTTGACATGCACCCCGTAGGGGTGAGGTGATTACCATGGTCGACCAACTGCCCAATCTCGGTAGAGAACAAGAAATGTTAGAGGAAATGGGACTATCCCATATCGATGAATTATTCAATGATATTCCTCTTGAAGTTCGGATGCAGGGGGAACTTCCTTTACGAGGTCCGCAAAGTGAAGAAGAAATAATTGCAGATGCCAATAGATTGCTTGGAAGTAATGTGGCTCTTGGAGAACGCGTATCTTTTCTTGGAGCAGGCTTGTACCGAAATTACATTCCAGCCGCAGTTTTTGCAATTATCACAAGAGGAGAATTTTTGACTGCATACACTCCATATCAACCCGAAGTAAGTCAAGGAATGCTACAAGCGATGTGGGAGTTCCAAACATTATTATCAGAATTATTAGGCTTACCGATTGCCAATTTATCATTATATGATGGTTCATCCGCCAGTGCAGAGGCATTGACTTGTTCAGTGCGAGTACATAATCGCAAAGCAACACAGAAAAATGTAGTCTATGTTTCACAATTAACTCCACCAGACAAAATCTCAGTAATGCAAAATTATTGCCAAGGGGCAGGAATTGTGATAATGCCTCTGAAACATAATTCAGATGGAACGATTGACTTAGAATCGGCTAAAGAAGCAGCAGGAAGTTGTGGTGTATATGTTGAACAACCCAATCCGCTCGGTTTACTCGATGGAGGAATTACTAAACTGAAAGAGATAATTGGCGAGAATACAGCACTAATCGTAGGTGTACAACCAGTCTCACTTGGTATTGTTGAGGCCCCGGGAATGTATGGGGCAGACATCGTTGTGGGTGAGGGGCAACCTCTCGGTTCCCCAATTACGGGGGGCGGTCCGATATACGGAATTTTTGCTTGTGCTAAACCATATCTCCGCTTAATGCCGGGAAGAATTGTTGGACGCTCAATAGATGTTGACGGGGAGGTTGCATATTGTTTGACTCTGTCCACCCGTGAGCAGCATATTAGGAGGCATCGCGCGACCTCAAATATTTGTACCAATGAGACGCTTATCGCTTTGATGGGTGCAATGCATATGGCATTATTAGGTCCTGAAGGACTTAACCAATTAGCGGTTAGAAATATGACTGCCTGCTTACTGGCCAAACAAAAGTTGAGTGAGATACAAACAATTGCAATTCCTCACCAATTTGGACACCATTTCAATGAATTTGTTATTGAATTACCAGGTAAGGCAAGAGATTGTTTGAATTATTTGGACAGTAATGGCATCATTGGTGGATTTGACTTGAATGCATGGTATCCTAATCGAATGAATTGGCTACTGATAACTGTTACAGACCAAACTAAAGCAGAAGAAATTGAATTACTCGCAGCTCATTTAGCACTGTGGACTTCTAAGGCGGTGATGTCTTGAGCAATTTATTTGACCATAAGGGTGCAATAGGTAAAGGGTATTCCCAGCCGCAACCTCTTCTTGCAGCACATACGATCGCACTTCCTGAAAGTTTGACAAGAAAGACTCCTGCCCGCTGGCCTAGATTGAGCGAACCTGAAATGGTTCGCCATTATACATGGCTATCCAAGAGAAATTTTGGAATTGATACAGGCTTTTATCCACTTGGTTCTTGCACGATGAAACATAACCCAAGAATCAACGAAGTCATAGCCCAATTACCTGGAATTGCAGATGTCCACCCCCATCAGCCTGAACACCATCTCCAAGGTTTACTATCCATATTCCATGAAATGCAAGAGATGCTAGAAATTTGTTCCGGTATGGACCAAGTAACTTTGCAGCCTGTAGCAGGAGCCCAAGGAGAATTTACTGCGGTTCGATGCATACAAGAATATTTTAGAAGCCGAGGTGAAACTCAAAGAACTAAAGTGATAGTACCGGATTCAGCACATGGTACTAATCCGGCTAGTGCAGCAATGGCTGGCTTTGAGATTGTAGAGATTCCAAGTAGAGAAGATGGTAGAATCGACTTAGATGCAATCAGAGCAGTTGTTGATGATGAAACAGCTGTGATGATGATTACCAATCCCAATACACTTGGATTATTTGAGCCAGAAATCGCTCAGGCAGCAGAAATTGTTCATGCTGCGGGTGGTCAAATGTACTATGATGGCGCAAACTTCAATGCTATTCTTGGCTTAACCTCGCCAGGGTTGATGGGTTTTGATGCGGTTCACTATAATTTGCACAAAACATTCTCGCAACCTCATGGCGGCGGCGGTCCAGGCTCAGGTCCTATTGGAGTGAAGAATCATCTTGCAGAATTCCTACCAGGTCCTATTGTCAAGAAGAGACCGATTAAGGCTGGTGAAGAAGCACACGCTATTGAGGATTTATGGTTCGGTTGGTATCAGCCAGAAAGAAGTATCGGCAAAGTACAACAATGGCATGGTAATGCAGGAGCAGTAGTAAGAAGTTGGGCATTCTATCGCCGTTTCGGAAAAGAACTACGCACAATGTCACAGCATGCAGTACTCAATGCAAACTATCTACGACATGCCATCTTTAGAGAGGCGAAAAAGGCTGGAGTTGACGATATGTTTTGTGATGGAGCACCTACAACTGTAGCTAAGCATGAATTTACATTATCATTGCAACCAGCAAAAGAAAAGTATGGTATTTCTGCTATGGATGTAGCCAAAGGGTTACTTGACAAAGGTTACATGGCTCCAACAGTCTATTTCCCGTTAGTAGTTCCTGAATGCATGATGATAGAGCCTACAGAAACTGAATCAAAAGAAGTTCTTGATGAATTTGCTAAGAATTTTGTTGAGGTTTTACAAATTGATGCTGAGACATTACATGCTGCTCCTACAACGACTCCAGTTCGTAGAGTTGACGAAGTTTATGCTGCAAGAAACTTATGCCTACGTCATCCTTTTGAGGAAGATGAGTAATTCATTATGCACAATTTGATAAAGTATTTGCATTGAACTAGTATCATGACCCATGAGGAGATAACCCAAATGGGATGGCACAGAAAAGACATCGAGTTAGGGCTTGGACCGATTACATTCCTTTATTCATGGTCACTAATTCCTATAGCAATTAGCATACTAATTGTCATATTCGACAAGTATACTGAATCTCTATTCTATGCGTGTTTAATCGCACTATCATTACAATCTATTTCTTTGTATCTAACTATCTCAAAAAGAAAAATATCCTTGCATTATGATCCCATTAAGAAGAGACTCATTATCGCAAGTTTAATTTTATTTATTTTCATGTTGAGTCAATATACTAACATTGAATATTCGTCATCGATTCAGGTTATAGTGGCTATACTCTTTTCCTACTATATCCTAAATACTCTCCAAATAATTGCAAATAACATTGGTTCAACTTATCAACGTCCATGGAACGCTGAAGATAAATTATCAAAGCAGGAACTTTCCAATTGGAATGTTCATTCATATCTATTCGGTCAAAAACTATTGGCCACTAGAAATGTTCCAGAAATAGGTGGTATAGCATGGCTTTCAGGTGGAGTAGTTGATGAAGAACCAAAGTTAATTGTGGATATTTTTGGTCATAAAAGTAAAGACGAATTTGATTTTTCGTCATTACGAATTGATTTGAAAAGTGATGAATAATTGACTTTCTAAGGTGTTTGTGCAAATATTTTGAAGAGACATCTTGAAGAACCACCCGCGATGGCACATGTATCATGGATGTTACAATACTCTTAGGCTCATCCTCCGATATGCCAATTGCGGAGAAGTGTACAAAGATTCTAGATCATTTTGGAGTTACATATCAATTAAGAGTTGCAAGCGCTCATCGCTCACCTCAATTTGTTGAAGAAATTGTGAAATCTGCGGAAGCAGATGGATGTACAGTCTTCATTGCTATGGCTGGATTAGCAGCAGCTTTACCGGGTGCGGTTGCAGCGATTACAACCAAACCAGTAATCGGTGTTCCAGTTGGAGGTAAAGTCCCATTTGATTCTCTATTGTCTATTGCACAACTCCCACCGGGAGGTCCTGCTGCCACAGTCGGTGTTGACCGCGGCGACAACGCTGGATATTTAGCGACACAGATACTTGCACTTGGAAATCCTGTTTATGCTGCAGCATTGAAGCAGAATAAATTGGATCAAGTAGAGAAAGTAAAGGCACAAGACCGTGAAATTAACGGCGGTGCGTGAGCATGTTTGACGCGCTTGATTTCATAGAGCAATCTAAGAAAGAATTAATCGAAAAGATAGATGATATTGCAATTATTGCTTGTTCTGGTGGAGTAGATTCAACCGTCGCTGCGGTAATTGCAGCTCAAGCGGTTGGCGGATTACTTCACTGCGTATATGTTGATACAGGTTTTATGCGCAAGAATGAAACTGAGGAAATTGAAAAATTACTTGCTGAACAAGATATCAATCTAGTTACTGTAAAAGCTGCAGATAGATATTTTGAGGCTCTAAAGGGAGTAACTGAGCCTGAGCAAAAGCGCAAAGTAATCGGCGAATTATTCATTAGAATCTTTGAAGATGAGCAAAAGAAGTGTGGAGCAAAATACCTTGTTCAAGGAACAATTGCTCCAGACTGGATTGAATCTGGTGGCGGTGTTCGTGATACCATCAAATCTCATCATAATGTAGGGGGATTGCCAGAGGACATGACTTTGATTGTTGTTGAACCTCTACGCGACTTATACAAAGACGAAGTAAGAGAGTTAGCACGTGCTTTAGAAATCAATGTCGCAGAACGGCAACCTTTCCCTGGTCCTGGCCTTGCTGTCAGAACTCTAGGTGATTTGACTCCAGAAAGAGTTGAAGTGGTACGAGAATCTTGTGCAATAGTTGAAGAAGAGTTTGAAAAAGCGGCTGCTGAAGGATTAATGGAAATACCATGGCAATATTTCGCTGCATTACTTCCAGTGCGCAGTGTCGGAGTCCATGGCGATGTTAGGGCATATGGGGAAACTATTGTTGTACGTGCAGTACAATCCATGGATGGAATGTCGGCAAGATATTCCGAGATTCCACATTCGGTCTTACAGAAGATTAGTACTAGAATTACAAATAAACTCAAAGGTGCAGTTAACAGAGTTGTTTACGACATTACTCACAAACCTCCAGGCACTATCGAATGGGAATGAAGCCCTTTGATTTATGCACAGTAAATTAATAGTGCTCTGGGTAGAGATTTACTTATAGTCCGTTTTTAGGAATCTCTCCCATCAGCATAAATATAGATCTAAAATGGTGTCTTGATTCCTGATGCTCTTATGATACACCAACCAGCCCTTGCTTCAAAAATAGCAAAAGCACCACCAAATGTGATTGCGCTGAAAATGTACCACCAAGTTGTAGATTCCAATACGCCAAAGTAGATCAGCGTCCCAATAATAAAGGCCAGCAGAAGTGAAACAATCCCCATTTTCAATCGATAAACCTTTCCTCTTGCATCTATATTACATTGCATTTTTTTCATCTCCATTTAATTTGTACTCGTAGCTAGTTTTGCTTTAATTTTTAGGTAATTAATTTTTATCCAAAGCGAAATTTTGCTAGAGAATGTTAACTTTAATGGCGATGTGAATATATCCCCAGAACTACGAATAATTTGATAGAAAATTTGACTATATGCATCAGACATTATTTTTGGTTGTACTCGAGAACGTGGGTCAAGATAGTCAAAAAGATGCATAGCAGACTTTTGGTGAGTTCCAACTATCTCAAAGTACTCAGAGATGAAGGCCTTCCAAGAATTATTCTTTGCCAAGTTCTGATTTACTAAATCACTTGGCTTGAGGTTATGTGAAGCAAGTACTTCTACTGGCAAATATATTCTTCCGTTTTCATAATCCTCATTGACATCTCTGAGAACATTAATCAGTTGCATTTGAATCCCAAAATCAATAGCATGCAATCTAGCAGCTCGGTCTTCGTATCCGTATATTTCAATCAATATCAAACCGACTGCGGAAGCAACCTTGTAGCAATATGCGCGAAGATCATCCCAGGTTTCATATTGTACAATAAACAAATCATCTTCCATTCCTTCAATTAATGTTTCAAAATCATGTAAGCGAATAGGGTAGCGAGAAAAAACATCTTGTAATGCAACAAATACAAGAGGTTCATCTGATTTTATTTTTCCTTCACTAGCACGTTGCAAATCATTTCTGATTGAAACAAGGGCCATTAATTTTTTAATATATTTTTTTTCGGAGTTCGCAGGTTGCTTATCAATATGGATGTTTTTGATAATAACATCTCTCTCCAAAGTTGCTTGTAATAATTCTTGACTCGCCTCTACAAATGGTTCAGCATCTCCATCTACGATGTCATCTACCCAGCGACAAAGAGCGTACACAGCATGAACAGCACATCGCTTTTCGTACTCAAGAGCAGAAAAGGAACTGAAAAATGTAGTCGAAGCATTCTTGCATAACTGCTTACAGTGTGCATAAGACTTCTCAACTAATTCTTGGTCCATAATTATGCCCCAGTCTCATTACCTAGTCCAATAACAGATTCATTCAATGGTTTGATCGATGCAGTTGAGGGACTAGATCGGCGCTTACGACTATTGAACCAAGTGTTAACCCCATTCCAATCAGGCCTAATTCCTAGGCTATCAAGTAACAATTTAGAACTAATTCTAGCAGATTCATAAATCACAGGTAGTCCGCTTCCTGGATGCGTTCCCCCTCCAACAAGATACAAGTTTTGGATTTCATCAAATTCATTCTTAGGACGCTTCCATAGCATTTGATCTAGTCCATGTGCTAAATTGAAAACTGCGCCACGATAGCAGTGTTCTCCCCAATCCTCTGGAGTGATGACCAGTTCTGATACGATGTGTTCCCTCAATCCTTTAAATCCTAATTTCGTTTCTATTTGGTCTAGTATTCTTTCTCTGAATGGGCCTTTTTCTTTATTCCAATCAATATTCTCATGTATGTGAGAGACTGGTATAAGGGCATACACTGTAGAGCAACCTTCAGGAGCCATTTGAGGGTCTGTTACGCATGCATTTTGCACATAAACCGATGGATCATCCCATGTCAGTCTGTGGTGTTTCTCAATATCTTCAAGATTACCTACATAATTCTCTGAGGCATAGATTTGATGATGTGGGAGATCGTCAAATTTCTTATTGACTCCGAGATATAGCATGAATGTGGAACATGAATATTTTTTGCTATCAATCTTTTTGTTGCTCCACTTCTTTCTTATTTTGTCTGGGAATAAGGTGGTCATCCCTTGGGCAAAATCTGCATTCATTACAACCTTGTCCGCATAGAATGGCCCATTTTTGGTGACGACACCTTTGATGACCTTCTTATCCATTATAACTTCGGTGACCGCTTCTTCCATACGGAATTCGACCCCCAGATCTCTAGCGATTTCACCCATTCTTGCTGAAACATTCCCGAGTCCACCGAGAGGATGGAATATACCATATTCGTACTCCAAGAAAGCGAGCATTGTAAATAGGCTTGGGCAGTTAAATGGAGACATCCCCAGGTATTTTGTTTGGAATGACATCGCTAGCATTAATCTATCATCATCAAACAGTTTCATCAAATCCTTTGCAACAGAACGTTGCGGGCGTAATACCTTTGAAACACGTACAGCCCGTTTTGAAACGAGATCGCTTAACCCGAACCAAGGTTCCTGTAAACATTCCTTTGAATAAGTCAATTTTTTACGGTTATCCTCCAGGTACTTTCTAAAAGCGGTGGCGTTTTTTTCTCCAGATAGTTCAGTGATTCTTTCACACATTTCTTCTACATTACTAGTGCAATCAAGCATTCCGCCCTGTCCAAAAACCAAGCGGTAATTAATCTCGAGGCGTTGTAGCTTTAATTCCTCATGGGCATCTAATCCAATGGCCTTGAAAATATCTTCAATGACTTCGGGGTAGTGGAAAAATGTAGGGCCCAAATCAAACTTGTATCCATCTTTTTCAAAGATCTTATTTCTGCCTCCTACTTGTTTTGACCGTTCGAAAACAGTGACTTTTACTCCTGATTTAGCTAAAAGTAATGCAGATGCAAGTCCGCCAGGTCCTGCTCCAATAATGGCAACAGTCGGCTGATTTGGTTTAGACATACCAATATGTGTAATACATTAGGATATAAAGTGCGGTTTATTTCCACCAAACCACAACTTCTATTTTAGGCTAAGAAAGAAGAGTATTAGGGTCTATCAAAGTGGAAAATTCATCGAGGTATGGGCCCATTGAATAAATTAAATCTACTTCGGGAAATCCCTTCAAAACCATGCCATCCATGTACATCAAAGATCGAATAATTGGAAATGCATCTTCTCCAAAAGAGCATCCTGCTATTACGGCTGCTTTTATGGTCCTCATCATTTGCTCGGTAAGCGATGTTTCACTGACAGAAGTTCCAACAAAACCTTCATACAATTCAAACATTGAAGAATAATAGTTTTGCAGAGTTTTCCCAGTCGGTTTTACATCCGCCATTGTTAGCATTGCATCAAACGAGTTTTGTAATTCTCCTTTGGCCAAGAAGAAAAAGAAGCCAAACAGTGCCTTTCTAATATGCTCAGGTACTCTACAAATAGCACCTGTATCAATGAAAATGAAATCTCTATCACTACTCATCATGGCATTGCCTGGATGTAAGTCTCCATGAAATGTCCCAATTCCGAACATGAAGGCGCCATGAATTCTAAACAACTGAAGCATGTCATCCCATTCAAGAGTATTTGATTCTAGATGTGATTCCAATGTAGGGTCTGTTATCTCTTCAACAACGAGAACACGACTATTTGAGAACTGTTTCCAAATCCTTGGAAATTTCAATTTCGGCATTGGGAATTTATCTTTATATTTTTCAGCATACTGCTCTAAGGTTTCCTTGCCCTTTATTTCATTGAGTAAATCAAGTTCTCTAAGAGTGTAATCTTCTATGTGCGCCAGTAATCCTAAGGGATTTCCAACTTTTCTTAAACGAGGATTGAGTATTAAACCGATGCGAAACCATCTTTTCATGCGCCGGATATCTTTGCGAAAAGAACTTTCAAAATCAGCTTTTATTATTTTGATTACTACTTTACTTCCATCTAATAATTCTGCCCGGTGGATCTGGCCAATACTTGCGGCAGCAAACGGTTTAGTTTCAATATATTTGAAATTATCACGGAAATCAGGCTCAGTAAATTTGGTCAGTAATTGGTCAAAATTTTCTTCAGGAATAGATGGTGCTCGACTGTATAGTTTTTGAAGTTCAATACATTTTTGTGGGTTAATTAGATCGGGACGGAGGGCGCATATTTGCCCCAGTTTTACAGCGAGTAGACCCATCGAATGAATCTTTTCAACATCAACTGGTTTTTTGCCTCGGATTTCTCTGGCAAATTGTAAAAATGTAAATAGGCGCACGCCTGTATCAGCATAATTGACTATATGAATTACCGTTTTAGTTCGTCATTCTGAAAGTTCAACTGTACTGGTTTTTAGTTTTTGAATTATATAATTCCATAAGTCTCCAACTTCGCCTGAACCTTCAACTCTTTGAATAACAACATCAGAATCTTTAGAAAACCTGGTCCTTAGTGCCCCCTCTATAATACCATCATCCATCTCCCACATAGGCAGAGCATCTGGGTCTTCAATCGGTGGATGACTGAGTCCAACTTTCACATGAAACGCGGGGTCAACATCATATTCCAGCACCCCTAAACCAGCATATTCCCACCAGTCCATCATTTCATCGAGAAATTCAATATCGTTTTCAATTCCACGTAATGAGAAAGCGATCTCTTGACCAACGCGGTTGCCAATTTGGCGGAGCATAAGGCCAATATCAATGCCCAGTACTTTCAAATTTGATAGTTTACCTGCGGTCAGTTTTTTTCTCGCAACGTTTACTTCTTTACCAGCAGCAAAAAATGCTTTAGGGTCAAAAGGAGTGTCTTCCTCTGGAAACTCTCCATCAAAATCAAGTGCTTCTGAAATATTCTTGAGAAATGAACCCTCTCCAATAGTTAGTTTTAGTGGGTCACTGATTTGGTTCTCAGTATACCGTGCTACTGCCGTTTCAAAAAGTACAGCGTTCTCCCAAATTGCCTCAATGAGATTTAGATGCGATTCTGTAAATGACTTGGATTCAATTATCAGAGCAGCATCGACCTTACCCCTTCCTACTGGATTATCTTCTAAGTTTAGGTACTGAATTACTTCACTGGTGTCTGCTACAAACCCTAAAGTATCTAATTCATCCGAATGACGGATTTCAATAGATTCATGCAAATTATCGAAGAACCGCACTGTACGGCTATCAAGGTGAGTAATTACCTGAATAACGACTCCTCTCAACGCTGCAATATTTATTGCTTCGAGGGTTTCAGGATTTCTGCATAGGTGTAAAATTCCATATTGCCCAAGCAATAATACCAGTCTTTCTTCAGATTCATCTGCCATCAGTTTCAAGCGACGGTATATGTGGACTCGTTCCTTCAAGACCCCAAAACTAGGGGCGTCTATTTTACTCTCCAATTCCTTATTTTTTGTAATATCAAAGGTGGAGTTATCGGTAATTTCACTAAACCCTTCTACTAGATTGTCAAGTTGTTTTTTTTTCATATCTATTATGTGATTGATCGCTTGCTGAAGATTTAGACTAGAGAATAGCATTGGTCTATCTGCGGTAACAGTTACTATGCCCATCTCTTGTAACCGAGATAGGCTATTGTAAGCATCAAGGCGCGTGGAATCTAATTCCTTGGCCAGTTCTGAAGCTTTCATTTTAGGGCTCGAACCCAATATCATCAATGAACGAACTTCTCGTTCGGTTAATCCTGCTTCAAGCAGTAGTTCTTCCCACATTCAATCACCACCAACGACCTTGGAGATGTCAGCCAGTACCTTGGCAACATGTCGCCGAGGTCTGAAAAACCAGTCGTAAACATGATGAATTTTATTATCTGGACCGATCACAAAGGATGATTTTGTTGGGAATCTCCCTAAATGAAGAGGTATGTTGTATGCAATCCCAACCTTTCTTTCATTATCTGCTAATAGTGGAAATGGTAAATCCCCCACAGATTCCCTAAAACCCTTAACTTCCTCCAAAGTGCCTGGGCCAATTCCAATAATTGAGCAACCCGAAGAATCAAATAAATCATATTGCTCTTTGAAAGTTAAGCAACCGCGTTTGCAAATTGGTGAAGTATTCATTGAATAGAAAAAAATCACACGCCATCTCCCATGCAGAGACTTGCTATCAAACATTAAACCATCAGATGATTGCAATACGAAATCAGGTGCAGTTTGGCCAATAATGCTATCATCCATACAACCTTCACCTCAGACTTCCAATATGTGGCCCATTCGCGTTGCCTTGGTTCTAAGATATGAACGGTTGTATTCACATGTGCCTACAATAATTGGAACGCGGGAATTAATCGAGACTCCACAATCCCTTAATTGTTGACATTTGTCAGGATTATTTGTCAACAAGTCAATTTTATCAATGCCAATTGAGAGCAACATTTTGGCAGCAAAATCATAAGTACGTTCATCTCCAAAGTATCCTAGTTGTAAATTGGCATCGAGAGTATCTGAACCGCTGTCCTGTAGGTTATAGGCTTGAATTTTTGCAAATAAACCGATTCCTCTACCTTCTTGACGGAGGTATACAATCGCTCCGTTACCTCGTCTTTGAATTTCACGCATTGCTTCTTCTAATTGCGCACCACAATCACATCGCAAACTACCAAAGGCATCACCAGTGAGGCATTCCGAATGTATCCGGACAATCGGGGTTGATTTGCTTGGTTCATCAGTGTATAGCAGAGCATGCTCCTTATTGGTCACTGGATCTACGAATGAACGAATACGGAAGTCACCAAATTTAGTGGGTAGAAATGCATCTGAATCTATATTTTGTTTTGAGGTCATCTCCCTGAGCATGGCCCAACATTGACCGTCTCAGTTATAATTACTCGTTCTAAGGCTTAGGGGTAAAAAACGGCTCTATAAATATGGAAGTAGTTAGCATGAGGGCATGAGTGATACAGTTTACGATGTAGGTGTTGCCGTGCGAGCTGTAAGAAATCAGTCAATACTTCTGGTTAAAGAAGCGAGAGGTAATTATCAACATAAGTGGGGATTTCCTAACAGCGGTGTTGATGGTAATGAGGCTCCCGAGACGGCAGCCATCAGGGAATTGATGGAAGAAACAGGGTTTAGCGGAAGCATAGTCGGGCTTACAGCAGTTCGTTCTACTTTTAATTCGGGAAAACCGGCGATTTTCTTGTGCTATGATGTTCAGATAGAGGGTCAACAATATGATTCTCCATCTAGTGAGATAAGCGAAGTTGGTTGGTTTCAGTTGAGTGAATTAAAATCTTTGAATTGGGTTTCCGAAACAATGCATACACTGGCAATCGATGCTTTGGATGGCTCAAGAATGTCACTAGTTCCTTCTAAATCACTTGGTGAAAACAAGCCAAATTATTTCGTATATAGTGTAAACAAACATTCTCTAATAAATCCATAGGTGAATAAAATGATTCCATCTTCCAGACTTCGTAAATTCAATTCTGATGCACCGGCAGGTGGTTGTGTTGTATATTGGATGATCTCAGCGAGGAGAACTAAATGGAATCATGGGCTCCAACATGCCATTGAGATGGCAGGGATACGAAATATGCCATTAGTTGTTATTGAACCACTTGCTATTAATCATAAGTGGGCGAATGACCGAATGCACACTTTTATGATACAAGGTATGGTAGATAATAAGAATTCATTTGAATATTCTCCGATAACATATATCCCATATGTAGAGTCAAAATTAGGTGAGGCAAGAGGACTTTTAGAAAACTGGATGGATTTTGCAGATCTCATCGTGATTGATGATTTCCCTGTGTATCATCCAAGGAAAGTATTAGAGAAAGCAATTTCATTGAACAAATGTGAGGTTCATTGCGTTGATTCTAATGGATTTATTTCATTAAGAGGGTCGGGTAGACATTTTACAACTGCATATTCCTTACGTCGACATCTTCAAAAAACTATTACAACACATTTGCTAGAGTCACCTCATCCCTCCCCATTAACACTGGGAGAAGATTTACCGACAATTGATTATTCAGTGGTTTGCGAAATCTTTGCAATTAGTAATACACCGATCACCCCATATGAATATATTTGGAGAATTAGTGAATCTAGTGACATTGGCACATCTGCTTTATCGGCATTAGACATAGATCATTCAGTGCCTCCTGTGTTGGAAATTAGGGGGGGCTCTGATTTTGCTAGAGCATTGTGGAACGATTTTTTGGAAAACAAGATTTCCAAATATAGTACCGATCGAAACCAGCCGGAACAGAAAGGTTCCAGCGGATTGTCTCCACACTTACATTTCGGCCACATCAGTCCTCATAATATGGTGAATGATATTTTCATAAAGTATAATTGGGATATTTCTAGCATTAGCGAACCTAATAATGGAAGAAGAAATGGTTGGTGGGGTCTTCCTGTAGATGTTGAGGCATTCCTTGACCAAATAATCACTTGGAGAGATATAGGGTTTATCCATTGTGCCAATGTTGATAATTATGACAAATTTGATTCAATACCTCAGTGGGCACAGAATTCTCTTGCAATACATGAAATAGATATCAGACCTTACATTTATTCTTATGAACAATTTGAAAATGCAGAAACGCATGATGAATTATGGAATGCAGCTCAAAGGCAACTGAGAAGAGATGGAATCATTCATAATTATCTGCGGATGTTGTGGGGTAAGAAAATCCTTGAATGGTCTCCAACTCCACAAATTGCAATGAAGTACATGATTGATTTGAATGACAAATGGGCACTCGATGGACGTGATCCAAATACCTACACTGGGATTGGGTGGGTATTGGGTAAGTTTGATCGTGGTTGGACAGAAAGACTTGTTTTTGGTAAGGTTAGGTGCATGACAACCGCTTCTACAAAGCGTAAATTTAAAACGCGGGGTTACATTAATACATACTCCAATAATCCATTGAATCGTTCAGCATTATATCCAACTCGAGTTATTGGCCCCGCTCATATTTCATTAATAAGGAGGAATTAAATTGCCTAAATTTACACATAAGAAACAATATGAGGCCAGCAAGCAAGAACTTTGGAATTGGTACAATAGTCCTGGAGCGTTTCGTAGAATAATGCCAGAGTGGGTAGGAATTAAGCCTGTTCAAGTTGGTTCACTAAAAGACGGTGAAGAAACTATTTTCAAAGTCAGCATTGGTCCTATAAAGCGCAAATGGATTGCTAGACACCACAGTGTAGTCGAGAATGAAACCTTTTCAGATCGTATGATGAAAGGACCATTTGGTAAGTGGAATCATCAGCACAGTTTCGTAGGTAGCGGTAACAATACGGAAATACAGGATACTATTGATTGGAAACTTCCTTTGCATATTCTAACGGGCTGGACAGCAGCAATAACTGTAATCCCTCGTATGAATCAGATGTTTAGATATCGTTCAGAAAAAGTTGCAAATGATCTCACTCAAATTCAAAAAACTCGCGATTTCCCTCGTCAGCGAGTTTTAGTTTCAGGTTCAACCGGTATGATCGGATTGCAACTATGCGCTTTTTTAGAAGCTGCTGGGCATGAGGTTCACCGCTTGTTGAGAATTGATTCTAAACTACCTGCAGATATTAATTCTGAAAACGTTATTCGTTGGAATGACAAAACAGGTGATATCATCAAAGGTGATATGAATGGTTTTGATAGCGTAATCCATCTCGCAGGTGCCGGAATAGGGGATAAGAGGTGGTCACAAAAAAGAAAGGATATAATCCGTAATAGCAGGGTGATTCCTACTTCTAATTTGTCCAAAATCTTGGCTGGTTTAGATCAGCCTCCCAAAGCCTTTTTGAGTGGTTCAGCAATTGGATATTATGGTGATCAAGGTACAACTTTAGTTGATGAGTCTTCTAGTAAAGGTGATGGTTTTCTCTCCGAGATTTGTTCAGAGTGGGAACAAGCATCTTCGGTTGCCGAGGAAGCTGGAATTAGGGTTTCTCACCTAAGGTCAGGGATTGTAATTTCTCCTTTGGGCGGCGCTCTTGCCAAGTTATTACTTCCAACAAAAATGGGTGGAGGCGGTCCCGTAGGCGGAGGTCGTCAAATACAATCTTGGATTTCCTTAGATGATGAAATCTATGCAATACATCACTTGATGATGCAGGATACAAGTCAAGGTGCATACAATCTTACTTCTCCCAATTCTGTTTCGCAGAAAGTGTTTGCAAAAAAACTGGGTCGTGTCCTTAGAAGACCAGCGTTTATGCCGCTGCCTAAATTTGCATTGCAATTGATGTTTGGAGAAATGGGTAAGGTTTTGATTATTGAAGGGCAGGATGTTAAGCCAACTCGTTTACAAGAATCTGGATTTATTTTCACACACTCTGATTTAGAGAATTGTTTACGAAATTGTTTAGGGCGAGTCAAAAACTGATGCCAAAACAGCGTAAATATCTAACAACTATTATTTCACTTTAATAAGAGATGATGTCTTCGCAGTAACACGTTTATTGTGTGGCGCCGATTGAGGGGTTCGAACCCTCGACCTTGGGATTAACAGTCCCACGCTCCACCAGCTAAGCTAAATCGGCAGGTCGCCGAATGACCACTCCTTTATGACGACTTCTATTTGCCACTCGGCTCATTGACAACTGTAATTAGACGAGGTTGGGGAGGATTTTGGTGTTGAGAAATCGTGATTGAACTATTGAGGAGTGAAATTTCTTCTTCTGTGGGCACTGTTGTATAATGAAATTCCATCCAACATTGGCCGCTATCTATCTTCTCTCCGATATTTTTTATTATGACAAATCCAACTTCTGGAACTATTATGTCTTCAATATCAAACCTTCCAGCACCATGGCTTCTTGCGATATCTGCTAGATTTAACGAGTTTATTGAATTGACATAGCCAGTTTTAGTAGATATGATCTCAATTTTTGCACTAGATATAGGCAATACATCATACGGGTTTTTGCACAACATACTAGCAGTTTCAATGCTAACACCTTGGTAAATACACATTTGCTCAAACTTGTTTAACGCACTTCCATCACCTAAAACCTGAGAAACCATTGCATCACCTTCAGCAGTAGTTTCGACGATATTTGAAAGCAATAGCAATGAAGATGCTTGCATTATTACCAAATTTCTTGTGTCCTCGTGACCTTTACCCTGGAGTACTTCAATACTTTCAATGACTTCAAGTGAATTTCCTATATGGCTACCAATCGGATTATCCATTGAAGTGATCTGTGCCTGACATTTAATTCCCAATCCACTTGCAACAGTGACCATCGACTGGGCTAATTGAATCGCATCTTGCTCTGTTTTCATGAAAGCAGCACTACCGCATTTTACGTCTAATACCAGTGAATGTAAACCTTCAGCCGCCTTTTTAGAGATAATAGAGGCTGTGATTAGAGGAATGCTATCAATGGTTTGTGTAACATCTCTAATCGCATATAGCAATCCATCAGCAGGGGCAATCGCATCGTTTTGCGCAGCGATACAACAACCGATTTTATGTACAGTCTCCTGCATTTGCTGCGGAGTCAGGTTACAGTTGAATCCTGGAATGGATTCTAACTTATCTATAGTGCCTCCAGTATGGCCCAAACCTCTTCCAGCCAGCATTGGAACCTTGAGGCCACATGCGGCCAAAGCAGGCGCAAGCATTAGCGACATTTTATCGCCGACACCACCAGTGCTGTGCTTGTCAACTACAAGATGCGGTTCTTTCTCCCAAGTTAATATCGAACCGGAATTCATCATTTCATTAGTTAATGTAATTGTATCTTGAGCCGAAATTCCATGCTTATGTACTGCTTTAAGCCAAGATTCAGAAGCAGAAATCTCAACCTTTCTTGAGGCAACAGCCGAGATGAATTTACTTAGCAGAATCTTATCCATCGGCTCAGAATTTATTACTGCATCACACAGTATTGAGACTTCTTCAGAGTTCACAACAATCGCCTATTTATTCTTTGATTAGACCAATTTCAACCAATCTTTTGTGAAGGTAATCTCCAGCCTTAATCGAAGGATATAACGCCTTTCCACCAGTTTTTGCAATAAATTCTGCTTGTGGAGTCAAATCAATTTCATTACGAGGATGAACGAATAATGGCATTGAAAATCTTCGTACTGAATTACTTGAAGGATTTACTACTCTATGTGTTGTTGATTTAAACAATCCATTTGTTAGATTTTGTAGCATATCACCGCTATCAACGATGATGTATTCAGCATTTCCTTCAACTTTAATCCATGTTCCATCATGGTCCATCACCTCTAATCCATCTGCGGTAGCAGTAACCAATAGTGTGATGAAATTAATATCTTCATGGGCTGCTGAACGAACTGCACCTATAGGTGCGTTATCTCCCAATGGAGGATAGTGAATTACTCGCATAATCGTATTACCTTCTTCGGCCATATCTCCGAGCCAGTTTGCATCTTTTCCTAGATATGTGCTACAGGATTGCAGTATTGATCTAGATAGTAGTTCCATTTGCAAAAATAAGCCATCAACAGCTGCTTCAAATCGTGGGATCTCTTCATGTGGCCAAACGTTTTGTGGATATGTAGGTGCAGGTTTACCTTCTATGTGGCTTCTGCCATTTTGCCAGAACTCTTTCAAATCTGGTGCAAGGTTCCCTTTAGCATTCTCTATTCCAAAAGCGGTATAGCCTCGCTGATGAGCGATATCTGGAAGTAAATATTTCATTTTTGAATCTTCTTCAAGGGCAAAAAAACTCTCAGCCTGTTGATAACATTGTTCGATCAGTGAAAGTGCGATACCATGATTCTTCAACGCAAAGAATCCAATATCCTGTAATGCAACTCCGCAGTCTTCAACGAATTGCTGTTTTCGAACAGCGTCTCCTCCAATGAAATCGTTAAAATCAATGATGGTGAGTTGTCTTGACATGTCTATCAATCTCATCCTTGCTGGCGATGCTCTATCAATTATGGGGTTGCTATCAATTTCGTGAACGCAATTTCATAAGTAGCCTTAACACTTCGATGTAAATCCAAATTAATGTAATTAGCATACCAAAAGCACCCCACCACTCTCCAACCTTTGGAGTCTGATTTTGTACGCTTCGTTCAATAAATCCAAAATCCATGATAAGATTTAGTGCAGCCACTATCAATATGAATACAGTCAATCCAATACCCAGTAAACTCGATGAATGTAATAGTGGCATTTCGTAAGGAGTCGCCAAACTAATCACAAATGAGATCAGGTACAATAGCATGATACTGACTGTTAAACTGGATACAACTTTGTTGAATGTAGGTGTGGCTCTGAGAACTCTAATTGCATATAAAAAATACATTGAAACAAAAATTGCTAATGTGCCAATAATTGTCTGTATTACAATTCCAGGGAAGAAATGTTCCATCACAGTTGACATGGCACCGATAAAGACCGCCTCAACAATAGCATATGTCATCATCAATGGAACTGGATTTTTCGGGCGAGTCCAATATATTATCAAAGCGAGAATAAATCCGCATATTACGCCCCCTGTTGTCAGTACAGACAATAATTCAACATTGCCATTTTCTAAAGCAGTAAGAGAATATGCTGAAGTAAATAAGGCAGAAATCACTGTAAACCCGAGAAGAATTCCAATTTTCTGCATTGCACCTTCGTATGTCATCACATTATTACCAGAAATATTTGAAAAGAATTTATCACTCATTACCGGGTTTGAATTGCTGTTATATCTCATAGCACTCACCAATTGTCAATAGATGCACCTTTGTTAATGTTAGGATTGATCATTGTGTTGTGAAACCTGTTCTTGGTAATACTCAGCAAGTTGCTCAATGGTCCAACCTTGGTCTAAATATGTGGTGAGCATTGCTTCATCCCATCCAGGGAAACGTTGCAAATCTGCTTGCGTTATTGCGGAAACCTCGGGTTGCGCATTTGAACCATCTAGAACAGGCATTTCCCAGTCGGAAGTCTGAATAGGTTCTGAAATTTTAGCTTCCTCAGATGAATTGAGTGTAACCAAATCCTTCCGCTCCTCAGCATTTTTATTTATGCGATTTAAGATTAAGAATGCTCCGACTAATAATAGCCCTGCAGAAATCATCAGATACATCATTAAATTAGCTCCTAAGTTTTCACTCTCTTGGTCTGATGGAGTTGCCAAAGCTGCTCGTTGCTCTGCTGAACAGCCAGATAAATCCCTTGATACGCCAGTTGGGGTATTAGGGCAGAGATCATCAGTATCTAGAATCCCATCATCATCGGAATCAGTAGTGGTAGTTCCGTTTTGATTATTTGTTTCATTATCAGCAGGTTCATTGACAATAATTCCTCCCAAATCACATCCCATACTCTCAGATTCATTGACCCCATCACCATCAGCATCAGCTAGGTTAATTGCATCGGAAGGGGATACATCTTCTATTTCCGAATCCATTGCAGTTGACTGAGCCCATGCAACTTCAACATCATCTTCAATACAATCTCCATCAGTATCAACTGACATTGGATTTCCACCATATAATAATTCTACATAATTCTGTAATCCGTCACCATCAGAATCGACTAAACCTTCATTTTTGTTTTCTGAAACAATAAATCTCTGAGAACGATTTAGTGAATATTGAACTTCCCAATAATCAGGTAGTCCATCTAAATCAGAATCAGTATCATTGTCAATTCTATTCCAATCTTGATAGCATGAATCAATGTAAGGTACTGCAACTTCTTGGCTATGTATCAATACACCCATCTCTCTATTGCGTGTCAAAGCAGATGAACCCCAGTTTATTGAGGAGACTAATACTGATTGCTGGTCGATTATTACACCCTTATTGTGTAATTTACTGACGGTTCCACTGTTTGCCATTATTATGGCTGAGACATCATACCCCTCACTACCATTCCATTGCTCGTTGAATGTATCTACTGCATTTTGAATATCTTCATCCAAATATGCTCCATTAATTATCAATCTTATTGCTACACCCCTCTCAGCAGCAGAACGCAATGCGGAAGTTACAGGGTTTTCTCCCCATCCATAGTTCCAATCCAAATCAAGATATTGAAGTGATAATAGAATCTCACTTTGTGATGAATCAATCATAGAAACCAAACCGCTGATACAGTTGTCTGGGCAAGTGATTAGTTGACCACTAAAATTGCCCGAAATTTCTGTAGCAGATGTTCCGTTGTACGTGGTTTGAGTAGGTAAATCCCATCCAGAAGGCATATCAGAGGCAGTTGCTTGCCGGATGTGCTGCCGCGAAACATCCTCATCGTATTGCATTTGAGATAGAACTTCACTAGCAAATCCTGTATGATCTACAATCACACCCCAGTCACGATTACCCCATGTATCTGGTAATGGCATTGATGATGGCTTCCAATTACCAGAGCCCATCCAAACACTCTGTCCATCGCGAACAGCAACCTTGCTGTGAATGAATAAATACGGATCGCTATTTGAGGCTGAGAACCAAAGTACATTTGCACCTGCATTAACTAATTCTGCAGCAAGGCCATATTGCATTTCCATATCATAAGGGGACCAGAAATAATCGTCACCCGCATCTAAAACAATCGTCACTTCAACGCCAGAATTTTGAGCATCTAATAGAGCGTTAAACAAATTCATTTGTTGAAGTTGGTAAACATGGAGGTGGAGTGAAGTTTGTGCTTGATTTACCCATTCTACCAAATCTACTAGTCCATCTTGTGGGGCTATCAGTGGAGTGACATTCATTTGTCCTGAGAAGTTAGTTGTAGAACAGAATGTGCTACCACCAAGTCTTCCCCAACGTTGGTGCCAATCAGAAACAGTATCAGTGTCTTGCATCTGGCCACAACCATCTCCTCTGTGGTATATTAGATGGTCAATACCAGTAAAGGGTTCAACTAAACTAATCCCTGACCATCCTTCGACATCTACTGGGCCATTACCATAAACGATCGTATCGGCAATAACCCCATTCGGGTTAATTAGTTGCAAAGCAGCACCAGAATCTGACAAATATACATTACCATTTAGAACAGTATCCATCTCCACAACAACTCCATCCTCATAATCAGATAATGAATTGGCATCTCCTGTTAGAATTATTGCTGAATTGGCAGGGATACTGAAGGCGGTAAATGCGGCTTCAAATACAGAGTTGGAAGAAGATGTGTGTCGTAAAGTCCATCCATTTAATGTGGCGATTTCATTTCCAATGTTAGAGATTTCAACAAATTCGTTACTGGATGTAAATTCTGCTGATCCATCGCTCATAAAGCGTGTAAATTTGATGTCTCCAACATTGGCATTTTGGCTTGGGTCGGGCTCTTCTTCACCAGGAGTCGGCCACATTGTGTGTACCCAAGGGTCGTTGGCATTCTCGCCTGGCATTAGAGTTTGACAATCTGTAACGATACTCCAGGTGGCAGAATCAATTACTTTGCCATCAGGTGTTGAAAGCGAAATCGTATCTCCTAATCCAGTGACCATCCAGTTGTCCAGTAAAATAACAGCTCTTTCCTGAGGTAGTAAGAGATTGATTTCTGGATTAATTCCGTTAATCCATATCTTATCCTCACGTATGAATACACGGTCTTCTCCGATTGTATCAAATCTCCATCGGCTCAAATTGATAGTTTCAACTCCAATATTTTGCAATTCAATCCAGTCATCAGCAGGAGATACAGAACCATCATTGCAGTATGGTAGAATTTCAGTCATTTGTAAATCTGCAGAACCAATATATTCCGGCCATGGTGGGTTGAGTTGGCCAGGTGTTGGCCAAGCAGATTGAACCCAATCAGTGCCAGTGGATGCATTGGTTCCAAGTATTCCAGCACCAGCATGCATAGAGGTGGGGTCAATTAGCGATTCACCTTCTACAGTATTATCCCAAGCAGCACTATGGATGTCAATCCCATTGCCATTGGTTAAACTAATCATATCAGCACTGGTATGTCTTAGATAGAAACTACTAGTCCCATTTAGAACGACTAAAACCGATTCATCTGGTGCAATATCAGAAGTTGTTTTGAATGGCATATTATATTCGTGAAGTGTTAAAGAACGACCTTGGTCAGCAGTTAATTTCCAACCGGATAAAGAGATTGTTGATGTTCCACGGTTGTGTAATTCAAGCCATTCACCAAGTGGCCAATTTTGGCTATCAGAACCAATTGCATCAGGATATATTTCGCTGATTACTATGTCACCAGTTGCAGTAGTAGTACCACCCTCTGGCTGACCAGGAGTCGGATAAGGTGTTGGGGACCATGGGTTATACGGATTGGTTGAACGAGATAAAGAAACATTTTCGCCATAATCAGTAGCATACCAAGCCATGTCAACATTCATTTTGCTTGGGTCAACCAAAATCAGATGGTTGTGATTATCCCAAAGTCTGGTGTCAGAACTAAATTGAATCAACCTTCTTCCATCTGCATCTATCACAGTAGAACCTTGACTTT
>JAACCR010000045.1 GCA_009937205.1 Methanobacteriota archaeon | reverse complement strand
CAATAGAAATTATTGAGATGTCTGAGCGAAAAGATTTGGAGGGATGGAGAATTAGGCAGACTTTGAAAATGCTTTCAACTGTTTATGATGATGATGCAACCCGCCAAGTTACTGCTTCTTCTTTGCCGAGTTCGGTGGTTGAATGGCTGATAGAGAACGATGCTATATTCAGGCTTTCTACGTTTGAAACTGGCGTTCATGCCGGTTAATTACAGAGGTGAGTAGATGATTAAAATCGGCGTAGCAATGCTTCAAGGTGCTAGGCACGAACACAAAGAAGCACTAATCGCAACAGCAAAAGAACTGGCTGTTGAAATAGAGATTATTGAACTGCGTCGTGCTGATCAAGTCGATAATGCACTGGATGGATTGATCCTTCCAGGTGGAGAATCAACTGCTATGAGAAAGGCTAGTGAAAGTGAATTATTACTCCCTGCACTATTTGATTGGATGCAACAGTTTCCTCAAAAGCCTGTGCTCGGTACTTGTGCTGGAGCTATCTTGTTAGCAAGTCCAGGTGAAGATTACCAACCATTCATCGATGTAGGTATTTCGCGTAACGCATGGGGGCGGCAAAGACATTCATTTGAAGCAGAAGTAAAACTATCTCCGCTAATTCTTGATTCTATCACTTCTATCTCAGTGGCGAGTGAACCGATGCTACAGCAAAGAGATAAGTTTAATCATAAACCATTAGATATGTCTCATGAGGCAGCACAGTTGAATGATATTGAGGAAAACTTTCCTGGTATTTTTATCAGGGCTCCGCGATTTGAACAACTGCAAATCAATTGCCAAAAGATTGCAACCATGGAAGATGAAGTTGTCGGAATAATGCAAGGCAACAAAGTTGCAGTAACTTTCCATCCCGAATTAACTCTTGACCGACGCTTCCATAATTGGCTTATCAGTAGTTGCAATGTCTGATTAGATGTTGCATTTGAAGATAAATTGCAAAGCGATGACTTGAAACCATTTTGCTTTGAGGATTGCTTGAGCAGTATGGTTACCTCCCTTCCAATGGCCAGCGAAATCCCCCCTGCAGAAGCGGGTGAGGCCGAAGGTTGTGTCCAATGTCAAATTGGAAGTAAACTCGTTTTATTCGTTACAGGGAAATGTCATTGGGGTTGTGATTACTGTCCTCTTTCAGAAAATCGAAGAGAATCACCCGATATGTTTGCCAATGAGCGCAGATGCTCTACTTGGGAAGATGTAATTGAGGAAGGAAAAGCAATGCGTGCCACTGGTACGGGCATTACCGGTGGAGATCCAATGCTTGATATGGAGAAATCCCTTGAGGCTGTAAAGCAATTGAAAGCCGCATTTGGTAAAGAACACCATATCCACTTGTATACATCAATTCCATTTGCAGCGGATAGAGCAGCAGACTTTGGTGCTGCGGGATTGGATGAAATTAGATTCCATCTTTTAGATGGAACTACTACAAAATATCAAGAAACAATGCAAGCTTGTAGTGATGCTGGAATTTTTGTCGGTGTTGAATTACCTTGTGAGCCAGACCAAGAAGAGAGATTGTTCAAATTATTAGATGATCTAGAACAATCTCCTGTTCATTTCTTAAATCTTAATGAATTGGAAATAACTGTTGGTAATCAAGAAAATATGGATGTTAGAGGTTTCAATTTATCTGGTGGAATTACTGCTGCAGCGGAAGGTTCGGCAGAACTTGCAATAAGGATTAAAGAAGCATCCAAAGATTATAATTTCCATGTTAAGTTCTGTACATCACACTACAAAGATGCAGGTCAACTGAGAAACAGATTCCGGCGTCGTGGTGAAGCTACTTTGCGAGCATATGAGGTGCTATCGGATGATGATACAATCCTATTCGGTGCAATACCTACAAGTCTTGAGGATGCATCAGATGATATTGAAGAGTTACAACGTGAATTGGGCATTGCTGATGGTTGGATTCGCTATGATGCCAAGACACAAAGAATCGAATTACCTTTGAGTTTGGCAGAAGAACTTTCTGAAGTATTATCGGTGCCAGTATTGATGATTGAAGTGCACCCAACTCATGAGAGATTAGAGGTTGGCGTTGTATATCTGAATGAGATACGCTAAATGAAATCAGGCGTAAAAAACTTCATACCACTACGTTGATGAAGTGTAACTTTCTCAGTCTCCTTATGGGGATGCTTGACCAAGTGCAATGGAGCGTTCTCAAAGAGAAGCAGACTTGGCAAGCCTTTGTTATAGCAATCCTAATGTTCAGCACAGTTTCCTTTGCTGCATTAACTATGTTTGACAGCATGGATGAGATATTCCAGTCCGATGCAGATCCTGAACCAATACCAAACATCATTTTTGAATCATTGAATAGAACTGGAATTGAAGATAACTTAACAAATGAAACTGGTTGGTTTGAATTAGATAATTTACGTGGTAATATTATCATTTTAGATTTCATGGCACATGATTGTTCCAATTGCCATGCAGTTCAGCAGCATTTAGAGGCCAATATGGATTCTTGGCAACAAACTGCACAAGATAATGGTAAACAATTGATTATTATTGGCTACGGAGCGTGGTATACTGAAGATATACCATATCTAAATCTCTCAGGTGGTGAATATACAGTACCGCTTTATCCAACTGGATTGGGTAGTACTACTGCAGCGCTCATGAGCAATAATACAACAGCAGACCCAGTAAGATTATTCACAACAGCAGGTACTGGACAAATTCCAGTAGTGATGGTTCTTGATGAAGAGGGCTACATTATTGCTCGTCAAGCGACTGGAACTCCGACTGATAAGTGGTCTGGTTTTGATTCAGTAGTGGATAAAGCAATCTCAACGGATGTTGATACCAGTGATTACAGAATTGCTTGGGAAGAACCAGAAACATCGCTTACGGCAGTATTTGTGATAGGCCTAATATTGTCCATATTGGTCTATTTCTCACCTTGTGCATTCCCTGTACTTCCAGGCTTTATTTCCTATTACTTGTCATTAGGTGCGAGGGAAGATGAATTAATTGAAGCTGGAAAACTGAAATCTAAAATGCCAAATTCGATAGTCATTGGAGTTTTCTCTGGTTTGGGTATGTGGACATTCTTTGCGATGATTGGAATTGTTGCATTGTTAATGGGCGAGGCTTTTGCTAAGTCTGGATTAATTCATTACTTGGCAATTTTCATTGCCATACTATTGATCGTTTTGGGTTCTATGATGCTGCTTGGAGTAACTGCACATTTGATGGGATTCGTTCAAAACTTTGTTGACAAATATAGTACAACCGAAGCTGATGAAACATTCACTCCACGGAGAAACATGTATCTTTACGGAATTGGTTACGCAGCAGCATCGATAGATTGTACTGCAGCAGCAGTTCTACCATTTGTTGTGCTATTGAGTACTTTAGGTGGCTCAGCAATTACCGTTGGAATTGGTGGATTAATGATTGGTTTACTCATCCTAATGGTAGCGGTCACAATGCTGGTTGGACTTGGTCGTAGCGTAATGATAAATTTCCTTAGAAGAGCAACTGGAATGATAAAATTAGTAGGTTCTCGGATGATGATAATGGCTGGTATTGGCTTGACTTTATATTTGACAAATCAGGAAGCAGTGGCTCTTATTTTCGGTTAATTATTGAAAATAGCACTGTTCGTATTGGTGGATAATCTATTCAATTTACAGTCATGAATCAAAAACGTCTGCAAATATCTTCTCACCTTGTTGGCCGCCGATTCTATCCAAAGTTGGTTTGAACCAATATTTCCAGCATGCTAATCCGTAAATGATTCCTGTTACTACATCAAATACGAAATGTTGTTTTACCATCATCGTTGAAAGAACTAAAGAAATCCAAGCTAGCCAAAACAGGCCATGAAGTAATGATTGAATCTTTGATTTGGCTGGAAACCAACGACGAATAACTAGGACAATTAGTAAACTTTGCACAATATGGAGGCTTGGCCAGGCATTCCATGGTTCATCTACACTGTGCATTAGATCAAATTGTATTTTCCAAAATAATGATTCAGGGACATCCATATTGCTGCGTAGGTCAATTTCAACTGGCAATACTATGAATATTACAAATACAATCCAACAAGACATTATCAACATTTGATGAAAAATCAGATTTTCACGCAGCATACTTTCACTTTTTATTCCAAACCATGCTGCAATAAAGTAGTAATAATAAAGTGTAGAATAAGGAATCATCATCCAATAAACAAATGGAATGGAATCATCCAGTATTGTTCTTGGATCAAAAGCAGACCAACCTATAAACGCGGCTAACTGATTGGTAAGGTAGTATAATAATGCAGCACCGACCAGTATTGCAAGAATAAATACCAACGAAATTCTGTGCCCGTTCCAATCGTCCCTCCGACGCCATGCAGAAGCCCAAAACCGTCTAGGAATTAGCCCCCAGTTGATTTCCATAACCCAGCGTAGTGCATTGCCTTCATCAATTGTTTGCCGGTAGAAAGATAAATTTACTAATTAGAGAGTATTCCTTAAATTACCGTTCTCAAATAATTCAACTCTCATTCAGATGATGGCAATTCAATTTACTAGTTCTTCCCATTTTATGACTCTATCAGAAATCAACTTTGCCTCTTCGGGGTCATGGGTGACATGCAAGGCACTAATTCCCTTTTTCTTCAGTATCTGCTTAGTCTCAATTGCGATTTTTCTACGTGATTTAACATCTAATGAAGAAAATGGTTCATCTAGCAATAGTAGCTTTGGTTCAGAAATCAATGCTCTAACCAAGCATACTCTTTGTGCTTCTCCCCCAGAAAGTGTCTCTACAGAATGCTTGGAAAATCCAGATAATCCAACATCTTCTAAGTATTTTTCAGCAACTTCATTTCTTAATTTTCTTGAAGGCGGTTTGGACATTCCAAGAATAATATTACCTGCAACACTGAGATGAGGGAATAGAACTGGCTTTTGAAAAATTAAGCCTACAGGTTGGTGAATATGTTCCACATCCGAATTCATTGCTTCATCAACGTCGTTGAAGGAGATGGAACCCTCTTCGACTGATTCAAGACCACAAATCATTCTTAGTAATGTGGATTTACCACATCCACTCGGACCCAGTAGAGCAACAATTTCACCTTTTGAAATATCAATGTTGATCGCAGAGAATATTTTTTTTTGAGAAAACTGCTTACTTAAATCTTCAATTTTCAGTATGTACTGTTCATCATTTTGTTTCATTATATTCCGCCTCCATCTCCACTAGGTCTAAATCTTTCAGCAATAAAAAATAGAATGAATGTCATTATCATCAGCATACTAGCAGTAGCCATAGCGACCGGTTGAATCATTGGGTCAAATTTTGGACGAGACATTAGTTGGTCAACAAGAATCGATAAAGTGTCCCATGAACCTGATCTCACCAATATCCATGAAGCGCCGAATTCGCCGAGTGAGAATGCCAGTGTCAAGGATGCGGCGACGACTGCTGGCCCTTTCAAAAACGAAAACCTACCATGCCACCAACACATTAGCGGATTCAAGTTTAACAACCTCGCTTGATGTTCAAATATAGGGTCAATCGCTCTCATCGCTGGCGTCATTATTCTCACAACAAAAGGTGTTGTAAGCATTACATGCGGCAATACTGGTAGCAAAAAGAATCCAAATAAACTGGAATTGTATCTGAGAATTCCTAGTAGGATTCCAAGACCGACCATTACTGCGGAAATTGCTAGCGGTAACATAGACATAACATCAACAATCTTTGCAAGTTTCATCTTATTAGATTTTTCAAGTGAATGAATTGTTGATGATAGTATCCATCCAAGAGGTAAAGCAATCAACATTGTCACCACTGCATAAATCAATGAATTAGCCATCGCTTCAGATGCTGCCACATACGATAGGTCTCCTTGCCAAGCAGCCACCCAAGCATCAAAGGAATAACGCTCAGTGAATTGCCCATCGCCAATTGCACTTCTAATTTTAAATGATGACAAAAATATGCTAAGCATTGGTGCTAGAGTAAAAATAATCCCAAGTGAAATTATTAGTATCCCGCTTTTACTTATTTTTCCTCTATTGTGTCGTGCAATATTCTCTGAGATCATACTGACTCGACTATTATTTCTGCGTTGCAATATAGTGATTAGAATTAATGTTAGCATTAAGATGATAAATTGTATAACCGAAGTTGAAAGAATTACCAAACTAGCATCCAATCTATATCCTTCTATTCCAGCGGCACCACCCATATTGGCCATTGAGGATTCCATTGTTTGAGAAAAAGGAGTTAGCCATTTCACTAATGCAAATGATGTGAATGAAAAGAGAAAGGACATCATAGCTGCGCAAAGAACAGCAGGTCCGATAAATGGAATCCATAAATTACGTAATCGGTTTAATCTAGTATTTCCACCAGGTAGTACAGATAATTGTTCTTCCCATCTAGGATCAAATGTTGCTAATGGCGGTTCTACAAATCTAATAACAAGAGATAGGTTGAACCATGCGTGAGCTAAAATCAATGCGATAAAATGCCCAGGGTGTTGCCAGCCAAAGGTATCTGACAGCGCTCCAATCCAGCCCGTTTCCAATCGTAAATCAATTCCCAAATTCCATAAAACGCCCCCCTCGGAGATTAGAGCAAGAAAACCCATTGCAGCAACAATTGCTGGTGTGACAAATGGAACTGCCAGTAACGCCCTAACCAATCGAACATGCTTCCATTCACCGCGAGCTAAATGCCAAGCAATAGGAAGTCCGATCAATACTGTAGCTAGTGCAGAAACAGATGCTTCTAGAATTGTAAAAGACAGAGCATCCATGTTGGTTGGTCTATCTGCAAATGTTGAAATTGCACTAATTACAGACTCGCCAGTTACCATCTGCAATCTTTCAATGGCAAAAAATAGTGGTGCAAACGAGATAATAGCGAACACTATCACAGCAGAAAGTGAAATTATGATATTGAAATAATTAAAATATTTATTCCTAATGACCAAGTTATTCAGAATTCCACCCCAATAATCCACTGGGCTAGCCATGATTCCATCTCTTGTGAAATGCGTTCATTAGTTAACGAACATGGTTGATCCGGTATGTCGGAATGATATCGGTATCCAGATGTTTCCGGTAGGTCTGTATTGTTCAAAACAGAATACATCAAATTTACCTCAGGCAT
>JAACCR010000044.1 GCA_009937205.1 Methanobacteriota archaeon | reverse complement strand
TTCACATTTGCAGCTCCATTTATGACTCCAGCATATTCAACTTGATGAAACGATGTCAGTGGCAGCATAAGTGAGGTTGAATGAGTCCAATTTGAAGAATAGTAGGCTTCCACGCCAGGAGAATGGCAATAGGAGATGGTCATGGCAGCATCACCAATATGACCTTCAGTCCATTCGCCATAACCACCGGTGTAATGAGTCTCATACGATTCTGTCCAACCACTGGTTAGAATTGCTCCATTCTGTTTCATCTGACTCCACCAATCAAATGCATCTGTTGTATTGTCTTCATCATTCTCAAAATAATCGATAGTTGAAATCATGAATGAGCGGCCAGGTGAAGAAGTAATAGGAGAAGGGAAGGTAATTTTTCCATTCCATTGTTGCTCGATCAAATTCCAAAGCGACGTTGGAACTGTTACATTTTCACCATCAACATAATTTTCATCATAATTAATGCAAACATAGCCTTGGTCAAAGGGTGTCGCAAAATTACTATCATGGTGATGTAATGCACTATCCGATATGTTATTGACACTTACATTTTGATATTGAAGAAGGCAATTATCAATGGCAGTTTGCAAATATGTATTATCTAGTCCGATCATTAAATCAGCTTGTTGTGCATCTTTTGTCTGCAGCATTTGTTCAAGTATTCCTCCAGCATCTTCGGTTCTAATTAACTCCACTTGATATCCAGTCTGATTAGTAAATTGGTTGATCATCCCATCAGAAATTGCATTTATGTCGTAGGTGAGGATGCGCAAAACCCCATCATCGGAGTGGCCAATCGGTGCGCCATCGCATGAACCAGAATTTGGGCTGTAGGCTGTATTATCCATTCCATCTAAATCCAAAATACATCCAGCTATAGATGAAGTAAGCATCAATAATATAAATAAAGCCGGTATGGTCAGTTTTGTATTCATATTTCCAACTCCAATTAGAAATTAGACAACACTTGATGGCAACGGTCAATTAATTCGAGTGGGTTATGAGCGAGAACATACAAACTTGGTTCCCAACCAAATGCGCCTTCGTCAAGTAAAATATCCAACTTTGAGGCTTCCTTTGCAATAACTCCTTTAGGAGCCATAGCCAACTTGTATCCTAAATCTTCACACACAGACTTAACTTTAGCAATATCAACTCCGTCAGCCAATAATGGTGGTTTTATATTTAGAATTGCGACCTTTTCAGAATCCTTTTTCATTACTTGTAGTAGCATGGTGGCCAAATGAGGAGATGCTCCGAATGATGGAGTTTCATGATGGCGCAGTTTCCCATCGACCAAGGTAATCTTGCCTGGGAATGCAGCAACATCTTCTACAGCCATTGCTCCTTCTAGAGCAGAAGCAATATTGAGTCCAACAGCAGGCATTGAGTTTGATAATTTGCGGATATCTAAGCGGCCTACCGCCCATTCTAATCTTCTCAGTAGACTTCTCTGTACCTGGTCGGCATCAAGGTTCATTCCAGTCAAAGTTTTATCAAACCGTAATGTATTATTGCCGCCGAACTGGAATTCGAGTACCAATCTCTGTCTGATAACATTAGATTGGGGGCCCATTGTGATCAAGGCTTGAGATAACTCATGAGCCCATCCATCAATAGTGGATTCATCGGCGGAAGCGTTTAAATCAACAGGTTTTTTCATCATTTGCCTAGAGATTGTACTCTGCGTAGTTCCTAACATATCAGCGATTTCAACTTGAGACCAATCATTTGCTCGCAAATCCTTAGATATTTGTTGATGTAATCTATCAAGCCACTTAGAGCCTATTTCTCCCAGCATGATGTGTCCTTTTCACCGTTGCTATTCAATGTTGCTAAAGAAATATGCATTATGCATTAGTTTTGTAATGATGTTTTTCTTAAGTTGTTTATGATGACTTATTCATTAAAACAAGTAATAATTATACATTATTCGCTTTTTATGGCTTCTGAAAGCAATTGGTAGGGTTTTAATCGCTGATCATTAGAGATCACAGCTCTTCCAGATGGAGATGGTAATACCCAAATATCGAGTTTATTTATCTTCTCTGGCCAATGTAATGGACGTAGAATCTCGTCTTGTAGTCCATGTTCACATCTGCTTAAGACCTTAGCGAATTGTTGCTTCCATTGCTTCTTTCCAACAAAGCATAGCCGCTTTAGTTGGCTGTTTATGTTACTCGCATAATTTTCTATGCGTTTCATAAATATTTCTCTATTGGCAATAATATCAGCCATTTCTATTGCATTCGCATCGTTTCCAGGTGTTTCTATGAAATCAGTAAATCCAAAACCACTTATTACCATCACATCATCATTTATTTGTATTATCTCAGCATCATTTTCGGACTGAACATAATTTCGCAGCCCCGATTCATTAATTAATTTCCAAAACTTATTTGTTGGGTTTGCAAAATAATGTCCAGTTTCCCACGTTGAATTACTTGGGTTGTGGCCAATGAATAATGTGTGCATTGGCGAATCACCAATCGTCACATCTGGGATTTTGGCTCGGTAGTTCTGCACAGTTGTTGCATATAGTCGGAGTTCTTCATTTTTGGTGCTGTACAAGCCAAACTATTATTTTCAAGCCTCAATGCTATGAACCCCTTCGGTTGAGGTCGGATTATGAGTGAAGAGATGGGTGTGAATGATTTCATCGACGCGCTAAGTCAACGCATTGTCAATTACCTTGAAAATTCTGATTCTCCTGGTAAAGTAGTTGATTTTCTGCCTGCAAAATCGTTGAGGAAAGTAACAGATCTAAAACTTCCACTTGAAGGGAGAGGAATCAATTCAGTTTTAGATGATATTGATGAATATCTAAGATTGTGCGTTAAAACAAACCGTGCTGGGTTTATGAACCCACTATGGGGTGGTCTTTCAATTGCCGGATTCGCTGGTGAAATAATTGCTAATTTAAGCAATACATCGATGTATACATACGAATTAGCCCCATTGGCAACACTGATTGAGCAAACCATTATTTCTCGTGTTGGAGAAATTATCGGATACTCTCAATGCGCTGGCTCCTTGACAACCGGTGGTTCAAATGGCAACATGTTAGGAATTCTGTGCGCCCGTCAAGCGATGATTCCGACTTCTACACAGGATGGATTCAATGGTAGAGAAATGGTTGTTTTTGTTTCCGAAGAGGCGCATTATTCAGTCTTGATGGCAGCGAATGTACTCGGAATCGGCCATCGTAACGTAGTAAAGGTGAGTTGTGATGATGCTGGAAGGATGAAGCCATCAGCGCTTGAGTATGAAATTGAGTTTGCCAGAAAAGAGGGTAGAACTCCATTTTGTGTTGTAGCAACAGCGGGAACTACGGTTAGAGGCGCATTTGATCCAATCAAGGACCTTGCTGATATTGCCCACCGTGAAGGGCTTTGGTATCACATAGATGCTGCTTGGGGGGGTAGTTGCCTATTCTCAAATGAATTAAGTTCATTGATGAATGGCTGTGAATTAGCAGATTCTGTTTGTTGGGATGCTCACAAAATGCTGGGAATGCCATTGATATGCAGTATATTTGTTGTCAAAGATAGATCAATCCTAGGCAGAGTTTGCGCACATGGTGATTCTGCTCATTATTTATTCCATGAAGACACAGAGGATGTTGATTTAGGTAGGTATTCACTTCAGTGTGGTCGGCGCAATGACGCTCTAAAATTATGGCTCGCTTGGAGAGAGAAAGGCGATGCGGGTTGGGCGAAATTAGTCGACAAATACCATGCGCTATCCGATTACTTAGAAGAAAGAGTCAATCAAGAAACCAGTTTAACGATGATGTCGTCTCGACAATGGACCAATATTTGTTTCCGCTATGATCCACAACAAGAAGGTACAGATTTGAATGCACTAAATATAGAGCTTAGAGAGAGAATGATGCAGGGTGGACAGTTCATGTTTTCAAGAGCAAATATCGGTGACGATGTAATTTTGCGGTTGGTAATTTCAAATCCTAAGGTGAGTGAACAGACCCTTGATCAATTAGTTAACGACATCGTCAAAGTTGGTCACGAAATCATGAATGGAATTCCTGCTTAATAATACCGTTATGACAAGAACTCTTGTTGAAGTTTAAGTGGCAGCAATTAATCGGTGATAATATGAGCGAAGGCAAACCAGTGCGCACCGCCCTATACGATGAACATGTTTCACTCGGAGCTAACATTGTTGATTTCCATGGTTTTGAATTACCGATTTGGTATTCAAGTATCAAAGAAGAACATCTTGCTTGTAGGTCAGGAGCCGGATTATTCGATGTATCACATATGGGTTCATTTCGTTTTTCAGGAACTGATGTAAAGCAGTGGCTTGAGAGTATTGCTACACAAAAAGTGACTGCTATAGGGCCGTCGCGATGCGCTTATACTCATTTCTTGGATGGTAATGGCCATCTTATCGATGATATGATTTTCGCGGTGGTCAGTGATAGTGAAATTTTAGGTGTTCCAAATGCTTCAATGATTGGAGTAATGTGGGATTGGTTTAGTGAAAATTTGCCCGAAGATGGTTCAATCGTTTTAGAGAATTTATCCGATGCAACATCAATTATGGCTTTGCAAGGTCCCAGTGCCAAAAAAATACTTACATCTATCCTATCTGATGAGAACCATGTTGGAAGGTTCAAATGGAAGCTTATTGAGAATAATCCTTTGAATATTTCTGGATGGATTCAGGGTACTGGATATACTGGTGAGGCTGGATACGAAATATTCGTCTCCAATGAACAAGCACCTACTCTTTGGAGTGCCTTGATAAATGCGGGAGCGACACCAATTGGATTAGGTGCACGTGACACTCTTCGATTGGAAAAAGGCTATCTCTTATCAGGTGTTGATTTTTGTTGGCCACCGCTTCAAGAAGAAAATTCTGATGGCTTCCTCACAAGGGATTCATGGGAAACAAATGTTCCATTCGGTGTTGATTTAGATCACCAATTCATTGGTAAAAATAGAGTGATTTCTCATTCCGCTGATGATGAAAAATGGTGGGGTATAAAGTATGTTGAAAGAGGACCATTACCACGCCCAGGTAAAGTTGTAACAGATCTAAATGGTAATGTAATAGGCCGTTTGTCTTCAGGAGCTCCTGCCCCTAGTTTGGAAAATGTTGGAATAGGAATTGGCTATATTAGTGGAGTTTCAGAAGGTGATGAAGTTCTAATTGTTGCCAGTTCTAGAAAATCGGTTAAGGCGGTCGTCGTCAGACCACCATTTGTATGATTTAGTCATCGAGTAATGGCAGTACTGCAGCGAGGAATCTTTTCTTCTCTCGTTGTGAAGAGATTTTTAATTCAACAGTAGTTCCTCTTAGTTCTAGCATGGCCTCACTGGTGGCCACTGCATCACCCCATGCAACTGCCTTACCGATTCCCTCGGATTCAGCCAGTTCACCCATCAAACAACCGGAGTTGACAATACTTGGGATTCCATTAGCAGCAGCATCAAACATTTTTACTGGTAGCGCACCTTGTAAAATATTACCTCTCTCGGGAGGATATAATGCAAACATTACATCCAACTGGTGTACTAATTCTTGAAATTGAACCGGAGTAAATGCTCCACTAATCTCTGCATTAACCTCACCCGATTCAACAGCATCCATCACCAAGTTCCGAACCTCATCTGCCTTTATCCCATCACCTGCAATAATTATCTTTGGGCGTTTGGCAGCAGGTATTAATTTGACTGCTTCTAGTAGTAAAATAAAGGTTTTCAATTCACGAACCCTCCCTAAATATCCGATTGACCATTGTTTCTGTTGAGGTGATTTGTTTTCGGATATTGACGTTTCCAAAGGACGATTTTCGACGACAGTTGAATCAAGACCCTTTGATTTTAGGTATTGCTCAAAACCATCATATTCTCCAGTACTTATCCTTCCACTGGTAGTGATTATAACATCAGCAACCCTTGCTCTGCGAAGCATTGTTGATTCCATCTTCAAACTTAGCAATTTACGGATAATCGAATTCGGTGCTGGCATTCGGATCCATGAGTGATGAAGATCATGCATATCAAACACAAATGGTATGTTGTGGCTTCTCTTCATTGCTACTGCAATGGATAGCGTATCTGCATCATGGCAATAAATTAAATCAGGAGGTGAATGCTTGAGTGTTGACTTAACTTGTTTAACAAATTGCAAAATTCCTTTGATAGTTTTACCCATTCCGCCATAGGGAGTCAGTCCCAGATGGTAGCGCATTATTCTAGCACCATGTGTTGATTCGGATTTGCTGTTAAGTTGCAATCGATCAAAAGCATGTATAGTCACCTGATGACCTGCTTCTACTAACCAAAAGGCACTACGTAGAACCCTTGGGTCAGG
>JAACCR010000043.1 GCA_009937205.1 Methanobacteriota archaeon | reverse complement strand
CGATTTGAATTATCTCTCGAGACGACACATCATGGTCCATGGTTATCTGCACCATCATTATTCATCGAAGTTGGTTCTACCAGTGAAACTTGGCATCATCAAGGTGCGGCAGATATATTGGCAAAAATCATATTCACCGGCCTTGCTTTGGATGGTAGCTCCGGTTTTGGAAAATGGAATGAAGCGACAAACGCTGGAGAAATTGTTGTTATCACATTGGGTGGTGGTCATTATGCTCCAAGAGGCAATCTTCTAGGATTGAATGATGGGGTTTGGCTTGGACACATGTTGGCAAACTATGCTCTTCCATTCATTGCTCCTGAATCAGAAGGTGAAGCAGTGCAGGGCCAATGGAGGAATTCCATTGATGCTGCTTTAGAATCAACAAGAACAGCATTTCCGGGCGGTAAAATTTTATTTTCATGGGATAAAAAATCATTCAAAGGTTGGCAAAGACAAGCCATTCGTGATAGGGCAGCGGAATTAGAAATACCTTTACTTAATTCCAAATCAATTATTGAAATGTTAGAATAAGTCACAAGTTGTAAACAAAATACTCAAGACTCGCCGACTCATGCAACTGGATATGGTGACATCATGGTAGGGTTATTCTCGCGCTTGATAGTCGCCACCACAATACGAATGCCGAAATGGTTTGTCGGTTGGGTATCAAGAAGATATGTTGCAGGAACAAATTTAGAAAGTGCTGTAAAGATTATGAAACGCCTTCAATTAGAAGGTGCTTGTTTTACAATAGATGTTTTGGGTGAAGAAATATCTTCCATTCAAGAGGCTGACTATTTCCTTTCTGAATATGTGGAAGTTGTAAAGGCTATATCTGAAAATAAAATTGATGCCAATCTAAGTATCAAGCCTACTGCATTTGGATTATTGATCAACAAGGAAAAAGGTATGCAGAATATTGAGGAATTAGTTTCCATGGCTAATCAACATGACATGTTTGTTCGTCTTGATATGGAAGATCACAGAGTTACTGATGACACAATACAAGTGGTTATTGATTTACATAAAAAAGGATTGAAGAACGTTGGGACTGTATTACAGGGTAGATTATTTAGAACTCTTGATGACATCAAGCAACTGGAAAAAAGTCTCGGTTCATCTGCAGATTATCGAATCTGTAAGGGGATTTACCTTGAACCCGAATCTATATCTCATACAGGCTATTCGCAAATAGTTACGGCTACTAATTCTTGCATTGACGCGATGTTAGATGCAGGTGCCTACACATCCATTGCCAGCCATGATATTCCTGTCGTAGAGCACGCCCTACAGTCTCTGAAATCAAGAGGTATGGGGCCGAATAATGAAGATCCAAGAGAAAATTCTGGACCCGAAAGACTTCACAAAGGCCCTGGTTATGAATTCCAGATGCTGCTTGGCGTTAGAGGTCCAATGCGTAGAAAATTAGCAAAACAGGGGCATAGGACAAGAGTCTATATCCCGTATGGTGAGAAATGGTACGAATATAGTATAAGGAGATTACAAGAAAACCCTACAATTGGTACACAAATTGCTAAGGCATTTATTATGCCCTGGACGAATAGACCTTGATCACTTTTCTAAGAATGCAACCAGTGTTCCTCCAAATAGAGGGTTGAAGGCAATATAATGCGTTTCATTTGTTGATTGAATTAGATTTATCCATGAATTGAATCCCTCGACAACTGCCATTCCAGCCTCATCATCTTCATCCACATCTCCGGCAGGAACCAGTGGTTCCAAAGTAAACAACACTCCTCCTTTTGCAAGCAATGGTAGCATTTGTTTTACTGCATTAGCGACATCTTTGCCATTGCTATCAACTATGATTACATCTGCTTGAGGTTGAATTGGTGATTCACCTACTTCAATTCCAGATTTTGAAGCAGCCTTCCAAGCATTTGTTTCAGCGAGTAGTGAATGCAACTCACCGACAACAATTTTGGTCCAACTCTCTGCCTCATATCTAGTCATTAAGCGATGAATTATAACTCCGAATTTTGCACCATTTTCAATAATGTCATAGCGAGTTGGTTGCCAGTCATCTTGGTCAATCAAATCATAAATCCAAGCCGAACGGTGGCCGATTCCTCCACCAATTTCTATTATCCGATCGGGTTTTATTCGCCCCATTGCATCTCTTAATCGCCTAATTACAGAAATCGACCATGTATCTAATCCCATGTGACTTAATTGGGCAGAAATATTTGCTGCGATTGCGGGTTCATCACGACTTCTATTTGGGTCAGGAGACAGTATTGAAGACAATACATCATCTTTTGAGAGCGCTCTTGCGTTCTCATCTTCTGACATGTTTTGGCCTCATGTGCCACCCCTTTCAAGCCTCGCTTTTTGTATTCACGCCAAGCGGTGGCTTCAAAGATGAGTTGCATGGCGCTTGTAATTGGGGTCATTATGGAAGACGATTGGGAAGAGGACGATTACGTGGAAGAAGAAATCCTCGAAAATGCCACCCATTGTGAGAAATGTGATGAACTGACAGGCCAGGATATTCTCAAAGAGAGGCCAAAGGGGGATGGTATTGATTATTTGTTAAAGTGTCAACAATGCGCTACCATTACAACTCTGAATATCAGGCCGCCAGCTCTAATCAAATTACCATTCACTTTAACCGATGGTCCTGAATCCGAAACGATCTACTTAGAAGTTGATGAGGATGAGGAATTTATTATTGAAGATGTGTTTAAGGAATCTGAAATGCTATGGGAAATTAATCAAATTTTAATCGGTGAAGGAAGAAAAGCCAAATATGCAACCGCTAAAGATGTAAAGGGAATTAATGCAATCCGCACAGATATGGTTCGTGTAAAAATTACCATGACAAGGGGAGAAGATTCGGAAGCGGATGTTCTAATTGTACCTCAAGAAACAACCTATACTGGTGGAAACCTGATGGAACATAATGATTCTACTTGGAGGATACGTGCGATACACACTGGTTCGGGAAGAACGATGAAAGGAACTGTAAAAGCGCCTTTGATAAAGAGAATGTACCTTCATGAACCTCCAAGATTAGAACACTTTGCCCCACGAACTCCAAGAGAGAGAAGACAAGCTTGGAAAGAAGGAAGATTGGGTGATAATCCAAATCCAGAACGACCAAGTGGTGAAATAAAGAAAGGTGTGCAACCTCCAACAAAGAGGAAAAAGCGCCCACGTGATTGAATTCACGTTACTGGTTAGCAGCAATTATTAGTTGATCCATTTGCAATAGCCCATATCCATAATGGTCATCATGACCATTTTGACCATCCTGTTTCTTCGAACTCTGAACGATAAACTCTTTGACATCATTTACTGTACTTGCACTTCCTTGACTACCATTGGCCGCTAGTTCAGGGTTATTTTCTAACAGGAGAGCGATTGCCCCTGTAACGAAAACAGTTGCAGCGCTAGTTCCGTCAACTAAAGACCACGTACCTTCATTATTGATTACTGGGACTCTGTAGGCAGGAGCAACAATTTCAGGTTTCTTGTGTGGGTCACTACGAGGCATTAAAATTGGTAGTGGTAAAAATCTTCCATTGTTATCACCAACACTTGAGCCAGTCCAAATAGTTCCACTTGAAGTGACTCCACCTACCGCTATCACTGCAGTTTCACTAGCAGGAGAAGATACATCACCATCATCATCATCACCGCCATCATTACCTGCAGCAGCAATAACATAAATTCCTCTATCTATTGCATCGTTTGCAGCATCTCCCGAATCTCTACCACTTTGGAAGAAGAATGGTAGGGCACCAGGTGCACCCCCTAAAGAAAGAGAGATAATATGGGCGCCATTTTCAACACACCAGTCAATCGCTGCAACGACATCCGAGTCATCGCCTGAACCATTGCCATGTAATGCTTTAGCGACCAATAGTTCAACATCCGGCGCCATACCTTCTATCCAACCATCTGCTACCAAGATTCCAGCCATGCTAGTTCCATGACCATTGTCATCATATGGACTAGATTTACCATCAACGAAGTCCTTCCATCCGACAAGATCAATCCCCGCTAAGTCATCATGAGTTATGTCAATGCCGGAATCGACAATACATACTCTGATTCCCTTTCCAGTAGCAGTCATATTGTCAAATTCAATTAATTTTTGATATTTTGTCTGTGAACTTAAAGCATAATCACTTGGACGGATGCTAATTATGCCTTCTTCCATTAGAACCGAACCAATATATCCAGCAGTTAATAGCAGCGAGATAATAACAGATAGACTGACAATCTTGCGCACTATGGTGAGGTCACTTTCTAAGGATGAATTTTCAGAATGTAAACTAGAGTTCTTCATATCAGTCTCGAATTGTTGCTGGTTTTGTCCCGATACAATTTCTTCATCACTCAAATCAATAGGACTCAAAACATCTCCAGACCCGAGATAAATCGGTTGAGGAACTGGTGGTAATTCATCTTCTGACATAATGATCAACTAAATGCGTTAACAATTTCTTCTAAAGTATCACTGAATAATTTAGCTTCTTCTTCAGTGTTATACATGTAGGCCGATGCTCGTAAAGAGCCATTTTTATGCCCTCTATTGTTGAACCAGGAATGGACACAGTGCTGTCCAGAGCGAACCATCACAGCAGCAGCCTCGTCAAGCAATATAGCCATATCATGAGCAGGTAAATCATGTAATAATAAGGAACAAATACCACCCCGCAAATTTGCATCTTCAGGTCCGATAAGTTCTATTCCATTCAAATCCTTAACTCCTGAAGTCATTATCTTGTTGAGTTTAACCTCGTGCTCCCGAACCGCATTCATATCCAGTTTCGCCAAGTAATCTATTGCAGCACCTGCGCCTATCATTCCGGAGAAGTTACCTAGTCCTCCTTCAAATCGAGCCGGTGGTTTGGCCCATTGTAATGAATCATAGTTGGATGTGATTACAGTTTGTCCACCTGATTGGATAGGTCTCAACTCATCCAGCAAGTCCGATTTACCCCATAATCCACCCATACCGGATGGACCACACATTTTATGGATTGAAAAAGCCATGAAATCAATGCCCAAGTCTTGTACATCAACTTTCATGTGCGGAAGTGATTGAGCACCATCAACAGCGATTAGGGCTCCATGATCATGAGTTACCTTTGCAATTTCCTTAATCGGAGTAGAAACCCCATCGAGATTACCCACATGGCTCATTGATACTAATTTTAATTTATTTCCAACCTCGGAGCAAATCTCTTCAAACGATTCTAAGTCAAATGTATTGTCTGCATGACTTGGGACTACACGATGATCGATACCTTGCTCTTGTTCTAGTTGCAACCATGGCACGAGGTTGGAATTGTGCTCTCGGTCGGTAGTCAATACTACATCGCCTTCGGACCACTTCATTCCATGTGCAATCTGGTTTAATGACTGAGTGGCATTTTTCGTAAAAACTATTTCGTTTACAGAAGGTGCATTCAAAAATGATGCGAGAGAACGTCTTGAATCTGAAACTTTTTTCGATACTTGAGTTCCATAACTATGAACAGAACGACCACCACAACCTGGATATTTGGTGTAATATTCAGCAATGGCTTCAATTACACAATCTGGTTTTAAGGTGACGCAGGCATTGTCAAGATAGGCTGGGACATCATCTCCGCGTAAAGTTGGAAAGTCTTCTCTTAGCAACTTAGTATTCATCACCAAGCCTCCGTATCTGGTAAAAAGTCTAGAGCAGGTGCATTGATTTCACAACCTGGGCAAGTAAAACGAGTAGGCATAATTTCTCCACAATCCCTGCAAGGCATACCTGTAATACCGGACGCTTGACAACCCTGGCTCGGACAAGGGATTGAGATGTCTCCCGAACTTGAGCGCTCTATATTGACATTGATTTCACATTCTGGACATGTGGATTTTTTCTTTTCTAGTATAGCATCGCTAGAGTCTGAAAGTTCTGCATCAGCTGCGAAAGACGCCTTTGTTTGCACTCTTGTATTATCTCCAAGCATTCTTTGAGGGAACCAAATCACCCAGAAGTAGGCAGGAAGTACCAAAATTCCACTGATGAGGTGTAAGATAAGAAATATATTCCTATCTCCTGCAACAGCGATTCTTTCTGAGACATAATGTGCTCCAGACCATGTTGAAATAATTATCAACATTAACCAAGTGACAAATATCATTGTCCAACCAGCTAAAGAATGTTCAGCCATTTCAGATTCCATGACTCGAACATCTTCATGCACATGGTATGTTTCAACATGCATGTCTCGAGTTTCTAAAACTGCTTTCCAGAAAAATGATAGCAAAAATAAGACGACTAGAACAATCAGTGTTCCCCACATCAATTCAGATAATTCCATTGATAATGGGAAATTATTATTTTCAACGTGGAACATAATTTGTGCAAGGAACATAGCATTCCACATCAATAATAATGTCATTGCATGGGATCTCATAATTGGAAATAAATTCCAAACTTGTACTGCAAACCAGACCCAAAGTATCACTGAAACAAGCATTTGGAAATAAGAAAATCCACTAATTGCACCTGTCATCCCATCAATTCCGGATAATTTAGCATTGCCGCCGTCGAATATTTCACCACTAATTGAGCCAAATAGGAATGCGATGAAGCCCAATGCTAGAGCAATCCAATGCCTACTATCCCATTCGAGTAGGGCTAGTTTTGATTGAAATTTCAACTCCTTGCGAATATTATCAATCTTCAGTCCTACATTATTCAACATAGGATGTAATTCTGCAACCCTAAATTGTAGGGTCATATCGCTTAGTCGAAACGGCATTTCATCATGAGCGTCTCCAACAAGATTTGCAGTGCCATCCGCCTCGCTCATATTGAACCCCTAAGGGGTTCACCTTTGAGTTCTTTCGCTTGGTAATAATAGAAGAGAGAATATTTGGGGGTGATGGTTAAACCGGAAGGGCAGGTGGAATGAACGTTGCCGAGATCGCATAGCCTGGTATCGCGCTCGACTGGAAATCGAGTGGGCCTGTCCCTCGGGAGTTCAAATCTCTCTTTCGGCGCCAACATTCCAAGATTCATTATTGATTAACCTGAATATTGGCTAGGTTTTTGAAGGATACTAAACGCTGGATAATTTCAAAAGCGGGCTTTTGACCAAGTGCTAGACCATAGCCAATCAAATGCGGAAGTATGTTATTGACTAATCCCCTGCATCACTCTATGGGCATGCTCGATATTGATGATGATCGCTTTTGGTGGTCATTGCTAGTAATCGGATGCCTACTGAGTATTATCGCAATTGTAAATTCCGATTTGGGCCTTGATACCCATATTAGAATGAATGCAGCAAATTCAGATGATGGGGTATTGGAATGGGGGCATACTCGCACTGTAGACCCACTTGCAAGTGACCCAACTTATACCAAGGTGATTGAACCACAAATTGATGCATCTTCAAACCAATTATTCTTTCCACTTGGAGTTATGACAATTTTTGCAATAGGTCTCTTTTTCAGTGGATATATTAATACGACTAAAATAGAGGCTGGTAAGATTGCATGGAGTCCTAGACTACCTGCTATATTGTCAATATATCCTGTATTTATCTTTGCGATTGGTAGAGGTTATTTTGAGCCCGTAATAGCGATGGTAATGGGGCTCAGTTTCGGCCTTATTGTTATTCGAGATAATATCAAAAGAAGTGTTCAAGCAATTATTCTAATCCTCGCATTAGCATCTGTAATGTATCTAAAAGGACTTTCAACGGATACGATATCATACTTCGTTATCTTCGCCGGAACCCTCAATTTCATCGGCCAAAAAATTGATGACAAATATAATTCCATAGAAGATAAACAATCGCCATTAAAAAATCCATTACCAATGGCGCTGCTGACCTTTTCTTCCGTTTCTATAATGTTGATAGGGGCCGGTTTTTTTGGTTTTGGTAGTTCCCTCTCAATCATTGGCGATAGTCCTTTGAAATTTTCATTTGCATTATTTGGTTCATTATTAGATGTGGTAATCATCTTTGGATTATTCGGCATGATGCTTTGGCCATTGATTATACCTTTACTAACAAATCTGAAGCAAATACGCTCCTATAACGTGACGTTGCTGACTTCTTGTTGCGCAGGATTAGTTGCAGCAATTTGGGTATATGTTGCAGTACTGTGGACCTTTGAAGCAGAGTTATGGGGTGCTAAGTGGCCAGATATCATGTGGATATTGGGTAATAATGGCCGCTATATTTCATTACTCATAATTCCGTTATTTGCGCTTATGGCACATACTGCTAAGCAATATCCAGAAATGCCTTCGCTTTGGTCGCCTAAAGAGAAATCAAAAACATTACTTTTAGCAATAATTCTAGTGTTACCTTTGACGCTATTAGCATCTCTACATGGACAATCGATGTGGACTGATGAAGCTGCAGAAGTGTTGAGTGATTCGATGAATGATGATCAAGAATTCATATTCATCCATGAGCCTACATTGGCAATGCATTGGCTTTACACCATTAGAACAGATTTGGATTTGGACGGTCAGAGAAATATTACAGGGCACTGGAGAGCCCCTGATTCAGGTTGGCAAGATGAAGTGGTTAATTCAGCACAATATCCAAATCGCGGCGATATCAGTTCTGTTCAGTATATCGTTGTAGCACCGGATATCAAAACTGATATTCCAGAAGGTTGGGAAATATTACGACAAGGTGAAGCACCTTGGCTAAACGGTGGTAATCAATGGGCAATATGGGGTAAAGTATCGCTTCAGCCAAATTAATCTAACGATTAGGTAGTTGGAAAATAGTGGATGAGCCAGCGCGAAGCGGTTATAGCGGGTGTGTTTGTCGCTGGCTTTAGTGCCACCATGGCTTAGCGGTATAGCACCTCATTGGTAATGAGGAGGTCGCGAGTTCAATTCTCGCTGGTGGCTCCTTTGATATTAGCCCACAAATAAATGACAATGCAATAGGCCCGGTCTTAATTCTCTCTGCTGGTCTTTTATACGATTCCGAGTTTTTCTATAGGTCAGTAAAGTGCTATCTGGGCGAAGATTCGCCCTCAAAGTATAATAGGCGTTTTTGGTAGTTGGGTGATTGGAGAGGGGAACTTTTCCAGATGGGATGCAACATGCAGAGAAATAACGAAAGTAAGGTTGAAATGCGCCAAAGAGTGCTTGACCTTCAGAACCAAGTAGATGAATTGAAAGACCTAGTGAACACTTTACTGAGTGTCATTGTAGAAGAGCCAGATGGAGTGCACACAGGTGCAGCGCCATCTATTCCTGGACACCCTCACAGCAATTATTGCATGTGAGAATTATCCTTTGATTACAGCTAGTGGATTTAATCTAACCACGGGTCTTGCTAGGCCTGCAGCATCTGTAATCGAAATTACTTCATCTACATCCTTGTATGCCGATGGTGCTTCTTCGCTCAAGATATTATCAGTGGAAGCATGTATCCTTATTCCAGAATCCTCTAATTGCCTTTTCAATGCTTTACCGTCGACAGTTCTTCTTGCTTTAGTGCGTGATAATGCACGGCCGGCGCCATGGCAAGAAGATGCAAAGGCATGATTTTGTCCGATTTTAGGAGCGGCCATTATCCATGAGCCACTGCCCATGTCTCCAGGGACCAAAACCGGTTGACCTGTTGATTTGAATGAATTGGCTATGTCTGGATGGTCACCGCCAAATGCTCTAGTAGCACCTTTGCGATGAACACAGCACTGACATGAACTTCCAGCGATAATATGGGTTTCTTTTTTAGCGATATTATGGGCTACATCATACAGTGTTCTCGCCTCACCATCAATCCCCATTTCTACGTCTAATACTGTTCGTAGACGCGTAGCGAGGGCTGCTCGATTAGCAAAAGCGAAATTTGCAGCAGCATTCATCGAATCAAAATATTCCATTCCTTGTTTAGAATAAAATGGAGCTGCTGCAAGTTGTCTATCAGGTAATTCATAGCCCCATTCTTCATTTACCCAGAGTTCGCCTTTTTTCTTATATTTCTGTTCAAGACCTCTGACGTGATCTGTGCACACCTGATGCCCTAATCCTCTACTGCCTGAATGGATCATTGCCAAAAGTTGGTTTTCATATAATCCCCATTGCTTAGCAGTTTCTTCATCAACTACGGAACCAACAGTTTGTAGTTCAAGAAAATGGTTTCCACTACCGAGTGTGCCCAATGCTCGTAATCCTCTTTCTCTTGCTCTTTGAGAGATATTCGCTTCCACAGTTTCAAGATATCCATTTGATTCAATATGCGCTATATCCTCATCCAATCCAAAACCTAGTTCAGCAGCAACACTTGCTCCTCCACTAATAATTTGGTCTAATTGTTGAGGTGAAATATCTAGGCCACCCTTGCCACTAGCACCAGCTGGAATTCTTCCTGCTAACCTGCCGGCTAATTTCTTCAAATTTGGAATGTCGTCAATCGTTGCATCAAGCGCCATTACTCTAACGCCACAGTTGATGTCAAAGCCCACTCCTCCTGGAGATATGGCACCGCCGAATTCACCTGCTTCTGTATCTGTAGCGACTACACCACCAATTGGAAATCCGTATCCATAATGCCAATCAGCCATAGCCCACGCCTCACCAACTACACCTGGTAAACTTGCAGTATTGACCAATTGCTCAGGAGCTCTGTCATCACCATGCTTTGCTAGATGCTCAGGAGTGGTGACCATACGAGCATCTACTTTCATGTTGCCATGGGCTTTTATTCGCATTGTGCCATCGCCTTCATCGATGAGATGGGCACGCCAATCTTCGCTCATTGTATGGTTGTCAGGCGAGGCACACTTGAGACTTGTCCTTTACAACAATGCCAACATTACCTATTTTTGGATAGTGAAGTAACATAGGCTTGAAGGGGTATGGGCGTCTCGGCGAGTTGTTCCTAAAGGAACAGGTGTTTATCATGGGCCTTCCTCCTATCGATTTGGCGGTATTCCATGAGCATGGATTCATTCGTAAACAATGTAGCGTTTCGGGACTTTGGTTTTGGTCTACAGATGCTAGCAGAGTTACTTGTGGAGACACTGCTGAAGATGAATATACATTTATTGGAAAACCGTTAATCGCTGGCTTTTCAATGCGTGGTAAAGAGTTGAAAGATACTATGAGGGAGGCGTTCTTATCGTTTTTTGAAAATTTATCTCATACTCGTATTGCACCATATCCTGTATTGGCGAGGTGGAGAGATGACATTCACTTAACAATTGCCAGTATCGCCGATTTCCAACCGCATGTTACTTCTGGCGAGGTTGAGCCGCCAGCAAATCCATTAACTATTTCTCAACCTTGTATTCGTTTAACAGATGTTGACGCTGTGGGTCGTTCTGGACGTCATTTAACCACATTTGAAATGATGGCGCATCATACATTCAATCGCCCTACTGAAGGAAAAATATACTATTGGATGGAAGAATGCGTTCAATATTGCCACCAATTACTAACCGACACATTTGGTATTGATTCACATGAAATTACCTATGTAGAGAATCCTTGGTGTGGTGGCGGAAATGCTGGTTCTGCAGTTGAGGTAATAGTAGGTGGATTAGAATTAGCAACTTTAGTTTTCATGAATCTTGAAGAAGATCCAGATGGAGAATATGAATTAAAGGGCGATAGATATTCCGAAATGCCATTGCAAATCATCGATACTGGTTACGGGTTGGAACGTTTTTGTTGGGCAGCAGCAGGGACTCCGACAATCTACGAAGCGATTTACCCGGTCACAGTCACATGGTTGAAGCAGTTATCTGGCTTTGACACCATCTCATCTAAATGGCCACAACTTGACTTGGACAAATTCTTGGGAGAACTAAGCCGGTTAAATGGAATTATGAATATTGAGCCGGGAGTAAATGCAGATGAATTACAAGCAACTTTAATCCGTCGCCTAGGTGAAAGAGGAGTTGATATCAGTGCAGAACAATTCAGCGCAATTACCGAACCATTATCTAGAATTTATGCTATCTCTGACCATTTACATGCACTTTGTAATATGCTGGGTGATGGTCTTGTTCCATCAAATGCGAAAGCTGGGTATTTGGCAAGAATGTTAGCGAGAAAGACACTAAGAATGCGCGATGACCTGGGCTTAAACATTAGTCTTGCAGAATTAGCCACTCACCACATTGAAGTTAATTTAGGTGGCGAAAAGATGAAACAGACATCGGATGGTCTATTGAAAATATTAACCTTGGAAGAAGAAAGGTATGTTGAAATGCTTAGGAAAGGACAAAATGTTATTCAGACACAACTTGCTAAGGTTCCTCAAGATGCTAGCGAGATTCCTGATGAAGTCCTTTTCAATCTAAATGATTCACATGGATTAACTCCTGACATGGCGGTTTCACTTGCAATAGTTGCTGGTTGGAATAATATCACATTGCGGACTGGTTTTTCTGCAGAAATGGCAGATCGCCATGCTAAAATTGCCAAAGCTGCAGCCAAAGAGATTACTGTAAAGCCAATTATTG
>JAACCR010000152.1 GCA_009937205.1 Methanobacteriota archaeon | reverse complement strand
GTAGAGCACCTGACTGTAGTTGTATTAGTACAAAACGTCTCAGCAGACATCAGGGTGTCCCCAGTTCAAGTCTGGGAGCGGGGACCACTATCGTAAGCATCAGATTTTTTCGTGTTTCTCGGAATTTCCGATTACCATTTCATCATTGAACGGAATACTGGTGAAGAAACGAGTGGGTCAATACAATAATCATCTAGACCAAACGATTGCAAGGAACTTCGCAATTCTGCTTCACTTCCACCAGGGGCAACACCAGAAATATCAATGAGGCGATTGTAACCTTGCAATCGAGATCTTGACGGTGGAGGCCCGTCTGGATTTGCAATCTTGTAACATGGACGGCAAAGGGTATGTGAGTCTATTACTGTCATCTGCCCACAGAATGGTGTTGAACAGAGAACCCCTCCTCTTCTTTCTTGCCGAGGAGAATGATGATGAGAACCGCCCCCAGCATTAGTAGAGGGATTAAGTATAGATTTTATGAAGTCTAAAAATCCCATTTTCATCAACTCGTGACTGCGGGGCTGCCCGTGCCCCACAGTCGGTTGGATTCTGATAAAATTTATCAAAGGTCATAGCCGTTAAGCTCTCTTGGGCAGTAAGAAGTAGTGTGAGTCGGTATATAATAATCACGCTTTGACAACAACTCGCATTGCTGGTTCTGGCCGACCTGCAACTTCATCACCGCCCGCATCAATGACAACTCCTAGTCGACTTAAGACCTCAAGATGTGTTGCAGACCACGGAACTTTTGATTGAAGAGTGGTACTATTTTCCCATTCACCACTATAGATTATCTCCTCTTTTATTTCTTCTTCACCTTCTGTTTGTGATGTGATATCGGTCCAATAATGACCTAACATTCCAATCTCAGTTGCAAGTGGGCGCAATCCTAAGGATGGAAGATGTTTGCGAAGTTGTTCGATTGGTATAGCACGTGGAATGATCAATAAGTCATGATTTCCTTTTTTGAAATGGTGAACTGGCGACCAGCCCTTTTGGTTAACAATGTTGGTGAAATTTACAGTTTGGGAATCTTTCCAATGAGTAGGTAACCAAGCCATCAATGCACTCCTACTTTTAGTACCGACAACTTGGCTGCTCACCTGTAATGCAGTAGTTTTGGTTTCTTCGCCCGTCAATTTTTTCCCAGTATCAGTAGCCTTAATTGTTTTAGAACGTGAAAATGGATTTAGAATCTTTTCCTTTACTATTGAAAGGATTTCTTTCATTGCAATAGGCCAATATGGCATCGGAATCGCCCGTTCATGGCGAGGTATTGTTTGCTTCCATTTCTTTAGAGGTAAAGCAAGTTTTTCTCTTGAGATTCGCGTACAACACCATCCGGTTGTACCATGTAGAGAACCAGGTAGGCGAATAATTCGGCGAGTATCTCCTGTCACTGTTTTGTCTACAGGAAATCCTGCTTCTAATACTCGACCAAGAAGTGATTGGCGGGATTCGCGTACCTTTTGTTCACGCTCACGTGGTTCAGGAATTCCGAACAACGAACGGTCATTATCTTGGAGAACTAAATGGAATCCTTTTCCTCCACTATAACTGATATATTGCAAGTCAAGATTCTCATTATCATCAAGCCATTTGAGCAGGTTATGTGTGACTTTCCTTGCTCGTTCCAAGCGCCTATAACAGAAGGGGCGGAAATCGATATCAAATACAACCAAATGATCTATCAGGATTGGTGAAGGTACATCGATATCTTTGAGTCGCGGAAGTTCAATCGGATTCAACCAAGCCGAAGTACCGATGTATAGGTCACGCGGAGCGTTTTGTTTGAACAACTTACGAAGCGAAGATTCATTGCTTATTTGCCGTCCTGATGTAACCCATCTTCCATTGATTGAACGCCAACGAAATTGATGGCGAGAAGACTTTTCAAGCCATTGTAAATCTAATTGCGTAGATTGATACCACGCATTCAGTTCTTCTTGAGAAAGCATCTATACCGGCCTAACGAATACATCAATGTCAAGATTTTGATGGTTTTGGATGAAAATATAATTTTGACCATCGTGCAGATTATGCTCTTCCTCAATCCCAAATAAATTTCATTCATTAGCAATTAATTGATATGAGAGGGCTGGTTGTTTCAGCATGGTGAGGGTATGGCTGGTGCAGGTTCGGTGAAAAAGTTCATTTTTCTCTCATTTGGATTGGTGAGGTGAAATGATGAAACTACTAGAAATGAAGAACATACAGCGGCATTACAAAACTCCTGCAGGCACGGTTAAAGCGCTTGATGGCATTACGCTTGAAATTCAAGAAGGTGAACGTGTGATTCTCTTGGGCCCGTCTGGCTCGGGAAAAACAACCCTGCTCAATTGTTTGTCAGCATTGGACAGCCCAACCGATGGAAGTTACCTGTTTCAAGACGTTGAAGTTCCTAGTAATCACTCTGAAAAGATGACCTCTTTTCGCCGCGAAAACATCGGATATGTTTATCAATTTTTCAATCTTCTTCAAGATCTCTCGGTCCTCGAAAATATCCTGCTAATCCAAGAACTGGCTGGAAAGAAAGACATTGGCAGAGCCAAAGAATTACTCAAATTGGTTGGCCTTGAAGCGGAAGTAAACCGTTTTCCTGGTGAAATCAGTGGTGGGCAACAACAACGCGTCTCTATTGCTCGAAGCATCGCCAAGCGCCCAACTCTTCTACTGGGAGATGAACTGACTGGAAATCTTGATACTGAAACTTCAAACAAAGTCATGGAGGCTTTAGTTCACGCTTGCAAGCAAGAGAACATTACCGCAGTCTTTGTCACTCACGATGAAGGATTGGTCAAGTATGCAACTCGCGTCATTCGAATAGACAGTGGAAAAATCATCTCCGATGAAAAGATTGACAGTTCAGATGAAGAAGCTTGATTGGAGGTGTTTTCATGTCTAGATTACTCAATAAGCGCTTGGCACGAAGCCTTTGGCGTACAAAACTCCGGCTTGTTGCTGTTGTTTTGATGGTGTTCGTTGGCGTCTTTGCCGGCATTACCTTTGGAGGCTATGCGCATAATCTTGGTGGCATGTACGACACCATGCAAGCTGATGAGGATGGCAGTGCCAATCTTGCAGATATTTGGATTGATAACCGCAGTGCAACTTGGAGCACAGGCCAAGTTGATGCTTTCTGCGATTCATTGGCATCTACATGGGCATCAAACACCGTCACATCATTATCTCTTGATTCATGCGAAGGGCGCACCGTTACACAAGGTGCGATGTTCCACAGCAATGACACTGGAGAGCACATCATCAATTCTTTCTGGCATGGTATTCCTGCAGATGCAAATGCTGATCGCGTATGGATGCCTGAAGGACATTCAGAAGGTCGAACTGCGATTGCTGCAGATGAAATCGTGATCGATGCTCACGTCACAGAAGCTCTCGAAATTGAAATCGGAGATACAGTGAATATTGGTGCCGGAAATACGAGTGCTTATTTCACTGTTGTTGGAACTGGCTACCATCCGCTGCATGTGATTATGGCTCCTGAAGGCACACTGTTCCCGCCAGAACCTGGTCAATATGTTGTAGGCTACCTTTCTGATTCTGGAATGGCCCGACTCACCGGTAATGAGGTTGGCACAAGTAACATGATTGTTTTGGATGTTGAAGGTACACCATCGTATGATTTACCCGATACTCAAGAGTATGAAGGCGAAGAAATCGATGCAGTCAAACAACTGGTTGATATTTCTCTAGAATCTACAGAATTGGATGCACGCGTACGAGACCGAGGACAGAATGAACCGGTCGAAGTCATGCGACAAGATTTGGAAGGGACCAAGCGAACAACCGTACCATTTACTGTGATGATCGCTTCAATCGCCTCTATTACTATTGTATTGAGTTTACAACGTTTGGTACAAAGTCAATCCAAGGAAATCGCAGTCTTACGAACGCTTGGAGTCGAGCGCTCATCGCTCATGGCCGGCTATCTTGTTGCACCTCTGGTCATTGGAGGAATCGGTTGTACACTCGGTGCTTTAGCAGGACCTTGGGGTATGAACGGAATGCTGGATTTCTATCAAGGTCTCGTCGGCATGCCAATCATTGTGCGCACCGTACCGTCTTCGGTCTACCTTACCGTCATTGGCTCAACTATGTTTGTCGTGTTCCTTTCCGGCGCATTCCCTGCATGGAAAGCCAGTCGCCTTGAGCCACTTGAGGTGTTGAGTGGGCAAAATGAAATGCGCGTTGGTTCAAACATACTCCGAAAACTCACCTCATGGATGCCAACAACGCTCGGACTTTCGATTCGTTCAAGCGTTCGCAAACCTATTCGACTTACGATGACCTTTGTTGCTGTTGGTATATCTCTGATGCTGTTTGGTTCGATTCAAATGATGTCAGCAGGATTGCAAGAAACGATGGTTGGTGGCCTCGAAAACGACCAAACATGGGATGCACAAGTCTACATCATGCCAGATGGAGAACAACCTGTCATTGATTGGGCAGAAAACAATTCTGCCAATCACGAAATGATCATTGAAATGCCACTTGGTTCAGTTGCCGATGCTGATGGAATTGAACGAACATTCACCCTTGTAGGTCTTGATTCTTTTCAAAGTGGAATGCGGGCAGTGTCTCTTCTAGAAGGAAATGCCCCCTCCAGCAACATGGCTGTCACCCAAGTGGTGATGGAAGAGGGGGTCATGCGATTCCTTGGATGGAATGTCGGAGAACAACAAACAGTACACATCAATGGCGCACCACACGATGTTGAAATCGTTGGAACTGCAACTGCAGAACTCGTCCGAACGATGTATTTTGTTCGCGGTGATTTGAGCGAAATTCTTGGTGTCAACGCAACTTCGATTTATCTAGAACTCCCAGAAGGTGTTGATATTGATTCAGATTTAGGTGAAGTTTCAACAGGCGTCGTCCAGCGCCAAACCTTGCTTGGTGGCATAAACAGTATACTTGAGCAACAGACCCAAGTTTTCCAGACTATGATGTATCTTGGACTCTTGTTTACCATTGTTGTGATGTTCAATACGATGGTCATGAATGTTGCAGAACGTGATTTCGAATTAGCGACTTTACGAGTGCTTGGTGCCTCGACACGTAGTCTTGGTCTGATGCTTCTGTTTGAGAACTTACTCATCGGTATTATCGGTGGTTTAGTCGGAGTTTTGTTTGCATACGGTGGAGCAGTTGGATTAGCAGCCTCGATCTCATCTTGGCAGTTCTTCCTTCCAGTCACCATTGTCCCAAGTGTTGCCTACCAATTGATGGGTGGTGTTCTTGCTATTGCTGTGGCTATGACGCCTATCGGCGTATGGCGACTTCGTAAAATGGACCTCATCGAGAAGATCAAGGATTTATCCAATTAAGGATTGTTTAGAGTCACTTCAGGCTTTTTTATCGACTTTACTTTTCTTTTCAATTAAGAATTTAGGCCCCGTTCCAGTAACAACAACTTCATCACTCATGTGAGTAATAATAGCTTTTTTCAAGCCCTTCGGAAGATTATATTGTTTGAGAAACTCTGTGGTTGGGTTCTTTTCAATACCCGCGGCCACCATCTTTTTGTTAATAATTGTAGCAAGACCGGCTATTGAAATTTTTCTATCAGGAAGTATTTCCAATACTTTGGATTTGAAATTGGCTATATCTGGTGGATTATTCTTAACTTGTTTTGGCTTTTTGCTCTGCTTCGGATTTGGTTTCTTTTCTTTGCTTGCAGTCTTTTGAGCTTGAGGTTTAGCCTTCTTTTGTTGCGGTTTAGTCTGCTTAGGTTTTTGATTTTGTGGATTCTTTTTCGGTTTGTTTTGTTGAGGTTTTGCCTTCTTTTGTTGCGATTTAGCCTGGGATTTTTTAGGGGCTTGAGGTTTTGATTCTGTTTTATTTTGCTGTTTTTCAGCCTTTTTTTGCGGTTTTTGGGCTTTTTTATTATTATCAAATATTAAATCTAGTACCTTGATAAACATACTTCTTTTTTTCTTTTGTACATTTTTATTTGAATTGTTATTTGCCAACCTTCTCACACTATTAATTGGTGTATTTCCTGTCATCTTTGATGACTGTGAGGATTTTTTTAATAATTCTGGCATGAAGAAATCATCCTCAAACCACCACTGAACTAATTTTTCATCAACCAGATCCCAATCGATTTCTAATTTGGTTTTTTCAGTTCCATCTTTCCATTTCCTAAATCTGTCATTGGTTAATATTAATGCTCCACGCTGCAATGCATGGTTGATCATTTCATCGTCACGATTCATAAATCGCATTCCTTCTTCATCGATTAACTTTGCAAAATCTTCAATACTCCCTTCAAGAGGTTTCTTTTGCTTTTTTGCTTGACTATATGTTGATCTATCAATACAAGTTAGGGGAGTATATCCGAGTAATTCCACTTTGCGAATTGCTTTGATTAAACGGCTTGGTATTAGTTTAGTTACGCCTTTTTCAGAATGATTGATCAAATTTGAACCATCGATAACAATATCATATTCTGCATTCAAACATTTCAACTCCGTTTTTCTTACCACTTTCAATAAGCCTTTCCAAATAACGCCACTACCTGCCAACTTATTATTTAGAAGTCAAAGACAAGCTTAATTCAAAGCATTCAGTTGAATGATATAGTGCTGGTTTGAATGAACTTAAGGCTGATGCAAATACCACTCACTACCGCTTGCTTGTAGACGATACCAATTGGTGCCATTTTCCTCAGTGAACCATTCATATCCGGACTCATCAGTTGATGTTGGAATAGCGTCAATCGCAGGGGTAAATGGTTGAGTCGGTTGTTCAACAATTTCTTGCTCTACTGGTTGTTGCACTTGGTCAAATTCTGAAGTGAATTTTTTTGTATCATCTTGAACTTCATCCGGTCTCCTTAGTTTCAAGAATCCGATTGTACCGATGATGGCGATAACTGCGATTATGGCGACTATTATTCCAGTCATACTCGTTGAAGATTCTGTGTCTCCTTCAGTTGTTGTTTGGTTTTTATTCTCATCCTGTTGTTGTGGAATAATTGTGAACGATGTAGAAGATTGGTTCAAAACCGAAACTTCCCCAATACGATCGGTAATAGAGAGAACCCAAGGTTGACTCCAGGTTCCTTCCTCAAATCCTGTATTTATTAGAAGAGATAGTTCAAGTTGCCCTTGGGCTGGAAGTTCTCCCTCTGATGTACTGTCTTGAATGAATGATGTCGCTTGCAATGCCGTTATAATTACCTGCATTGGATAAGTTCCATTTGCATTGCTGATAATACAACTTACTAGGGTTGCAGTTGTATTCATTTGTAACGGTTGTACCGCTCCAGTACACTGAATCTCCACAATGAAATCGATTGCTGAAGATGCATTTATCGTATTAGAATATTGCTCACATTCGTTATTATCAGTTGCATCACAGACTCTAACTTGTACTTCTATAGTCTCCTGTAATATTGAAGATAATGATGCTTTAAATGACCAAGCGCCATCTTGAATCGATTGATTGTCAAGTAGAGTCGTGTCTGCACTCATAATCGTGACTAAACCTTGTCCGAAGCGGAATTGGTGTTGTCCCGAAATTGTTAGATTCAAATTATTTGAATCAAATTGCCATGTATTAATATCGCCTGAAACAAGAGGTAATAACGGAATAATTTCAAACATTGATGGGTTGATTACCGTTTGACTTGGATTACCATATTCATCAATGAGGAAAGCTGTAAGTTCATAAAATCCAATCTCCCAATCTGTTGTTTGCAATAGAACTGAAGACATTCCCGTATTGATTGGAGAAATTGTTTGATTCGCTACCGAACTACCATTGAATGATGCAATAACATAACCATTTACCAATTCGGATGAGTCACTCAACCATTCTAGTTGTACTAATAATTCATCACCAATTGATATAATTTCATCGTGATTAATTGCCGTTAATACTGGTCCAGTGACATCTACTAAGCTAAAAGAGTAGTCAACGCCATTCTGATACCCGTCCAAATCTTCAGCCATCTGTCCATCTTTCTCAGAGAGGTCAACCTCTAATTCCCATGTCTTCAAATCATTGTGATCTGGAGTCCAATGTGCTGTATAGACGCTTTCGTTTTGATCCCAATTAAGTATTATTGGCGAGTCTACATGTGAAGATGATAAGGTGACTGATGCTAATAAATCACTTCTATTGTGAAGAGCAGTAACTGAAAAAATGAATCCATCATCATGTAATTCCCACGAACTAGAACTTTCAGATTCTAATATTGCACTATGGCTATTATTCGCTGCTGTCATCGTTATTGAAGTGACTGATGGAATGGTAGGTCCGATTTCAAATGCATAGGCTTGCTCGACGAATAACACATTGTCGTGTGCATCGATTAACTCTAGTGCAATATAGTGTTGAGTTGTGATTGAGGGATCATATTGACTGGAGTCAAAAGTAGTATAATATCTTCCCAGACCGGCAAAATAAGTTACCGAATTAGTTGTTACGGGTTTGGTACTATCACCTTGATGTATCCACGCTGAACCTGAGAGCGTTGTCTCTCCAATCATATCGCCAAGAGTTACTGAAAATGTATCTCCAACGCGAATAAATTGTCCGATATTTCCTGAGATTCTATGGTCTACAGAAGATAGTTGAGGAGCAATATCGTCAATCCATTGAACAGACAAGTTGTTGAGCGTCACTGCATAGTTTTGGAAGTTAAATGGAACAGTATCTCCTGAAACTTGCAAGAGGTAATACGGTAAACATGATGATGTTGCATTGTACCAATCATTACAAGAAGTAAATGCATGCTGTGTTAGGCTTGATTTCAAGTCTAAATCATGCGTCCAAGACCAAGACATTTGCGGATGTTTAGCATCCAATTGTACCACCATCGTTGTTGAAATGTTGAATATTAGTTGACTCATTTCAATCCCATCTGTTCCAATCGTTCCACTGCTCGGCCATGCATTGATTAATTGTTGAGTTGTAAATTCTACATCAACTCCTCCTAATTGTGAATCCATAGCCCCGGAATAAATTGTTGAACTACCCAACATCACATCAATTGTATCTGTGGCAGAATTAATTGGCCAATCTATCCATAAATTGAGGGATGATGTTGGAATTGAAGATGTTGGAACTGAAATATTAACTGTATGTGAATTAGAATTGCTTACTGTAGTAGCATAATCAGAGTAACCTATCGATTGTGAGATAGGCCCCAAAAGCGTGCTTCCACCTGGCATCATCATCTCAAGATTATTGAGAACATGTGCGTCATCCCAGTATAACGAATAGTCGCTCAATGCAGGTGAGAGAGTATCAGTACGATTGAATTGATAAGAAAATTGTAAGGCTGTTAATCGCGGTAAAATTTGAGAAGATAAATTGCCTATATTCCAATCACTCCAATCTGTAGAAGTGTTATTTGCTAAGCCCGAAATTGTATATCTATAGGTGAATATTAGACTTGAATTTACTGGAATTGTTGAAGTGTGATTTACCCATCCATCAATAATCTGTCCACCATTTGGTGACCATGGATCTGTAATGAAAGTTCCATCATCAATACTCGCTCCACTTGTAATTATGTAACCAGCCCAAGTTGAAGAACTGCTGACTCCAGTTGACCCCAAAGAACCTGACGCTCCAGTTGAACCAGTTCCATAGGGTTGGCCTCCACTACCACCGCTACCAGCAGAAACAGAAATAGTTCCTTGATTATTGAAATTTGAAACTTGAGTCATGATGCTAATACGGCCACCACCGCCGCCGCCGCCGCCATCTCCGCCATTAAAAAAACCGATACAGGCGCCTGTACAGAAACTACTGGCGCCATCTCCACCATCTCCGCCGACTGCTTCAATAATACCATTTTGACCGATATTTACTGTATTTGCTTTGATAAAAATTGAACCACCACTTCCACCTCCAGCACCTGAACCACCAGGTCCTGAACCACCAGTAATTGCTTGCCCATTAGCACCATTTCCTCCATTGGATTGAATTGTACCATTAACATTAATTTGATCTGCAATTATTCGAATATATCCGCCGCCATTTCCTCCGACTGCAGTAGGATGATTTGAACTACTGACCGAACCACCTTGTGAGCCTGCTTCGGTAGAATTTCCATAGGATGACCCGCCATTACCGTTGGCTCCACCGCCACTGCCTCCACTACCGCCATGGCCAGCACCGCCGCCGCCATCGCTGTATCCATTAGATGTTGCAGATACTGAGCCTCCGCTTCCACTGCCACCAGTACTGAGAGCATTTGCTGAAATTGTAGTTCCCGCCGCAACAACCAAGGTTCTAACGATAATAGTCAAACTTCCATTAGCAGTTATTGAGCCACAAGCTTGGATTCCGCAACGTATATCGAGAGTGTCATAACTATGGGTGCCTGACCATTGCACTCCATTCAAGATGGTTGTGGAATTATTTCCAGACCCCGGCGGTCCTGCATTTCCATTTTTTAGTTCAACTCCTGCTGGAGTTACAGATGTATTATTGAGTGTTCCAAGCGATTGAGCATTTATCATATTTTGATACTGGGTTTGAGTTGTAGAATATGGTGACGTTTCTATCGCAACGCTCGCATTGAGTAAACGAAACCCTGCTTGATGGTTTATAGTGGCGAACCCACCCATATCTGCCATTATTGTTTCAGTTGATGATCCGCTGGAGAAAGTGCTAACATCAACGGTCTGACTGACTTGTGAGGTTTTATCGGATTCAAAAGTTGATGAATCAATAAACATCGGAGAGAGTGATGAAATAAGTAAAATAAGGCTCAGAAAAACAATTTTCCTAACACTTGCTGACTTGCTCATATCTCTCCCAAAGGAGGCTTGTTAATTAGCATTAGGCGTGGAATCAAATTTCATTGTCGGGGAGTACTTCTTTTCCTTGGCGATAATTCACCATACAAAAAATAGTAGTTACTATCAATATTGCAATAATTGCAATTGCTAGATTAACTCCTTGTGAAGCCTGAGCAATTACAACTTCATCTGAACTATCTGCTGTAATATTACGATCCCACAAAGCCATAGTCGCAATAACGTCCAACCCCGTCTGCAACCCCGACTCGACATTAGTTCGCCCTCCCGCCATAGTATTGAGAGTGGTAACCGAATCAGATTGTGCGTGTTTAGGTGTTTGTTCACAAGTATCTCCTTCCTCGATAATATATTGATGCTGCCCTCTCAACCAAGTAGCACTATGGCCGTTCATAATGAAGTTATAATGATCTGAATTTCCTTTGGTATCATCGACTACGCTAACCCACTCGGTCGGATGACTTAGATTATGATTTATTTCCTTTAATTGACTTTGTAAAACAACAGCATTAGCCTCCATTTGTTCAGTCACCTCTAGACCACGTTCCTCATAGTAAGACCAATCATCAACCGGTGAAGTGAACATGTATAGTGTCCAATAATCCTCATCACATCCAGCCAGTTGCATTGCTGTTGGCGTTTCAACCGGCCAATTTAATGCAAACATGTCTAAGTTTAGATATGTGACATCAATATTTTCTGGAATTTGTTGCTCAACGAAATGTAAACTGCCCTTTCCTCCTCCTTCAGACGAGGCACTGCCTTGCCACTCTTCATAATCCCACCATGCTAATTTCCAAGTGTGCTCAGGAGTGATATTCCATTGGGAAAAGGTGCGGGCTAATTCCAATAATGCACCCGAACCAGTCGCGTCATCATAAGCTCCTGATGAAGTACAAGTTGGATAAGTAAATCCGATCAGTGGAGGTGGAGAATAACAAATCGCATCGTGATGAGCCCCCACTACAATCCACTCATCGTCCAGTGTTCCATTGATTGTTACGACAATATTTTGACAGTTTGCACACTCGTCGGTGGTAAATGATTGTCTCTCAACTTGATAGCCATAAGATTCCAACTGAGCGGCAATCCAATTGCGAGAGTTTTCATTTGCAGTTGTATCTATTTTACGGTAGCCAAACTGTGTCATTGTCACCAGGTAATCATAGGCACTACTGCCTTCAGGCCAATCGGTTACCTCAGGAGCTTCAGCTTCTGAATTAGGCACATTATTGATGCTTCCTTGCAGGAAAGAAAACATAAGAGTCAACAAAATGAACATAGCCATCCTGTTTCGCATAGTATCGGCTATACTCAATACATGATTTAGTTGACCCCCGCCCAAGTAAAATACAAGGTTTGACAAAGGAAGAAGTATTTGTCCAAACTGATGACAGTATTATCGGGTTATTTTACCCTCAGTGAGCGAGAAAATTTACTGTTAAAATCGCTCTCTTTGAGATGTAGTTATACCACGCGGTTAAGTATGGTTAGTGAAGCCTTGAGAAATAGGAAGTGAATGGATGGGAACGAACGCATCTTCCAAGTCTGGTACAACTGGACAAGATAAAGCATTAGCAGATATGATTGAAGGTCTTCGCGAAGAAACGATTACCAGTGGTGCAACTGCGATTATGGATGAAGACTTAGGATCATATGGTGTTCCAAATCCACGGATATTGATAGTCGGTTGCGGAGGGTCCGGTAATAACACTCTAAACCGAATTACTCACTTAGGTGTTGAAGGTGCTGTAACAGTTGCAATCAATACCGATAAACAACATTTAGACCATACGAGAGCATTACAAAAGTTGCTTGTTGGCCGCCATATCACTCGCGGATTAGGTGCTGGTGGTGACCCTGCAACCGGTCGACGTTGTGCCGAAGCTGGAAGAGAAATGATCAAGAGAATCGTAACCGGTGCTGATTTAGTTTTCATCGCAAGCGGATTGGGTGGAGGTTCTGGTACTGGAATTTGTCCTATCGTTGCTGAAGAAGCAAAGGCTGCTGGGGCTTTGGTTGTTGGACTTGTAACGACTCCATTCCATGTTGAACGTCGACAAAGAATGGCTCGTGCTCTCGAAGGATTAGAGGCACTAAGAAGAGTCGCTGATGCTGTTTTGGTTTTGGATAATAACCGATTATTACACTATGTTCCTAACTTGCCTTTGGATGAAGCATTTTCTATCATGGACCAATTGGTCGCTGAGATCGTAAAGGGAATTGTTGAGACAATTACCATGCCTTCACTAATCAATTTGGATTTCGCCGATGTAAGAGCGATAATGGCAAATGGTGGAGTCACTATGATGCTATATGGTGAATCGGATAGAGGCCCTGAAGAAGTTGTTCATGAAGCCCTAAATCATCCATTATTAGATGTTGATATTTCCGGTGCAACCGGTGTATTGATACATGTTACAGGTGGTCAATATATGACTCTTGAATCTGCTAGTAGAGTGGTTGACCTGTTAACTGCAAAGGTCAGTGAAGATGCCAATGTAATTTGGGGAGCACGTCAAGATGCTGGCTTTGGTGATACCATCAAAGTGATGGCAATAATCACTGGTGTCGGCGGTACTGATTTGAAAACTGCAAGAATGCAACCGGATGCTCTTGGTGATGCTCTTCGTTTAACCCGCAATCTAAATGATGCAACTCGAGGAGACACCGGTTTCCAACGATTTGACTGAAATTATCAGATTACCACAGTGGGCTGTTTAATGGTACTATCATTAGTAAGCGTAAAATGAGACGGCATACGCCCCTAACACATGCGAGGTAAGACCATCGTAGCGATTGTACTAGTAGCCATGCTACTAACTCCTGTTCAAGCAGGTGATGTTTCTGCATCACAAAGTGAACCTGAAGAAGATACTCGTCAACCGAGTAAAGGAAATGCAACTCTATTCGTATTCCATGATGGAATAAATAATGCATGGAGCCACTTTAATTCAAGTGATGAAGAATCTGTAGATGAGGCTGGAGAAGAAAAGGATAACGGAGTTATTGATATCAAATATAGATTCATGATGAAGCCTACTCTTGAAAAGCGATTGAATATGACTGTCGGTGGAGAAATCCGTGGTAATTTCAATGTATATTATGAAGGTGATAACGAAAATGGTGGCGACGGAAATTGCAATAATGACTGTGATTGGTTGAACATTACTATCTTCAAAGGTGCGGCTGAGATTCATCAGCACACTGAACAACCTTGGATTGCCGGAAATT
>JAACCR010000042.1 GCA_009937205.1 Methanobacteriota archaeon | reverse complement strand
AGTAAACGATCGACCCAACCATCACCATCTAAGTCGTATTGACTCCAATTAACAGTGGAAATATGACTTTCAATTGTTTCCTGAGCTAATGCCATTGGCAGAAATTCACCATCTTCATCAACATCTCTTTGTCCATTGATATCAGAACCATAGTCGGATAGAACACCAGATGCTCTAGTTACATCATCGGCCACATGAATATTAACAGATGATTGCCCTCCACTAATTTGGTCAATAAAATCTACCGCGCTATCCTGTAAAATATTTCTTGCTTGTTCTGGACCCCATGCTGAATCAGCTGGAGATTGCTCAAAATCAACGATCAATACTAGCCATCTTTCGTCTTGTTGTAAGTTTAATACAGGGGATTCATCATCTGATGGCACAATAATTGCGTTTTCACGCATCCATTGCTCAATGGTGTCACCATTTGAGTATGACCACGAACTTGCTAGAAGGAGAACCACTAAAAATGGTACACCAAGTGAAGGTCGCATGACATCGCCTACTGCTCAAATCGTTTCAACGTTGGTGTAAATAGATTCTCAATTCATTATTTTTAAATCTAAATCAAGAGTTGACAACTGCTTTACGATTCCATCAATTTCACATCCATATGTATTGAGAAATGCAGTATCTGAATCAAGTTGTAAGCCCCAGCGTCTATCCTTTGCTCTTGAATCTAATACAATTGACTTGGGTAATCGAGATGCCTTTTCCAGTACTTCAACTAACCGAAAGGGTAAATCTTCTACTAACCAAGGATTATTTTGGCTAGCAATAGCAAGTTCAGCATCGAGTCCAAGTTGATTCTGTGGTATGGTTCGGTAAGATTGAATCTGCATAAGTTCTAATCCCCTCACATCACAACTTAATGAATGGCAATTACTCTTGAATAAATGTGGTAATGGTTCACCATTGCATCCAGAAATAAATACATCTGTTACACGTTCTACCCTGATTTTATCCAACAACTCTAAGCGCTCATTTCTACTGTTACATAATCCATTATATGTTGAAATATTTAGGTCAAGAGTGCTTTTTGAAGAAATCGATTCACATCCACCATCACAGCGACAGTCTGCGATTAAGATATTTCTTTTTGCCCCTTCAAAATCATATACATGGGATCCAGAATTAATGCCTTTTGGAATCATCGAAGTCCATCTTAAAGATATCAATTCCACTGAAAGTACTGATAATAGGATAATACTGAAAACAATCATCCCACCAACTTCTGGCAAAGATAGCGCAAGTAACATTACTAATAGGCCATGAACTCTAAGTCTCCACCAATCTGCAGTTTTTTGGTTAAGATTGCCAGTTAAACCTGCAATTACCATTGCCAATCCTGCAATAACAATCAGCATTTGTGCCCAAACTAATGATATAGCAAATTGTAACATTAATGGCGCATCATACATCGTAGCGAAGCCCATTCCGATATTGCTTGCATGGCCAAATGAAAATACTCTTGGTACAATCCACAAAATGGTAATTGACATTACTGATAAAATACCTATTGAGCCACCTATTACCCAATATAAGAACCACTTTTTCTCACTGGGTAGTAGTCCTGGTTTTGCGAATGAATATGATTGATAAATAAATATTGGAATTGAAGATAAGATACCCAATAATGTTGCAGATAGCCACCTGACAGCGCTCCATCTGGCAGGGTCATAGAGATTTAGACAGTCAGATGTACATGGTTGCATTATTTGTAATAACTGACTTAGAATCGAATCGATCCAATTCATCCATATCGCAGTGAAAATTAGTGATGAAACTAACACTAAGGTCATCCTATTAGCGAATTCATCCATATGAGAATTGACTGTGTTGTCCTTATCGGTCTCTAATAACAAAGACATATGATTACCTCAAACCATTAAACAAATGGAAGGTGAGTGCCTCAAATGAGGTCAGTATATTTCTTTTCTGCACGAGCTTGAACTATTGTTCTATAAACTCCGAATATGGCCCAAAGAGCCAACATTCCGACAACGAGTGGATAGCCATAGGTGAATCCTTCACGTATTGTGAATGCGAATAATGCGGTTAGTAATATTGAAACTACACCTCTGCGAATACCTTGAGGGATGGCCAAACTTCTATCGAGATGAGGAGGTCCACCGCCGAATTTTCTTTCATAGAACTCACCTTGGAAAACAGCAGCAATTAGCAAAATCGATAGTGTAGTCCAATAAAACAAATTACCATTGTCAAAGTATTGATCTGCAATATGTTGCTGGCGTTCCGCTTCCAATTCCGCAGGGTCTACGTCAGCAACAAATAACGAGTCATAATCTCCAACACTGATTGTTCTCAACGCGAGGCCATCTGCATCATCATTTGTTGCGGTATCCGGTGCACTGATTGAAAAGGAAAGGATATTCCAGTGGTCATCTTCGTTTGGTAAACCATCGCCGTTAACCGCATTTCCAACTAATTGGAAAGCAATTATACCAGTATCTTCGGCAGGAGCAGTCCAAGTTACAATCCAATCATTACCAGGCGATGACTGAGATAATGCACCAGGTTCTTCTGCAACATATTGAGAACCATCACCAGGGGTTAATGTTCCACCATTGTAGTCCCATAACATGAATCCACCTGACGGGTTAGAGGCATCTTGTAAAGAAATCGTGAAGTCATAGCTCTGTCCTACATCGTATGAACGAGGGACACCAGAGATTGAAACAACTACATTGTTGTTTGGAGAACCGCCACCATGGCATGAACATCCAGTCTCAACAACCAATTTTCCATTGCTTTCCCATGGCGGCCCTGCAGGCATCCCAAGAACAGGAGCAATGAATAGCAAAGCCATCAAAGAAACGATTAGTAAACGACCACGACTGGATATCACAATCTCACCTATTCTTCTCCACCTGCGCTCGCCCTTTGAACATTACTTCTAAGCAATGCCTTTACTGTTCAATAATTATCTTCAAGATTATGACTAAGCAATCAATTTTCTTTGATTGAATTATTCAATGCAGTCATCATTTTCTTACCATCACCGAATAGCATCATTGTCTTGTCCATATAGAATAGATCATTGTCAACTCCGGCATATCCAACGCTCAAAGAACGCTTAATGATAACAACAGTTCTTGCCGCATCAACATCGATAATTGGCATACCTGCAAGTGGACCTTCACTACTGCGTGCTGCTGGATTAGTAGTATCATTAGCACCGATAACCACTGCAACATCACAATCTGGGAACTCTGAATTGATTTCATCCATTTCAATCAATTGCTCATAGGGAACATTTGCTTCAGCCAATAGGACATTCATGTGACCAGGCATTCTACCTGCAACAGGATGAATTGCATATTTGACTTCAGTATCATATTTTTCAGTGATTAAATCTGCAAATTCTTTGACTTGATGCTGGCATTGAGAAACAGCCATTCCATATCCTGGAATAATTATTACTTTTTGCGCACCATCGATCATCATTGCAACTTCATCAGCATCCGAACCTACCTTTGTGCGAGTTAAATCTGCTTTTTCACCACTTCCTCCAAAGGACTTGAACAACACATCAATCAATCTTCGATTCATTGCTTTACACATAATGAATGTTAGAATGATTCCCGAAGCACCCACTAGCGAACCAGCGACTATCAGTACTGAGTTTGAGAAAATAAATCCTGTGAATGCTGCAGCGATTCCAGATAGTGAGTTTAGTAGTGAAACAACAACTGGCATATCAGCTCCACCAATTGGTAGAACTAAGATAATTCCAAGAACACATGAAATTCCAATAATTGCCCATAGGTAATCTGAATTACCAGGTTCCAAAATACTCATGTAAATTAATACTGCAACCGAGATTACCAGTATCACTTTTACTGGATTTAGCCAAGCAGGACCCCAAGTGGGTGTCTTTATCCACTTGCCAAATATTTCAACTCCACCTTTGAGTTTGTACATTGCCAATAATGAACCGGTCAATGTCATCCATCCAACTAGAGCGGATAGTCCTGCAGCAACCATAGTCACAGTCAATTCAAGACCTGCAGGTACGGCTCCACCATCGATATACTTCCATGTTTCAGATAATGCAACCAATGCACTTGCCGCACCTCCAAATCCATTGAACAGTGCGACCATTTCAGGCATTCCAGTCATTTCGACCCTTACAGCCATCCAATATCCAATAAGTGAACCAATAGCCATTCCAGCAATGATCAGAGTCCATTGAGCTCCACCTTCAAGTTGCATACTCGCAACGGTGACAACAACAGCAACAAGCATTCCTAGGGCGCCTAATTGATTGCCTCGCGGAGCAGTTCTAGGATGACCTAACTTCTTCAATCCCATAATGAATAGAATTGCAGAAAACAGATAACCAACAGAAATCCAGTTGCTCATAAAGTCAAGTATTGCAGACATCTTAAGCACCTCTTCTCTTCTTTCCAGCAATCATATTTAACATACGATTGGTTACTGCAAATCCGCCAACTACATTGATCATAGCCAGAACTACTGCTACGAATGATAATATTCCAGATATGGCGGTATTTCCACCAGAATAAGCAACATTTGCACCAATTAGTGCGCCTACAATACTAATTCCAGATATTGCATTTGCACCACTCATCAATGGAGTGTGCAATGTAGCAGGAACTTTGGTGATTAATTCAACACCAAGGAAAATTGCCAATACGAATAATGTAATGCTACCGATTAATAATTCTGGACTCATTGAACCACCCCTGCTAAGCGTGATTGCTTAGGATGGATTTCCCCATCTTTGCAAATTAGGACGCCACCCATTCCACCAATGTGGAAGTCTGAACCTTCTGGTGCTCCAACAAGAACATCATCATCTTCACCAATTACTACTTCTCCTTCCTTCACTAATGAAGTCATGAAAGTAGTTAGATTATTTGAATACAACATGCTTGCTGTATTTGCTAAGGTGCCTGGTAGATTAGCAGTTCCTACAATTATTACGCCATTGCTAGTAGTGATTACTTCTCCAGCAACAGTGTCTTCACAGTTGCCGCCTACATCAGCATTCATGTCAACTACAACTGCTCCAGACTTGAAATTTGCAACTGCTGATGAAGGTACTGTGATCGGTGCAGGTCTTCCAAATATCCTTGCGGTTGTCACAATTATATCAGCATCGGAAGCAACTCCACATACAGTATCGTTTACCTTCTGAATAAATTCAGGGGTCAGAGGTTTAGCATAACCAGATTCATCTTCAAAGTCATCCATTCCATCAACTTCGATGAATCGGCCTCCAACAGATTCTATTTGCTCAGCAGCAGACTTTCTTACATCCGATGCATAAACAACAGCACCTAGTCTCTTTGCGGTAGCGATTGCTTGTAATCCAGCAACACCGCTGCCCATAATTACAACTTTAGCCGGACGCACTGTTCCAGCAGAGGTTGTCATCATCGGTATTCCTCTCGGCGTTTTTGCAGCGCCGATTAACACAGCTTTGTATCCTGCAAGATTATCTTGACTTGAATTGACATCCATTGATTGTGCACGTGAAAGTCTACGAGGAATCATGTCCATCGATAGTAATGTGATTCCAGAATCCATACATGCTCTAACATTTTCTGGGCATCTAAAAGGATCTGATACGCAAGTTAGATTTGCGCCTTTAGAAATACCTTCAACACCAGGGAATCTAATACAAACGATGTTTGGGCATGATAGTACTTCAGCACGAGTAGTAATGGTTGCACCAGCACTTTCATATTCAGAATCCAAATAATTGGCAGACTCTCCTGAACCTTTTTCAACAAGAACTTCAAATCCTGCCTTCAATAATTTCTTAACACTTCCAGGAACAATTCCAACGCGTGTTTCACCTTCAAGTTCCATGGGTACTCCGAGTTTCATATTATCACCAAAATTGCCAAATCCCGCACGATGTACATTCAGGATGTTTGAGGGCAATAGAAGGGGGTTTTTAGATAACGCGCTTTTAATGGTCAATTTGTTCTGGTGATATATTGAAAAGTTATTGACTTTTTTTATATAATTTAATAATTATGAGTGTAACTATTTTAGACAATCATACTTATGGAGGTCGGAGTTTTGGGCAAGATTAGGCAAGTGATTCACTATGGCTAATGGACGAAGAAAAATCGCAGTTATTGGAGCAGGAAATGTCGGTGCAACTTGTGCATTCGTATTAGCACAGATGAAAATAGCAGACATTGTTTTGCTAGATATCTATGAAGGATTTGCAAAAGGAAAAGCACTAGATATGAGCCAAAACGCCAATGTTTTGAACTATAATGGAACAATTACCGGTACTGCAGATTATGCAGATATTGCCAATTCAGAAGTTATTGTTGTTACATCTGGTTTCCCAAGGCAACCTGGAATGTCAAGAGAAGATCTAATCGGCAAAAACGCTGATATTGTTAAGCAAGTTGGAACAGGAATTCGTGAACATGCACCTGATGCAGTAATCATCATGATCACCAACCCACTTGATTTGATGACATACCACATGCAACAAGTTACAGGATTCCCTACCGAGCGTGTAATTGGACAAGCAGGAGTTCTTGACAGCGCAAGAATGGCACATTTTATTGCACTTGAACTTGGCTGCGCGGAAGAAGATGTGTCACCTATGGTTCTTGGAGGTCATGGAGATACAATGGTCCCTCTTCCAAAGTATACCACTGTTGGTGGAATTCCAATAACTCAGTTGATGAGTGAGGAAACAATTGCAGCAATTAGTGACCGTACTGCAAAGGGCGGTGGAGAAATTGTCAAATTATTAGAACGTGGTTCAGCATTCTATGCACCAGGTTCAGCAGCAGCAATTATGGCAGAATCTGTTCTTAATGACCGTAAGCGAGTCATTCCAGCATCCTGCCACCTATCTGGTGAATATGGATTAGAAAATATTTACATTGGAGTTCCTTGTATTATTGGTGCTAATGGTGTTGAGAAAATATTTGAATTAGAATTAACTGAGTCCGAGATGGAATCTTTACATGGATCTGCTAACTTCTACAAGAGTCAACTTGTTGATATCCTCGGTTATTGATTCAACTTCTAATAACTGCAAGCGATTGCATATCACCCTTAGTAGTGATATTTGCAGGTTTACAGGACATTGTTTCAACTTGGCTAAGCACTTTACCCTGCCTTCCTCGAGAACGCATCCTAGCAAGTATTTCTTGTCCAATATAGCATCCCTTTTGCTGATGAACTAATTCCTCAAGTCCACATGCAAAGGGATGGAAGGAATTAGTAATCTCATAACCATTCCATGGAATCTTATTTGCAATTCTCCATTGATTAAATTCTGTAAAATCATCACTGCTAGATGGTCCGTTACCTTTGCTGGCAACTAGTAATGAATAATTACTGGCAATATTGCCGCGAGTTATTTCACCTTGAGATGAAAAAGTACCAATTTCATTTACCTTGTTTTCGCAATCGAATTCAATAAACAAATCATTGCGTTGTGAGATGTCAGTAATTTCCACATCTTGTCCAAGTATTTTCTTTGAAGTGTGGTTTAGTAATTTATCAAGAGCTGGTAGATATCCTGCGGCAACAATAAAATCACCCATATGAAATAAGGTCAAACAGTCAATTATTTTAGCATTAGAGTCGGTAAATACAGTTCTGATCAATTGATCTTTACCGAGTTCAGCGACTCTGTTTGTAGACAATCCATCAATGAATGATAGGACATCTGCACCTCTCCATAATGTTAGAGAAGCATCCGATAAGGCCACTATGGGCAACAAAACACCTCAGGAAAAAGATTCGCCGCATCCACAAGCAGATTCGGCATTTGGATTATTTATTTTGAATCCACCGCCCATTAATTTTTCAACATAGTCGATTTCAATACCATCAAGCAAGTGTGAAGAAGCTGTTGGAACAAGTACTCTAAAGCCATCGATTGCGATTTCCTGGCAATCTTGGTCTGTTGACTCAACAATTTGTAAATCATACATGTATCCTGAGCATCCGCCACTCAATACGCCTACTAGTAGAGCGTGTGAACGATCATCGCCAAAGGCATCAGAAAGCATGTTTTTTGCAGATTCAGAGATGGTTAAAGCAACATCAACAACTTCAGGTTTGACCATTTGAACAGGGCTAACAGTATCACAAGTTCCGCAATCCATGTTAGTGCCTCACATTCCATCTCTATGAACCTGCGCCTTGCAGAACTATGCTTTTTCCTCAATACTGCACTCTATTTCATAATAGCAATCTTGGTTTGAACAGTCAGTACAGACTCGTTGGTTAGAAATAACTCCAACTCCATGTCTCTCTTGCATGATGCCTGAAATTATTCCTTCATCAAGTAAACAAAAAATCCCATTTTCTTCCGGATTTCCGCCACATGCATTTCCATTACGTACTGTGATTTTAGGATTTCCAGCGTCTGTAATTATCAGTTCACCCATTCCTAAGCCCTTCCACTTCTTTGCCAAACGATTCCAAAACTCATTATCATCGTCAATATCATTCAACTTCAGTGCTAATTCCCGTCCAATTCTGTTGCCAACTGATTGTAGTAGATCGCCTATATCAATACCCAGCATGGACAATGCTTGTGATTCGGAATTTTTCTGTGGAACAATTTTCAATCCACTTTTTCTCATTTCAAGTGTTGAATTTTTTGTTGTCGCATTACCGCTTAGGTCATTGGCCAAACTATCTCTTAGTTTTGCATAAAATGACCCCTCTCCCAGAGAATATTGCAATGGTTCGGTCATTTCACCATCGATTATTCTTGCTCGCGCTACAGAGTATGCTGAAGCAGCAGCCCATTGAATTTCCAATAATTCCTTTTGAGCTTTCAAAAACTCCGGGCTTTCAATTAAGAGAGCAGTATCTTCTTTGCCCCTGCCAGTAGGATTATCTTCACTGTAAACAAATTGGATCCCATATTCCTCATCAATGAATCCGCCTTGTAGTGAAAGTTGTTCGTGATGGCGAATTTCAATCAGTGGTGACAATTCATCAAAAAATCTAACAGTCTTTTTATCAACACATGCAACTATTTTGATTTCTACACCGCGCTCTAGGGCATCATCTAGAACTTTCTTACCACCGACTCTTAGGAAATGTAAAATTCCCCATCTTCCGAATAATAGCCAAACATTAGATTCGGCTTCTGCTAAGAGTGATTCAAATGTTGCCATTATTTGATGCCTGTCTTTAATGACAGAAAATGTAGCTTCATTTACATGACTTTCAACAGACATAATGGCCACAGCCGGACCGGTTGTCAATACTTCTAAATGCTCTTCCATGCGCTGTAAATCTAACTTTTGCTTATGGATTAATAGCTTGAAAACTTCACTGATAGTCTTTCCTGCAAATCTCATTGGTTTGTCAAGGGTTGCTCTGACCAAACCCTGCTCCTGTAATTTGCGCAAGGAATTGTACGCATCCATTCTTGACAAGCCGATTCTTTTTCCAACTTCGCTAGCCTTAGAAGGGGGATTAGAGGCCAAATCTACTATGATTTGGGCTTGTTTAAGTTCTAAGCCACACTCTTCGAGCCGCAGTAGGATGGAAGTCATCTCGTCTCCGGACATGGAACTAGGTCCTTGCTCCTAGTTTTTCAACCCATCCAATGAATTATTCAGGACTTTTTCTTAATTTTCCTCATTCGTTCTTTGTTTAGAATGGTGCAGCGTCTAATTTGATCTTTAGCCCTCTTAGCTTCACTAGTAGATAGCCCACGTGGTATTGATTGCTCAAAACATTTTATGGCATCTGGATATCTTTCCATTTCTGCATATGCAGTACCCATGTTGTAAAGTGTCTGTCCTCTTACTTCTGTAGGTCGAATAAGCATTGCTTGGTGATATGCTTCAACACATTTTGGATACTCTTCCATGTAATAATATGAATTACCTCTTCCATTTAGAATTCTAATTACCATTTCATCATCATCTTTGAAAGATGGTAATGCTCTATCAAAGCAGGTTAATGCTTCTCTATATTTTCCATCTTCAATTAATTGAATACCCTTGTTATACCATGCAACATCCTGATTTGCAACAGATTTTGAAGAAGTTTCACCAATTATATTTAGTGATGCAGCATGTGTTGCATCAAGTGCAGCTTTTGCTAAATCCACTTGCTGGTCTTCCACAGTTTCTACATTAACAGGTCTTGGCTCAATTGGAGCCATCAGCAAGTCATTAGCTTGAGTTGTATTCTCATCCTGTGCTGGTTCTGAAACTTCAACAGGAGCAATTGGTTCTAACAAAATATTAGCAGGGCTGTCAGCAATTTCTACGACAGGTTGTTCCACGACTACTGGTGCTAGTTCTTGAGGTATTGATTCAGCAACTTGAGGGATTTCAGTCTGCTCTACTGGCAATGATGTTTCCACTGTTACAGATTCTGTACCATTATCCATCTTATTTGCCTTAGCATGACACTTCTGTGCTGTTGCAATATCGCCGGCTTCTTCTAGCGAGCGAGCAAGGCCTCTCCAATTAGCAGGATTTTCCCCATCACTTTGGATTAATGCTTTCCAAGTAGTTACTGCATTGTGATGGTCTGAAATGGCAGTATATGCTCTTGCATGTAATATTGAAACTCCTTCTCCAATTATTCCCAAAGCCTCCTGAGCCATTTCTGGACCAACTGGTATTGTCGGTGGTAGGCCTTGAGTGGAATCCAATACATTTGCTTCTCCTTCTGCTATTTCTATCAATACTTCAGCCATCTCTATAATTCTAGCATCTGATGGTTAAATAGTTGCAATAATGCGTGTCGCAAATAGATATGATTCTACATCGCTCATCTGTTTTGATAAATCACTTAGTTTGCTTGCTGCTTTTAGATAGTCTGGTTGTACCTCAAGCGCATTTAGATAGCATTTCTTGGCCTCAGAAAAATCTTCTCCTCTATGGTATATTGAACCCAAATTAAACCATCCACTAGAATTGGATGGGTCTAAGGTTTGTGCGTGATTAATTGCAGCGATCGCATGAGTGTCCAAGTCAAGTCTCGCCATTGCTCCACCAGCGACTCTCCACGCATTCGCATTCTCAGCAGCGATTGTTTTTAGATGAGGCTTTAGTATTGATAAACCGCCAGCAGCATCTCCAGAACGAATCAATTCTGTAGCTTCTTCAATAAGAGATTCAATATTAATTTCAGGCTGTTCGATAACTTCCTCTTCAACCGCAATTGGCTGGGAAATAACTTCCTCAACAGGTTGTACTACTTCTTCCACTTCTGCTACAGTAACCTCTTCAACAGGCTGTACTGATATGATTGGTTTTGCTTCTAATCTTACTAAAACTTCTTCAGTCGCTGCAACTACAGTTGCCGCCGATTTCAATTCTGAATAATCAAGATTCAAATTTCTATCATGGTCGTGATGTACAGCCTCTTGCAGAACTGCTTGTATGTCATCAACGCCAACTTCATCCATTGCAGCTACTACTGTTGATTCATCATAGGTGTGAGTGTTTTCTGTAATTCTAGGAACTTCAGCAATAGGGATATTGACTTCGGAACCTTTGCATCTGTTTGAAATTTCTACTAGTGCTGGATGGCCTGGGTAAAAAACTAATGCTTTTTGGGCTACTTTGTATGCAGAACTTAAATCTCCCATTCGCTCCAAAACGCTGGATAGATTTGCTGTGGCTGGAGCATGGTCAGGATTGAGGTCTAGACAAATTTGGAATGCTTGCTTTGCACCTCTTGCATCGTTTTGGGCTTCTAATAAGACTCCTCGATTAAACCAAGCCATGTCACTTGATGGATCAAGTGCAATTGCTTTGTTAAAGGCTGCCAAAGCACCCTTTGCATCTGATTTCCTAGAACGTTCTTCACCAACATTTAGTAAAACTCTAACCATTTCTTCATTATCATCTACATCTTCCAATTCAGGAAATATGTCATCTTGGTAAACTAAATTGTCGCCGGAGGCGTTTGCATCATCTGATTCTTGTTGCGAACTAACTTCACCCTCTTCCTCTATGGCGGCTGGTGTTTCTTCGAGCATACTTCCAAGACCTGCAGAACGCATTGCTGCGGACATGGATGCCATGTCGGCATCGGACAATTCACCAGATGATTGAATTGGATTGTCTAGGGCCGAACCGTCTGCATCATCATCAGCCATCACAGTCACCATTCCCTAGGGGTTACCTAATGGGGATAAGCGTTACTTCTAATTGGGTCTAAAGTAATCATTCAAAATCAAAGATTCGAGTAACACAAATGACATTAACTTTGGCCCATTAGGGTGAGTTAAGAAAGATTGTAGGTGTTAGTAATGTCTGAAGAAAATCCACGTTTTGATGATGAATTTGGTTCAACATATGTGCTGATTTCTCCTGGAACATATCAGATGGGCAATCCTACAAATAATTCTCCGAAAAGAGAATTACCAAGTCATGAAGTTGAGATCACACAACCCTTTTTTCTTGGAAAAATGCAAGTTACTCAAATACAATGGCAATCGGTAATGAGTGACAATCCAGCAAAATTCAGTGAGGGATGGTCGGCGGGGTTACGGCCAATAGAAAATGTGTCATGGGATGATGTACAAATCTTCATCGAGAAATTAAATGCTCAACATAATGATTCTCCTAAATTAGGACTATATGGGAAATGGAGATTACCAAGTGAATCAGAATGGGAATATGCAGCACGCGCTGGAACATTATCTCGTTGGTCTTTTGGCGATAAGGATGCAGAATTAGACGAGTATGGGTGGCATGCTGGTAATTCAGGTGCCTCAACACGGGAAGTTGGTCAAAAGAAGGCAAATCCATGGGGGTTGCATGACCTTCATGGCAATGTAAGTGAATGGTGCCTTGATGATTGGAGTAGTAACTATGAAAATACGCCTAGAGATCAATCTGCAATGGTGATAAAGGGTGAAACACGTAAGTCTCATAGGGGTGGAAATTGGTTCACAGAAAGCGATTCAACAAGGTGTTCTGCCAGAGGGTCTTCACAGAGAAATATTGCTAAGGATGGGATCGGACTTAGACTAGTATGGCAACCGGATTGAACAGTTAAATCATTAACTTTGATTCAATGCAAATGATATGCCAACCCTTTACCATAACCCTAGGTGCTCGAAATCAAGACAAGGACTTGAATTGTGTAATGATTCTGAAACCGAAGTCATGGTTGTAAATTATCTCAAACAAAACTTGACTGAAAAAGAACTTGAAGGAATAATTTCAAGACTTGTTGGTTGCCCTTCCAGACTTGTTAGAAATGGTGATGATGCATTCAAAAAATCACAATATCGCGAACTTGATTTAACCAATCCTGCAGATGTCTTGATTATTTTATATAATTTGCCTCAAGTGATGCAACGGCCTCTATTAGATGATGGCGATCAAGTGATAATCGGAAGGCCACCTCAAGGTTTTGAGAAAATTCTAGGCTAGTATTGCTCGCCATCTAGCAATGAACAATCTATATTCATACGTTCATCCAATGGGGCAAGAGTTTGTCCTGATGGAGTAACTCCTGGCCCTATACTCCACTTTCCACCTAGTGGTTCATCTACTACAATCATCAGGTTTTTAGAAACTAATGCGGTAATTCCTAGTGTAGTTCTATTAACGACTGGAGCTATTTCCTCATGATATGTAGAATCTAATTGTTTGCAAATTTCTTGAAAGGTTCTCGTCCCATCACATAATTCCCAAAGTAAACTATTCATTATATCAAGAGGCCTCCTCAATTCTTTTGGCGCTCGTAATATTTTTGCAAATATAGATTCAATTTTTTTGAATTTCTTTTCAATACGGATTACTACCTTCCTTCCGCTGATACCATTACCCTCCGGGTGAGGACCAATATCCCCATAACGGCCCCACCAAACAGGTAAACGGCAAGGATATTGGTCATAATAAACGCTAGTTGAAGAATCAATAATTTCAGCCATACCAATCACTCAAAATTCACTTAAAGTCCAACTCAATAAACTAATCATTGATATAATTCCACTAAAAGCAATAAGTTTAGTTAACTCTACTCTAGTGGTAAAATTACGTAGATACCATGTTGCTACTCCACAAATTGAAACAACAAATAACAATCCATACCAGAGTGGTGGATATGATACCATATACATCTCCACCAGCGGTTACCATTTTGATTTATCTAAAGAGTTCTGTCTAAATATTGCTGACCGTAATGCAGCCATTGCTCTTCTGACCAACCGACTGGCAATCCAGATTCTGGTAATTGAGGTCCCGCAATTATTTGTTCAACAGGTTGAACTTCTTCTGGAGTACTAAATGACTCGCTTGAAGGTGGACCCGATGGAGCATTGGCGGGTTGATCTGTATCACTGACTTGTGGGGTAAACGATGTTGGCTGTTGTTGAGATGCTGGCGGTCCACTTACTTGGCTAATAGGAGGCCCAACTGGGCTTGAAATAACCACTTCTTCCCTTTCTTCAACAGCTTCATAATCTATTCCTATTTCACTTGTTCTTTTTCGAATCAATACTGCAATCAGGGCGATGAAAACTAAAATTGCAAGCCCACCTGCAGCCATTAAATCAGCTCCAACTGAAAAGGAATCATCTATTTGTGACTGGAAGTATATGGATTGCTTATCTTGCCATGAGAGCGTACCATCTTGACTACTAACAGTTATTTCTATTTGACCTTCCAAGGAACCACTCATTCGATGGATGTCACATGAGACAAACTTTTCCTGCCCATCAATATGCCCGGCTGGGGTGTTAATTGGGTATCCACTTTCATTCATCAATATACCAAGACAAACTACTTGCCATCCTTCGGGAACCTTGCTGGTAATGATGTAATTCTCTTCCATCGTAGAAGTACTGGTTAGATTTATCCATAATGGCACTGATATGCCAAATTCATTTGTTTGATTACTTATCGGACTTGAAGTGATTGTCATCGAACGTCTTGAGTCAACCAATATCATTGCTTCGTGATCCAATTCGTATGGGCGCAATTCCTCATCTAATCCTCCAACAACTTCGAATCTAACAATAATTCGCGTATTGAGTGGTATCTCCTTAGGAAGTATCATGTCAACATTAAGAGTTGTTTCTTCTCCTCCGTTGAGTGTAATATCAGACCACCCATCAATAGGTAGAGCCCCACCATTTGAACCAACTGAAAAGAATCCGATAATTCCTGGTACTGGTGGTGATGAAGAAATAATAACTCGCACTGCGATCTGATTATCTACGGCATTTCCAATATTTTGTATCGTTATGCTAGCCGACGTAGTAGTATCTGCCATTGCACCTGGGGGGTTTGAAGAGTTTGTAATTCTTGGTTGCTTGTGTGATGCTGTAATTGCATTAATTTCAATTAGATTATCTGAAGGATTTATGTCTATACCCATTGAATTAGACATTGCAGTAATTTCAATAGAATGCATTATTCCCGCCGCTTCTTCCATTGAAATCATAATCCATACTTCAACAATTTTAATATCCTCTAAGTCATATGATGCTGATAGGTCAATTGGCCCAGTATGGTTTTGGTCAGATAGTCTCATCCACCATTGCCATGATTCAGGTAAATTAGGTAGGTCAATTACGACCTGAGTTGGTCCATTACCATCGTTTTCGATTTCGATTTCAATTTTATTTCCGATTCCTGGAGTTAATTTGAGTGGTTAATCTACTAATCTTATGATAACGTCTTCAATTGATTCTACTTCTAATTAATCGAACTCAGTACCCATAAAAGTCATATCACTCCTGGTAGAAGTAATAATTGGAATTATACTTGGTCCATTATCACCTGCTTGGGCATTCGCTGGTGCTGTAACTTCAATTGTAAAAGTCGTTGAAGCACCAGAATTAATCACTGCATTTGGTCTAGTTGGTTGCTCAACAACCCATAGCATACCACCACTAGACTGTACGGACATTTCAAAAATATCTTGTCTTGTAGCATGATTGGTAATAGTAAATGAAATCGTTTTAGTCTCTCCAGCATTTACTATCCAGTTGTCTGTCGAATGTGCATTTGTCACCTCTACGCTAGCATTGGAAATCATTGAAGCCGAAATATCTATTTCAAGCGCATGGAATCTTCGTGAGTCATTTTGTGAGGTTGCTGTTAATTTGAATGTTGAAATGGTATCAGGGGCACAGTCATTTGGCAGAGTCATTGTCAAATATACTTGCACAGGAGTATCAGGTCTAACCAAAATACTACTCGCTTGCGTCCATTCTAATCCCACTTGCCATCCACTGGCTAGTGATGTTTGATCTAGGGATATGTCGAAAACATCGGTTGCGGCACCTATGTTTTCAACAAGAACCGCGAAGGTACAGGTGTTTCCAGGAGGACAATTCGGACGCTGTCCGGGTCCCGTAATCAATGGAATTCTATCTGCTAGTACTTGGAATTGAACTGGCAACGTGGTATTCACTTCATTGTAATAATTAGAATATGCCTTGAATGTCATTTGAGTAAAACCAGTTGATTCATTTTCACCCGGCATTATTTTCAGATCAATTTGTTTAGATTCGCCAGGATAAAGTGTTACTCCACTCAATGGATTTAGAGTGATTCCATTTGTATGTGCATAATAGATTTGCCAGTCTGTTGGCAAACCCGTAACAGAAGGTATGAAAGAATCTGTGATATTGCCATCATTGGTTACTTCAACACGTACAGAACCCCAATCGCCAGGTAATGAGCCAGTAGTTGTAATTCCAGTAGAACTTAAACTATATTCGGAGTGCTTAACTTTTTGATCATATAATATTACTATATCATCCACCCAATATCCGATATCGACACCTGAGGCATCACTAAAAAATTCAAACTTAAATTGAGATTGGGAGTGAAAATCTGCTTGTGGCACTGGAATTAATGGTGAAGTAAACCCCTTGCTGCTAACAGAAAAGGTTTGCCAGTTACTACCATCGTCGAAGTTATTATCAATCATGCCACTAATGGAAGCTAGTTCATTCCAGCCACCAATAGTATTCTTTGAGTATATTTTCAAATAATCATTTGCTGCAGCACTACCTGAATAAAAGAAAGTCAGTCCATTAGTTCTAGTAGGGTTTTCAGCCGCGTCAGACATATCGATAGCAGGGGTAATTAGCGCTGTTTGCATACCATTATTGTATGTTGAACTTGAACCAGAGCCTACATGGCAAGATTTTCCATTGGATAATGCGGTATCTGTATTCGAAGACCACAAATTTCCAACAGTCCATGAAGTCAGAACATCGCAATTATAGTAGTGAGAGCCAACAGCAAACCCCTTTGACCAAACATCATTATTTGTATTATCATCTGCAATGCTGGATGTCACCTTAATCCAAATTGTATGATTGCCAGAATATGTAGGAGTGAATTGATGCTGAATATTGTTGGAAGACCCACCATTCAAAGATGCCATTTGTACTGTATCATTAACAATTTCAAATTGTGTATATTCATTGTGTAATAATTTAATATTAATGTCAATAGTACCCGATGGATTTGTGCCAAAATTTTCTACTTCTATGGTCATTTTAGTAGGGGCATTAACCATCGTGTCAATCACGAATAATTCATAGGGTTTGTTAAAACCTATTATCGGGAAGTTGGATGAAAACATCCTATATTTTGCTTCATCAGCCGTATTGACGTAACTATATGATGAATTAGTAACCGATAAATCTACTCCAGTTGCTCTTGCTGAAGTACTATCTATTGTAGTTGGAGAAAAACTAGATTCCTCTAAAGATATATTTGAGGATAATAAAATCATCAAAACGAATATCAGTGGTATCTGCCTCATGCCCCTCATGCAGGCACAATGCTTCAATCTATATGAGAACAATGCAGAATCTAATAATTCTTGGAACCAGCCATTTCAACTACTACCATCATTGGTAGTAACTAGTTTTTCATCTTGTTGTTGTTGCTGTATTAGTTTCAAGTTGTCTCTTTTTTCTTTGGCTCTAGCAGCAAAAAATACGGTAAATGATGGGATCAAGATCACAGCAAAACATCCAACAACAGAGGCTAATGCCCACAAGAATTCTGTTGCAGCATCAACAGAAAAAACGGAGATGGAATTAAATTCCTCATTAACACCGGTCAGTAATATATTTGGGCTAGTGCTTCTATTTCCTTGCTCGATTATTTCAATTCTAACTTGCGACGGGGAGTGTAGGTATTCAATTTCTGCTCGTGCTTTTTGTTCAGCAGCATCTATATCTTGGCCATAGACAGAACCATTGTTTCTTCTAGCAGGATCTAATTCGGTCAGAGAAATTATTGAAACATCATTACCATCTTCAGATATTCGTTGGTGGGTAACATTCTGTTGACACTGTTCTTGACATGAAAAATCCCTAGCGTCAACCACGCCCAAAAATTGGTGACTAAACAAACCAGCACCATTGGATAATTTTACAATAGCACCATCAGATAGTTCCATGGCAGTTAAATTAACCCATGTTAAATTTTGACCATCAAGGGCAAATTCCCATGACCAAGTGGTGGTATTGCTATCTTCATCATACCACTTTTGAGGTTCACTATTTTGCATTTCCGTCATAGTTGCTTCTGTATCATAAATATAGTATGAAGGGGCTATAGTGGCGCCATATACCGCATATGATAACAAAAAAATAAGTGTAAATGAAAGCCCTAAAAGTGTTCTGAGAAGGTTAGGATTTTGGGCCAACGCTTTCTTCATCATGCAAGGCGAAAAGTACCCACTTCATCAACACTTGCACAGTTGTAAAATTCATATTGATTTAGAGACTGATGGCCAATCAGTGCCCCGCCCTCACCCGTTTCATTGATATAGGGGTGATAAGTCGGCAAATTGCTTGGTGTCCTGTCATGACCACGTTCTATGATATCCCTTCTGAACTACTCATCCCAGCTCTTGCTGAGAGAATTGCTGCAACCGATGGAATCGACACCCCTGAATGGGCTGGATTCGTCCAGACTGCAGTATCCCGTGAGCGCCCTCCTTCCCAAGAGAACTGGTGGTTCCTAAGATCCGCTGCACTTCTAAGAAAAGTTGCAAGAGAAGGTCCAATAGGCGTAACACATCTTTCACAAGCGTATGGTGGAAGCAAAGACAATGGAGCAATGCCTAACACACCTGGAGTAGCAGGACGTCATATTATTCGTACATCTCTTCAACAACTCGAAGCAGCAGGATTGGTTGAGAAGGTTCCAACAAAGACTGTTGAAACAGAAGAAGGAGATGTCCAACTCTATGCAGGCCGCCGTGTTACCAGTGCTGGCCAAAAGATGCTAAACGAAATTGCCCATGAGTGCAGAGATGCTGCAAATGAGCAATTCCCTGGTTTAGATAAGTATTGAAGGAAGTGAAGTGGTGAGTATTATGGTAGCAACTCAAGATAATGAGTTGTCGCTATTACGCGAACAACGCCGTTTAGAGTTGCAAAATCAACTTCAACAGCAAGCAACTGCTCAAGCAGATGCTGAGATTAAGGCTCACCATGCACAAGTAGAAGAGCAAAACATCAATACGGTCATCAAAACAATCCTATCACCGGAAGCAAGGTCAAGATTAGCAACCATTGCAATGGCTACTCCACAACGTGCAGATAGCATTAGAGCTGCATTGATTAAGATGAATGACGAAGGTCGCATCCAAGGTACATTAAACGATGAGCAATTCAAGCAATTGCTCCTATCACAATCCAAGAGCCGCCATAGTGCGTCCATCCGAAGAATCTGAGAAGGTGCTCGAAATGTCAAGAAATAAACCAGCCGCAAAAAAAATACGCCTGCTCAAAGCAGGAAAACAGAATAGACGTGTCCCTGTATGGATCATGTTGAAGACCGACCGAAATACGGTATCTCATCCACAGAGACACCACTGGAGACGCAGTAAGTTACAGCGCTGAGGTGTTATTTATGGCTAGAGCAAATCAATCAGAATTAATCGTTCCATTGCGTCATGCATGGAATATTACAAGATACAAGCGTGCACCTCGTGCAATGCAAATTATCAAGAATCAAGTAATTCAACACTTGAAGGTAACCGAAGAAGAAGTAGTCTGGATCGACCCAGCAGTAAACGAATACATTTGGTCTCGTGGAATTGAAAACCCTCCACGTAAGATTAAATTACAAATTACTCGCCACGACGAACCAGAAATTCCAATCGAAGTAAAATTATTTGAGGAGTGAATAATATGGGAAATATTAGACCAAGTTTCATCAAAATCAGAGCCATCCGTTTAGTCGAAGAACACGGTGAGAAATTCACTGCTGACTTTGACCATAACAAGTTGATGGTTTCTAAATTAACCGATGTAGAATCCAAGAAGCTAAGAAACTGGATTGCAGGATACGTTACTCGTTACAGACTACGCCGCACAGATTGAGGTGTTAGCAGTGTCAGTGCGCGTTCATTGGCAACGCACACCAGTGAGCGTTCACCATCCACGTAGTGAGCCTTTAGAGTCGTTAATTCTGTTTCTTAGAAATACTCATGGAATTCGTAAACGTTCAATCGTAATGGCTGATAGAGAAGAAGGCGGTTTTCTTTTTTTCCTTTATCAGGAATGTGATCCTAGATGGATTGCAGCATGGAATGATTCTTATCAGGAAGGCGAATAATTATGGGCGATAGAATAGATTTACCATTGCCCGAAAGTAAATACCAACTCGAAGTAATATTAGTTGGAGCAACACACCCAGGAAACTTAGGTGCTGTTTGTAGAACCATGTTAAATCATGGATTTTGTAACCTTAGATTAGTTAATCCACTCTGCGCCCCAGATGATGTAGAGGCTAGAAAAAGAGCAAAGCATGCAGGTTCAATTTTAGAAAACTGTCAAACATACGATTCTCTAATCGATGCTACCAAAGATATTTCCTTGGTAATTGGAACTTCAGGAAAAAGAGAAAAGGGTAAGAAGACATTCTTCCGTCATTTTCTATTTCCTTGGGAAGTCGCAGAAAAGGTATCATCATTTACAGAAAAAGTAGCAATTATTTTCGGAGAAGAGGGTAAGGGTTTGTCTACTGAAGACCTAGAATATTGTGATTTCTTACTAACATTACCGACTTGGGAAGGATACCCCATCGCCAACTTAAGTCATGCAGTAAATAGCGTACTTTACGAATTACACAGAAGCCGCGTAATTGAAAACCAAGGAGGAGACCCAGCAATACCTAGTTTAGTCCCCCTACAAAGAAATATTAATCCTCAAATAAGAGAGAAATTAAATCAAGCGATAGCAGAAATGGCAGAATCGCTTTCAGGCGTAGAGGAACACTCCATTAGTTTCCAGCATACATTACAGCGTTCATTGATGAGAAGCATGCTAACCAACGATGAAGCTACGAGAATCCTTGGGGGATTAATCGAAGCAACTACTGCAATTCAACATCTAAAAGGTGATGAGAATTGGCAAAGAAAAAGACGTCGACGTATTGATTGATTAAATTTTCCAACTTGCAACACTCTTAGGTGTTTCACGGCAGTGCATTGCTATCAGTCTTAGTCGATTACCATATGACGTAGTAATATGGGGTTCGACTTGTTCAAAGGCCCACTTTGCTAGATTTTCTGCAGTAGGAATGAATGGGACGATGACGGTTCTATGTTCCTCTCCCATTAACGCGCAAGCAGCAATACCCTTCTCATCTCCAGAATATACTACGAATGCATGATCTATTACATCATGAACATATTCTGTGAGTATAGCAGAGACATCTGAAAAATCAATTAGCATTCCTTCTTCAGAAACCCCACTTTCAGTAACTATATCGCCTTCAATTTCTGCTTCAAAACGATAGCGGTGTCCGTGCATATGTCTACACTTGCTTTTGTGATTAGGAACCCTATGGCCGGTATCAGTTTCAATATATCTTTTAATTATAGTGGTCATTATCATCCCTCCTCAAAATCAATAGATGCTGAATTTATACAATATCTATCGCCACCAAATTGAGCTGGCCCATCATTGAAAACATGGCCAAGGTGTGCATCACATTTACTACACCTAACCTCAGTTCGTGAGGTTCCATGCGAGTTATCCTCTAATCTACTAATTGAAGCATCTTCTAATTCACTGTGGAATGATGGCCAACCACATCCAGAATCATACTTCATTTCAGAATTAAACAGAATATGGCCACAGCATAAACATGCGTATTGACCATCACCTTTTTCATTCCAATAAATTCCACTAAAGGCCGCTTCAGTACCACTTTTTCTGGTCACATAATATTGTAATTCAGTTAGTCGTTGTTTGTACTCCTCATCCTTATGTTTATACTCGATTTGAAGTGCATTTTGAAGAACATTATCCCAAGATTCAACATATTCCACAGGATCTTTCTTACCAACTGCATGGAAAGCTAATATTCGCTCAATATCAGCACCACTAGTACCGCTTGCACGACCGAACTCATCAGGATCATAGGAAGTATTAGTATTAGCATAAATTGTTGTAAAATCTAATCCAAGTTTTGTTATTGCTATTTCAGCATCTCTTAGTATTGATTCCTTATCACCATCTAAGTAAGGTAATTTGAATGAAACTTTGTCACTATCCCAGTTTCCAACTGCAAATGCATGTCCAAGCGCTTGGTAAAACTCAGGCCTACAATCAGGATAGATCTCATGGTCACCACTATGGACTCCCAAAGCGAGTTCTACAGCACAACCATCCTTTAGCGCAATTGAGAGAGCATATCCATATAGAATCGATGCAAATATAGCATTTCTATTGGGTACAACAGTTGACTTCATCGCATCTTCCTCGTAATGCCCCTTAGGAACATCTGCACCACCGACGATTAGGCTAGAGTGAAATAAGTTCATTGCGCTGCTCAAGTCTACGATTTGATGGGTTACATGGAAGCCATTTTCAGCAAGATAAGCAATGTTTTGTTTGGCTCTTTCCAATTCGAGGGAATGCTTTTGCCCATATTCATATGATAAGCAATCTACTGTGTAACCATCGGCTAGTAATCTCATCAACAAACTAGTTGAATCCATTCCTCCACTGAATGCCATTACTGCTCTCATTTTTGAATCACCTCAATCAATACCCATCCATTTGTGAGTTTGAAGACTTAATCTCCAGGGAGAATTATCCTTTACAACTTTTTCAGTTAGAGCAAAATTCTTCCCATTCCATTCTACATCTTGTGAATGAATATAACATGGTTGTAAAAATAAATGCTCAAAACCATGTTTTAAATCATCATATAAAGACAAATCTTGACCCACGTATACACATTTTAATTCATTTCCCGTTCGTTGTCTAATAGAAACATTAGGATATTCCTGATCTTTTGGGGAGATGGTTATCCAATCCAATAACCCTTCAGGGATATCTATCGTGCCGTTACTCTCACAAGACAATTCATACCCACGCGCTTTGAGTAATCGGTGTAGTGGCCATAAATCGTTAAGCATCGGTTCGCCACCAGTGAAAATAATTTTCCTGCAATCAAATTTGAGAACCTCTCCCAAGATGTCAATTGCAGTCATTGTTGTGAATGTTTCAAAATCCGTATCACACCATTCGCATTGTAAATTACATTTGCCAAAACGAATAAAAACATGTGGAATTCCACATTTTGCCCCTTCCCCTTGAATTGAGTGAAATATTTCTACTATTTTGTATTCCATCGCAAGGTCAGTAGGACTGTCAACAGCAGTATTACCTGCGATGCCACAATTCTCAAATTCTTCCTTCATGCTATTCGACTCCAGATCGTTTCAAAGAGGACGGGTGTGAATCAACTGCATTAATTCCGCTCTAGCCTCTGACCTCTCAAAGAATACACCACGCATAGCTGATGTAGTCATGATAGCATTTTGCTTTGCAACACCGCGGCATTGCATACAGCCATGAGCAGCCTCGATTATGACAGCACAGCCTAATGGAGAAAGATGCGCTTCCAAATCATCTGCTACGCCCTTTGTAATGCGTTCCTGATTCTGCAATCTTCTGCCATGTAATTCAACAATACGTGCTAATTTTGAGATACCCACAATCCGATCAGTAGGAATGTAAGCAACATGTGCTCTTCCCTTGAATGGCTGTAAGTGATGCTCGCAAGTGGAATGGAATTCAATATCGCGCAACAATACTATTCCATCATATCCTTCTCCATTGAAAGTAGCCTCAAGAATATCTTCTGCATTTTGTGAATATCCAGCGAATACTTCATCCCACGAATCAATAACTCTCTTTGGAGTTTTTAGTAACCCCTCTCGTTCTGATAAGTTTCCTTCCAAATACTCTAATAGAGTTCTTACAGCCAATTCTGCTTCGTTTTTTGACACCATATTATTCACTCCTTCTGTGTTCCTCTTCCATGCCTAGAATCAATCTCATCAAGTTGATCTAATAATTTACGACAAGCCGTTCTAACAGCATCTGCTAGGCTAACAAATTTTTTGTCATCTCCGACATGTTTACGTAAATCTTCAGTTAATTGGCTTGGCATGTCCAATGAGATCTTAGGCATGGCCTAGGCTCTTGTCAATCCGATATAAGTATTACTGGGCTATTACTATAGTAATACTATGGTATTATTGAAATATATATCACCTCTATGCAGGCGCATAATTATGCAAAATGGTAAGTTGGTTTGCATTATTTAGGAAAGGCCCTGCTACGAATGTTCAAATCCCCCCGTATATTGCACTGTTTGATGAGTACTGACGCAGCCCAGTTGATGGAATTACTTTTTGATATTCGAGCCAATTCCGGTATCTGCGAAACTACAGGTTTGAGTGATGATGAAATTATCAAATTCATTGCGCTCGATAGTAATCTTTCGCGTGCAATCAAAGAGGGCCATAAATATCATTTGGGTCTTAGAGAAGAGTTTGAATCAGAACTTCTAATGTCACCTGAGTCGGAATTGGTTACAAAACTGCAAAGCGGATATGTCAACTTTTACAATCCCGCAACCGTCAATCCATACATTCCTATTGCTGCCAGAGGTCCATGGGTGATATCTGCTCATGGCGCAGTATTGCATGACAATGGTGGATATGGAATGCTCGGTGGCGGGCATGGTCCAGATGAAATAATTGATGCGATGTCCCAGAATTGGGTAATGGCCAATGTGATGACTCCTTCTTTTTCTCAACAGAGATTAACAGATCGACTAATCAAAGAATTAGGCCATAGTAGAGGAAGTTGTCCTTTTGATAGATTTATTTGTATGAATAGTGGTTCGGAATCAGTAACAGTTTCATTACGAATTTCTGATGTTAATGCCAACAATATGACTGGACCTGGTGGGAGATATGAAGGTAAAGCAATCAAATTAGTGGCAGTTGAGCAAGCGTTCCATGGAAGAACAGGTCGCCCAGCACAACTTTCGCATTCTTGCATGAGAAACTATGATAAAAACCTAGCATCCTTTAGAGATAGAGATAATTTGTATCTAGTTCCACCAAATGATATCGAGGCGTTAAGAGATGTTTTTGCTACTGCAGAAGCAAAAGGTGAATTCATTGAACTAATGGCTATTGAACCTGTACAAGGTGAAGGAAATCCTGGGCAATGTGTTGAGCGGGCATTTTATGATGAAGCTAGAAGGTTGACCTTAGAACATGGCTCAATGTTACTAGTCGATTCAATACAAGCAGGATTGAGGGGGCAAGGTTGTCTTTCAATTGTAGATTATCAGGGTTTCCAAGATTGCCTCGCACCCGATCTAGAGACATGGTCAAAAGCAATGAATGCAGGGCAATATCCGCTCTCAGTACTCGGAATGAATGAAAGAGCATCGGCATTGTATGTTTCAGGAATTTATGGCAATACGATGACCACTAATCCGCGAGCACTTGAAACTGCAATCGCAGTTCTCGATAGAATTACTCCTGAATTAAGACAAAACATTCGTGATAAGGGTGTAGAGTTTGTTAATAAATTGAAGATACTAGCCGAAGAATTCCCTGAGTATATCACACTTGTACAAGGTACAGGATTATTGTGTAGTGCTGAATTAAGGCCTGATATTTTGCCAGTGGTTGGATTTGATGCTGTTGAACCTTGGTGTCGTAGAATAGGTCTAGGTGTAATTCATGGAGGGAAAAACGCATTACGTTTTACACCACACTTTGCTATTACTTCTGAAGAAATAGATTTGATTATTAAAATAGTTAGAGCATCAATAATCCACTTTACTTCTTAATCAACTAAGTGAAGTAACAATATCTTCCCTCTTGAACTGACTAGCTGCATATTTTGCAGCCATTAATGCATAAAATATTGAAGTTCCAACCCAAATAATGATGTGAGTTGTAATGATTCTATTCATCAATAATTCTCTAAGCGCGAGTAGAACATTTACCACTGGTATGGCGAACCAAAAAGATTCAATTCCATCTAAATTGATAACTTGAGTGAATAGTGCAGGGAAAATAATCAGCATAATTGCCGGTCCAAGGATGCTTCCAGCTTCCTTTACACTATGTGATCTCATAGCAAGGGCTAATTCAATCGCAACAACCATGATTGCAAATAACATAATTGCGCCAATTATCAGTAGAATTGTTACCAGCGATAGTTCAGGGACACCAATTATACTGGAACTCGCTAGATAGCCTATCGCAAATAATAATCCACATATCTGTAGTAATACTCCAACTCCCGTAATAGTGGCTACCGCCAACCACTTACCGAATAATAATTCAAGGCGTGTACAGGGCAGGCTTAGAAGTGCTTCTAGTGTACCTCTTTCCCTCTCACCCGCAGTCATATCAATTGATGGCTGAATTGCCGAGGAGAAGGTCCAGACGGCCAATACTAGTGGGATGAACATTGATAACGCCATTCCAGCCTGCTCTCCGGCAGTTGCAGCATCTGCTTGAGTGAATTCACCATCCCACCGAAGAGGGTCCAGTGTTGAATTGACGTCTAGGCCGCCAGATTCAATTCTTGAAGCAGTTTCATTGTCTTCCCATTCATTCAAATCATATAATAATCTTGACTTTGCCTCTCTTGAATGTTCAGATGTTGACATATGAAGGATGGAATAATACCAGATATCCTCTCTTTGAGTAATCCTCAATATGGCATCTATTGAGCCATTTCTCAAACGCTCTATATCATTACCAGGTTGACTTAAATCATCTAAAACAGGTAACTCTTCATAGCTGATTACTATCGATGATTGATTAATTATCATGCTTAAATTATCTGGCATATCATCGGTTTGAATCGTTAAATCCAATTCCAATGACTTTAGTTCTGCAGCTTCAGATTGCAATAATACAGGAAATAGAATGAATAGTAAAGGGAACATCAGTAATGGAATAACAATAATTGCAATAATCGTCCTCCAATCTCTAGAAAACTCTACAACCTCCTTTTTTGCGATTTGTTTTATTCGCATAGCGCTACCATCAACCATCAATATCCACCTCCAAATCAGGTGTTTTGGGAGTAAATAACTTTCTCCACCAAGCCGTAATACGTCCTTCAGAATCTCCATCTTCGTTTCTTGACCTAGCTTGATCAGCGGTCAGTGAAACATATGCCTCTTCCAAAGAATCTCGTTCGGTTTGCTCCATCAACTGTTGTGGAGAACCATCCGCTCTGACCTCTCCATTGTGAATTATGATTATGCGGTCACATACTTGCCTCGCCTCTTCCAATTGGTGAGTTGAATATACTACAGTGCCACCCTCATCGCGTAATTGTTTTACAAGTGCTCTAACAGTCCTAGCGCTGGTAATATCTAATCCAGCAGTAGGTTCATCGAGAAGTAATATGCTTGGGCCATGAGCAAGTGCTCTAAGAAGTGCAGTTTTTTGCTTCATCCCTCTACTGAAACCCTTAGTATGGCGGCTTAGACTTTCACTCATTCCCAATCTGCTAGCGAATAACTGTGTACGCTTCCAAGAGGTTTCATCATCGATCCCGTATAATCTAGAATGATAGCGAATATTTTCCCATGCGGTCAAACGCGAATACAAACCAGTAGATTCTGGAACAACACCTAGCAGATGTCTCATTTCAGAAACATCAGAACCATCTTTCAATGTTACACTACCATTTGTCGGTGTATATACTCCTGCCATTAATCTCAGTAATGTTGTTTTTCCTGCACCATTGCTTCCAACAAGTCCGACTACTTCGCCACTACGGATGTCTAAATCTATGTGACTAAGAGCTTCTATCTCGTCAAAATGCTTGGCAACCCCCTTTATCGAGAGTAAAGTTTCAGACATTAAACTCCCTCAACTAGCTCTTCCAGATTCAACAGCGGCATTTAATCCAGGGTGTTTCTCTTCCAAACGGCAGGCTCGAGACAATTGTTGCCTTAGTTGTAGGTGGATCTCTTTTTGCGAAATACCCATCTCAACTAAGTTTCCAATCATGTTGAAAGCACCTTGTATTGCCCCAGCATCAAGAAATGCATCATTGGTAATCTTACCATTTACTCTAAGATTATCTAATTGAGTGGAAACGAACTCTGCTTCTCTTCTAACACGTGGACCGTCGATATGTGGTAAGGCTATAAGGTGGTCAACGCAAGTTCTCATCACAACCTAGCCCATGCTGAAGGGTTAAGATATTATCCATTATAATTACAGCAAAGGCAAGACTCAGTGGTTACTTTGTTTGAGTTCCACCAAAACTCCACCTGTTGACTTTGGGTGTACAAATGCTATTTGTGAGCCCCCTGCACCGAGTTTTGGTTCGGCATCAATCATCTGAATTCCGTTATCCAGTAAATAGTCAATTAACTCTTGTAATTTTTCAACACGGAAACACAATTGTTGTATGCCAGGTCCGCGTTTTGCTAAAAACTTTCCAATCGGAGTATCCGATGAAGTTGGCTGTAGCAATTCTACCATCGGTGGATGTTGCTCAACACTCTCATCTGGTTGGGATGTTGAGAAGAACCTGGTTGTAACACCCTGCTCTTCTACAGTTTCATCATCTGAACTTTGAATCAATCCGAGTAGTTTCCAGAAGTGACTCGCAGATTCTAAATCACTAGTTGCTATCCCTATGTGGTCTATATGTATTGATCCGAAACTCATTCAATCACCTCAAAATCCACTCGGAGCCATCCATTCTCCGAACTCAGAACGCATCGCATTCATTATTTCACCTACAGTACAATCAGACTTTACAGCAGACAAAATCAAAGGGAATAAATTGTCTGAGCCAGCAGATGCAAGCCCTATTGCATCCAAGCACGATTTGGCTAATTGCGCATCTCTATCGGCTCGCAAATCGCCCAACCTCTTACATTGCATTTCGCCAACAGTTGGATCTAATTTTAGGACTTCAGTATCATCTTCTTCAGCCATAATACCATGATTAACTCCGACTATTTTTCTATCACCAGATTCTACATCAGAAAGGTGCTTAAACGCAGCATTATGAATTTCTCTCTGCTGCCAGCCTTGTTCAATAGCAGCCATTGCACCACCTAATCTTTCAATCTCTTGGATTTGCAGTAACGCTTCTTGATAAATGCGTTCCGTTAAAGCCTCAACGTGATATGAACCACCCAATGGATCTGCTATATCAGCAACTCCACTTTCTTCAGCAATTATTTGTTGAGTTCTAAGTGCTACAGTTGCACTTTCTTCAGTAGGTAATCCCAATGCTTCATCATACGAATTGGTGTGAAGGCTTTGAGTTCCACCACACACTGCGGCTAACGCTTGTATTGTAACTCGTGCAATATTGTTCAGAGGTTGTTGTGCTGTTAGGCTAACTCCAGCAACTTGTGTGTGGAATCTGAGCATAGTTGACTTAGGATTTTTAGGATGATAGCGCTGACTAATTAGGTCATGCCACAATCTTCTTGCTGCTCTAAATTTACTCGCTTCTTCAAAGAAGTCATTATGGCAATTGAAAAAGAAAGAAAGTCTTGGAGCAAAGGTATCAATATCCAAACCAACATCAATCGCAGCCTCGACATATGCTAATGCATTTGCTAGGGTGAATGCTATCTCTTGAACAGCAGTGGAACCAGCTTCGCGAATATGGTAGCCCGAAATGGAAATCGTATTCCATAGCGGGATATTCTCTGCACAATATTCAAACACATCAGTGATTAAGCGCATTGATTGTTTTGGTGGGAATACATATGTCCCTCGCGCAATATATTCTTTCAGTATGTCATTTTGAATTGTACCGATTACTTTGTCTGCTGAAACACCTTGCTCTTCTGCTACTGCCACATACATCGCCAATAGAATGATCGCTGGTGAATTAATTGTCATCGAAGTACTTACCTGATCTAGTGGGATTCCATCTAGCAATAGCCTCATGTCGTCAATAGATGAAATGGAGACTCCAACTTTCCCTACCTCACCCAAAGACAATTCATCATCAGCATCAAGTCCCAATTGTGTAGGTAAATCAAAAGCAACTGACAATCCTTTTTGTCCTCGCTCTAATAATAGTTTAAATCGTTCATTTGTAGCCTTAGCACTAGAAAAACCAGCATATTGGCGCATTGTCCAAAGTCTGGAACGATACATTGTGGCATGAATGCCGCGAGTATACGGCTTACTTCCAGCATCACCTACATTGGAACGCGCATAGCCAACTTCAGAAAGTGTATTTTCATCGCTTTGTAAGGGAATATCAAGTCCGCCAAGGGTTTTCCACTCATCCTTGCGAGGCGCGACCATATAGTGTCCAAGTGTAGACGATTCTTCAACACTCCCACTTAGAATGTTTGAATAATCAGTTCAGTGGTGATGTCCGCCAGGTCCATGAACATGGCCATGTGAAAGTTCTTCCACACTAGCATCACGTAGTTCTATGATTTCTACTTCAAATGTCAAAGCTTCTCCTGCTAACTTGTGGTTGAAATCAGCAGTTACTTCGTCATCCGTTAATTCTGTAATATTAAATGGTGCAGGACCATGCTGCATAGTTGCTACAAGTGTCATTCCAACTTCCAATTTAGCCCCTTCTTCCAACTGTGCGAATTCACTTCTTGGAATCTTCATTAGTGCAGCGTCTTCGCGCTCTCCGTATGCTTCATCCGCAGTTAGCGTAAAGGTTCTCTTCTCACCTATTTTTGCACCTTCGATATTTGTTTCAAAACCAGGAATCATTTGCCCATGTCCTATAAGGAATGTAAGAGGATCTTTGCCCTCACTACTATCAAAGACTTCTCCTGTTTCCGGCATTGTACCAGTGTAATGTACACTTGCAACCATATTTTTTCCTACTGCTAAATCACTCATTTCATCACCTTCTAGTTGTAAATTTCCTAACCAATGTTCTCAATTTATTACCGATTTCTTCAGTTAGGATATTTTCCAGTATTTTGCTATCTATAAATTCATAAGAATCGTCGACAGACATTCGTTCTCCCTTTGCCCAAACTTGACCTAATACGTTAGACCGATGTTCTTCTGGCACAGAAGGGTCATCAAGAATATCTCTTGCAGCATATTTGTACTCCAAATATTTTTGCCGGTTGAGTCTCTTCTCTTGCTTTGGTCGTCCACCACCTTTCTTAGCATGTGGGCGTCGTTTTTTACGACGGTCATTTGTCGCTTTAACTTGAGTCTCCTCAACGATTTTAAAAACATTCAATTGTGATACTGCGGGTTTAGAAACCGTGTCAGTGACTGCAGAAAAACTTTCAATTTCAACCTTAGCTTCAACTAATTTTACTTCAGCAACTACCTCGGTCGCAGAAACTTCTTCGACCTTATGCTGCTCTGCATTTAATTTTGAAGCAGCAGATTTTTTACGCAACTCAGCAAGGCGATCTGCTCTTGAAGATACCTTTTCAGAGGGTTGCTGTTTTTGATTACTGTTTGAAATTCCAGCGGCAGGAGTTGCCACAGTATCTTCCACGTTAGTAACAGGAGATGGTTTAGTTTCAGACATCCGACTAAGCGCTTCTTTACGCTTCTTTTCTAGATCGCTCAGACCAATGTCTTTGCCTGTTTGAGGTGTGTTATTTGGTGCTTTAGCAGCGGTTGTACGAGTGATTTGAACGCGTTGGTTGTGCTTCTGATTTCTCACTGCACCAGCATCCGGGGCAAATGGGTTATCGGGGTCGCCCTTCTTCTTTCTACGCTCGATAGTTGTCTCCCCCAAGTATGTGGCGTAGCCGACCCCATAAAACGGTTAGCGTTACAACCGTGCCCTCAGCCCCAACTAATTGGAGTTTGGTCAGTTCGTAAATACTGGTCTATGGCACTTTCAGCGTATGTCGTAATTCTACCATTTTGTAATTCTAAAAATCCTAATTTTGCAATCATTGTTCCGTTGTCAATACAGTACATTCGTGGAGGTGCAAATGAAATAGATTCACGCTCTTCGGCCATTAATTCACACATTTTACGTAGCCGCATGTTACATGCAACCCCGCCCCCAAGTAACAGTTCTGATTTCCCAGTATGAGCCATTGCGCGTTCCGCTACTTCTACACATGCAGAGAATGAATGCTCCTGTAGCGACCAACATACTGCACCGAGAGATTTGCCCGAATCAAGTAATCTCTGAGCAGCTGTCATGACTCCGGAGAAGGCCAAATCCATTCCCCTAACTGCATATGGCAATTCTAAACCATCCATAGATGGGTTTGGATTTTCAGCAAGCCATTGGGCGGCCAATTTCTCAATCACTGGTCCGCCCGGAAATGGTATTCCTTGGGTGCGTGCGAATTTGTCAAGCATATTGCCAATACCAATATCGAGTGTTTCACCTAATACGCGATATCGCCCCTCCAGTCTTGCAATAACTTGGGTATTCCCCCCTGAAACATATAGCAATACTGGGTCAACACAACCGCATTGATCTCTACCGATTTCAATATGCGCAACACAATGGTTAACTCCAATTAATGGGATTCCAAGTCTGCTAGAAATGCCTCTCGCAATAGCAGCCCCTACTCTTAAGCAGGGTCCTAAACCAGGGCCCTGTGAATATGCTACTGCACCTATATCAGTGATACTTAGTTCATTCTGTAAAAGTAATTTTCCAAGTAGGACCGAAGCAACTTCCTTGTGATGATCTGCTGCTTCACGTGGGTGAATCCCCCCCTCGTCTGGGCTAACTGTATCGGAGCAAGATGGAAAGGGAGTGCCACTAGGATCAGTCAATCCAAATGATAGTGTGTGAGCCGTTGACTCAATCCCAAGGGTCCATTTATCCATCGCGCTCAGACAGTGCTCATGGCTATGGTTCTTCAACCCTCACGCATAAGCCCCACCAATGCGAACCATATTGTTGGACCTTGGGCCGATGGCCCACCTCTCTGGAAATGGTTCTTTGAAGGGTGCAGATATTTCTGATTCTGAGTTATTGACAAGTCCTGCTGGAAAGGGAATTGTTATAGAAGACGGCATAATTGTAAAAATTGATGATTCAAAATCTCTAGAAGATGAGTATGGTAGTGAAAATATCCACCACTCTAAATCAGATAACTTGGAAAATAAAATTTATTCATTGAATGGGAAGGCAATAATTCCAGGCCTAGTAGATGCACATACCCATTTATTGTGGTCAGGAGACCGCTCTAGAGAAGTATCGTGGCGCCAGCAGGGACATTCTTATTCCGATATCGCTTCAATGGGCGGAGGTATAGTTTCCACTGTTGAAGCAACACGTAATTCAACACAAGCGGAATTGGTAGAATTGGGTTATAAGCGCTTGAGGGGGGCTTTTAGAAATGGGTCAACTCACCTGGAAGTGAAAAGTGGATATGGATTATCAACTGAATCGGAATTAAAGTTAATCGCCGCAGCGAATGAACTCTCTAGAATGAATCACCTCCCTAGTATTGATCAAACTTGGTTAGGTGCACATGCTACTCCGAAGGGTTACTCGAGGAGTGATTACGTAGAAGAAATATTGAGTGAACAATTGCCTGCTGTATTAGAACAAGGACTTGCCCGTTCTGCTGATGTATTTTGTGAGCCAGGATGGTTCACAATTGAAGAGAGTGAAGACATTCTAAAACAATCTAAACAAGGAGGTCTCGATTTGAGAATGCATATTGACGAGTTTACCGATGGCGGCGGTGGAGACTTAGCTGCTGAATTAGCAGTAACTAGTGCAGATCATTCCCATTACACTTCCACCGATGCTAGAATAAAAATGGAAGCGAATGGTGTCAATTGTGGATTTTTGCCAGGAACACCATACTCCATGGGTGAGCAATGGCCTGATTTTAACGAAATCACTGAACAACAATTTACTTGGTCTGTTGCAACAGATTTTAATCCTAATTGTCGAACATTGAGTTTGCCCTTTATCGCATCCATACTCGTACAACGTTGTGCAGTTTCACCTTTAGCAGCGCTAGTGGCTTGCTCACGAAATCCGGCCCAAACAACACCGCACCCATCGGGTGCGCGACACGGAGTTATTGAAGAAGGTGCAGTTGCAAACTTGAATGTCGTAGATGGGCCATGGTGGCAGGCTTGGTGCCAACAACCTGGAGATTCACCGTTCCATGCCACCATGATCGAAGGTGATTTGATTTTCCATTAATTCGACCTCACTGAATTGTGATTAAATAGATTCTAAAAAACAAATAATATTATACTGCTACAATAAATAATAAGGTGTAAATCATGGTTGAAGCGATAATGGAAACTGTAGTTTGTTCACCAGCTCAGGGCAAAGACGCAAGACTTCTACGAATGCTCAATACGCGTCAAGAATTTAAAAGACAAAAATCTGGTTGTCTTGCAGCATGGTATGCTAAATCTAGTGATGGTGAACCTTTGCTTCTTGTCCAGAGTGTTTTCGCCTCTAGGCAAGACTGGATCAATATTTCAAATTCAATTATTGAAACTCTTGATTCGCGTGATGGTGGATTAGAATCTTGCTTACTCGGCCCTCCACTAGTGGGTGTATTTACAATCGAAACTGAAGATTTGCAACTTAATCTTGAACAATCAGAATAATCACTCTCAAAACGTGTAGTATAATGTCGTATAAGGTAAGTTATACGACATTAGATTTATCTGGTGGCGTAGAAAAACTACTATAGGAGTAAAAAATAGTACGCAGTAGTGCTTTTAGCAAATACCAGGAGAAGAGAATATTCAAAGAATCGTAAATATGCCCCTCTAATCCCCCCCTCAGAGGGTGCGTTATTAGGGAAATTCTGATATTCTCAAAAAGGATGTCGAATAGTAGGGTTCAAGTCAATGATATGTTTGGAACATACTGAGTGAGATGGCAGTAGTTGAAGGATTTTGTTTGAAGTGTAAAACATATGGACCGATTAAAGATGGTCAATTATTCAAAATGTCTAATGGAAGAACTAGAATGGGGGGTCTTTGCTCCCAACCTGGTTGTACTGGTAAGATTTCTAAGATCGTAAGCTAATCGGAAATAGCATACCGAATCCGTTTAATATAGAGCCTAAGTGGCTCACTTTACCTAGGGCTCGTGGTCTAGGGGTTATGACGTCGCCTTGACATGGCGAAGATCGAGAGTTCAATTCTCTCCGAGCCCACCAGTATTTTTATCCTATGATTATGATTTCATTTCTTTTAACTTTTAAAAGTAGTATAGTGTAAATCTTATTTAAAAAGCATATACTGTTAAATCAGTATTACTTGATATTTGTTAATTCCTCTGGATCGGGTAAGACTAATTCATCAGGGTCGACTCTACTCATTGGCCTTTCATCCTCTTCATCTACAGTGAAGTCTGTTGAACCACCTTCCCAGTTCGTCACAGAATCTGATTCTTCAAACGACTCCACAGGGATCTGATCTGCCCCCGGTGCTAACGAATATGAAGCTGGATCTACCAGTTGTGTTGACACTTCTTGCGAAGGGGGCGGTGCTTCTCTCTCCTCCAAATGGGCGCTAGAATGGAATGTTCCACATTCAGCACATCGAACGCTACCAGACTTCTCAATACAACCACAAACAGGGCAAAATGATGTGCCGCGCAATGCATTTATTGGGTCGTCAGACATGTATTTACTCCAAGAACATCTCATCTTGGTATCCAGTTATTTCATCACCAGTACCGTCTTCCTTGATTGTAACAAGTTCGTCCTCATCATCAAACTCAATTATGGTTCCAAAGAATTCTTCCTCATCAACTGTGAGTCCAATATGAGATCCGATGTCGATATCATCTTCTTCGTCATCTGAATCATCTCCTTCTTCGTCATCAGAGTCATCTTCTTCGTCACCGGAATCATCATCTCCTTCATCTTCAGAGATTTCTTCATCGCTAACAGAATCATCTTTTTCTTCATCCGAGTCTGAATCACCTTCATCTTCGTCCTCCGATGCTTCCTTTGCATCTTCAGTATCAGATTGAACTTCTTTCATGGCCCTGACACGCGCTCTCCACCCTTTGGCTAATACAAGGTGTGTAAACATAGAACCACCCATTGCAATAGCTCCGATGAGAATAAAGATAATACCATCTGTATAGAATCCCTTAGGCATGGATGATGCTCCATTTTCACCAGAGAATGGTGTTAATGAATTGGCACAGCCATCGGCTTGAACATCGCTGTCACAAGAGTAAATTTCTCCTTCATTAATTCCTTCAAAGCCCATTCCATACTTGCTATCTAATTCGATTGATCCTCCAGAACCGTCTACTGGTCCAAGATATCCGTTTACTATCCAAGCAAGAATAAAGATAAATAATGCTGCGTGGATTAGTGGCCACCAGACATCATTCCATTTCTTTGACATCATAGAAGATTGTATTGCTGAAGGGAATTCTTTAGGAGGCTTTTCTAAGTCTTCATCTTCGTGAGACTCAATTGCAGAAATGAATTCGATTATGTCAATATTTCCATCTTTATCTGCATCCAAAGACTCAATGAAATCGGAAATACTTGTTTGGCTAATCTCTTCATCTTCTAGTAGTTCTCCAATGGTATTTGCAAATTCTTCACTGCTAACATATTTGTCACCATCTTCATCCAATACATGGAAAATTTCTGCTGGATTAGCCTCTTTCTCATCCATGATATTAATCAACATTTCAAGGATCTCAGCAGGATTATGTTGTTTTGGAGCAGATTCGCTATCGTCTTCGGAATCATCGTCTTCTTCGGTTTCTTCTTCGGAATCTTCTTCTTCAGTTTCTTCTTCGGAATCTTCTTCTTCAGTTTCTTCTTCAGAATCGTCTTCTTCTTCAGAATCATCTTCTTCTTCAGTTTCTTCTTCAGTTTCTTCTTCAGAATCGCCTTCTTCTGCAACTTCTACTTCGGAATCTTCTTCTTTTTCGTCAGCAGAAGGTACGTATTCTGCGCCAGTAACGGATGTTTCTAATTCCGCCAAGTCTATTTTTCCATCACCGTCAACATCTATTTGCTCAATCAATCTTTCAATTTGTGATGGAGGGAGATCTGCTAGATTTAGGCTCAACAGGCCCTGTCTTAATTCATCAGAGTCTATCATTCCATCTCCGTTAGTATCGAATTTCTCAAATAATGAGGATATGCTTAAGCCAGTGTTAGCTAGCCATTTTCGTAATACATCCATCACATCATCAGCAACAAAAATAACGCCGCATTTTTTACAACTAGATGATTCTAGAGGCACTAGAGTTCCACAAGCGCCACATTCACCTAGAGCATCTTCGGAAAGTCCCGACAACTTGATTTTACATTCTGAACATTCGCTAGAATCACTCGGAATTATTGCACGGCAATTCCCACATTCTGCCATTGAGATTTCTTCATTCTCTGTCTCGGTCATTGTCACACCTATATATGCCAAACAAACAATAGATATAATGCTTGATGGAGTTTACTGTGACACATAGTAAATAGAGCGGTTACTTCATAGTATCATTTAAGGGAGGCTGGCTGATGGAACAAGGACGACTATATACTGCAGAATTATCCGACAATACTGCTTTATATCCTTGGCTCGACAAACAATTAGAAGTCTCACAGCAACAAGTATTGTTGTTTAGCCGCCAACCCCACAAACGTTTGTTAGAATACATTGATTTGGCCAAGGTTGAATCATATTGGCTATCTGACCGTGCTACTGCTGGCGCAATTACGCCTAGCCTTGAAAAAATAGCTCACATTATCACTTCTAAATTACCTAATGACCATGGATTGATAGTCATAGAAGGACTTGAGTGGCTAGTGTCTTTACACGGTGAGGATGCTGTGCTGGCATTTGTTCGGCAAATTAGAGATGAATCGTATAAAAGTTCTTGGAAGATCATATTTCCGATAAATTGCTTAGTGTTTGATTCGGTGTGGTTAGCGCGATTGAGGAGGGAGGCCCCAGAAGCAGATATTTTCTTGCAAATGCAAGAGGAACTTATTGAGTTCCATGAAGAACACTCTGATACACAAAATGATTCCAGTGATGCAATAAAAATTCATAACTTCCAGCAAATGCCTGGAGAAAACATTGAATTAGATACTAGAGAAGATGGCTCTCCGAGGCTGGTAATGTTGACTCGATTACCTCGTAATGGATTTAGTAATTCAATCCTCACTCGCCGTATTTTACAGTGGAGGAGAATGGGCCTAGATGTTTCTGAAGTTGAACCCGCACTTACGATTATGGATGAAAAGAGGGCACATCAATTATATTCATCTGTTGAGGAGAAGGTTAGAAGGGCTGTTCAATTAGAAAACCACTTAGAAGCAATTTCCGATAATATCTCAGCCACTGAATTAACTACTGCTAGATTCAGAATTAGGCAACTAACTGGCCTAGATGAACTTGAAAAATGGTTACTTAACTTGTGATTAACGAGGTAGTCTGCCACATTCTGCTTCAATTCTAGCAAGCCAACCACCTTGCCACAACTGGTTAGCAATTTGTTTCAACTCTTTGCTTGTACTTCTGTCTCCATCAAGTGGTGGTGAAATAACTCTAACTCTTTGCTTCAATGAGCGAACATGATCTGCAGGTTGTAGTTGTTCAAATTCTAATGCTTCACACGCGACAAATAATTCACATGCCAAAACCTCTGATAATCGCTCAGTAGCAAGCAGAAGATTCCAACAAGCAGTAGCACCCATACTAACATGGTCTTCTTGCCCTGCTGAAGTGCTAGTAGAGAATGCTGAACGTGGCATTGCATGACCATGTAATTCAGCCAAAGATGCACCTGCGACATATTGGACAATCATCAATCCAGATTCAAGACCAGAATTCTTTGCCAAGAATGCTGGCAGATTACTCCTTGCTGGGTCGAGGATTTGGTCAATTCTTCGTTCACTAATAGATGCCAATTCAAAAAGTGCATGAGCCATGGAATCAGCACATAATGCTAAAACTTCTCCATGGAAATTACCCTGTGAAATAACTTCGTGTGGCCCTGGATTAGAAGGGTCTGGAAATACCAATGGATTGTCAGTCGCACTATTCAACTCTATACTCAATGTTTCTTGCAGTTGCATAAACCTCTGTAAAACAGCACCATGGACTTGTGGAGCGCATCTAAAAGAATAAGCATCTTGAACTTGTTCACAATGAATATGAGATTGAAGAATTGGAGAATCTTTCATTATTCTTCGTATCCGTGATGCTGTTGTCAATTGGCCAATGTGAGGACGAGCCAGATGGACTCTTTCATCAGCCGGCATCACACTCCCTTTCCTAGCTTCTAATGAACAACACATGATTATGTCAGCGAGGGGTAATAATTGGCTAAGCCTTTGCTCAGCAGCAACTAAGAGAGATAACATTTGACTAGTTCCATTGATTAGAGACAATCCATCCTTAGCCCTCAATTGAATACCAATTAAGCCATTGGCGAGTAAGGCATCCCTAGTAGGACCAACGCCTGTTTCTGTCAATACCTCGCCCTCTCCGATTAGTGAAAGGGCCATGTGTGACAATGGTGCTAAATCTCCACTAGCTCCCAAACTACCTATGCGTGGTATCGCTGGGCAAATGTCGTTATTGATGAAAGCAATTAGTTGATTAACAACATCCGGATGTACTCCTGAACACCCCTTTGCAAGAGAATTAGCCCGTGTAACCATCATCGCCCTAACCAATTCCTTTGGCATGAACTCTCCCAAACCAGTGGCGTGTGAACGGATAAGATTTCTTTGTAAGTCTGCTAAATCTTCAACAGATATTCTTTCCTTGACCAATGCACCGAATCCTGTATTGATTCCGTAAACAGTTTCTCCTCTCTCAAGTATTCCATCAATCACAGATCGTGCTGCATTAATTTTGACCCATGAATCTTGAGGAATGGCAACTGATGCCTTTCCTTCAGCAACCATCTGCACTTCAGAAGAAGACAGAGTTTCTCCGTCGAGATAGATTGTATTGTCTTCTCCCATATTTCCACCACATCAGACTGAGTTAATTATATCGTCATCAACAATATTTGGCAAAGTTACTTGTAAATCCGGTTGTGATTGCATTGCTCTTTATGCAGCAAAAATAGCACCGTCATTACGAGCCCAAGCCCTTCTCGCCACACCATTATTGACATCCCAGTGTAGCATTGATTGTAATCGAGTTTCAGAATCATCTGTTCCATCTAGCATCAAACCAAAGCCACCGTTTACAACTTCGCCCCAGCCAACACCTCCACCATTGTGCAAACTAACCCACGTTGCACCTCTAAAGGAATCACCTACGAAGTTTTGAACCGCCATGTCAGCAGTAAACATTGAGCCGTCAGAAATATTTGCAGTTTCTCTGTAAGGGGAGTCGGTTCCTGAAACATCGTGATGATCTCTACCCAATACTATTGGACCCGAGATTCTCCCTGTTGAGATAGCCTTATTCATTGCTGACGCTATTCTCCTTCTTCCTTCATCATCTGCATAGAGAATACGCGCTTGAGAGCCTACGACCATATTATTTGACTCCGCTTGCTCAATCCAGCGAATATTATCTCTCATCTGTTGTTGAATTTCTATTGGAGATTCCAGTATCATTTCAGAAAGAACTTCACAGGCAATTGCATCTGATTCCGCTAAATCCTGTGGACTCCCTGAACAGCAAACCCACCTATATGGTCCAAAGCCGTAGTCAAAGCACATCGGTCCCATGATATCTTCAACGTATGACGGATATTTGAAACCGCCATCCGCATTGATAACATCTGCACCGGCCCTACTAGCTTCGAGAAGGAATGCATTGCCATAATCCCAAAAATACATCCCTTCATCAGTCATTTTGTTGATTGCATTAGCATGCCGAATCAAACTATTTTTTACTTCATCAGCAAACTTCTGAGGTTGCTGTGACATCATTAGTGATGCAACTTCGTAATCAAATCCGACGGGTAAATATCCCCCTTGCCATGGATTGTGTAGGGAAGTTTGATCACTTCCTAAATCGACCTTAACCTCTCTTTCAGCCAACCTCTCCCAAAGAGTGACTATATTTCCTACATATCCAATAGAAATTGCTTCCTTATCTTGAACTGCCAAGAGCATTTTATCAATTGCATCATCAACATCATCAGCAACGGTACTCAGCCAACCTTGTTGATACCTCTTCTTAGCCGCATGTGGATTGACTTCAGCAATGATGCAGGCGGCACCTGCAATTACAGCAGCCTTCGCTTGAGCCCCGGACATACCACCTAAGCCGGATGTCACGAAAGAAATCCCTTCTAAGCCCTCCTCGCCAGAAATTCCTAATTTGTCCCTAGCTGCATTAAGTAAAGTAATTGTAGTTCCATGAACGATTCCCTGGGGTCCAATGTACATGTAAGATCCAGCGGTCATTTGACCATATTGACTTACACCTAAGGCATTCATTCTTTCATAATCTTCAGCAGATGAATGGTTTGGAATCACCATGCCGTTTGTGACTATTGCTCTTGGAGCACTTGGGCTTGAAGGAAATAGTCCAAGAGGGTGACCTGAATACATTACCAATGTTTGATGTTCAGACATCTGCGATAGATATTTCATCACAATTCGGTATTGTGCCCAATTTTGGAAAACTGCCCCATTACCGCCATAAGTTATCAATTCGTGAGGGAATTGAGCTACCATTGGATCTAAATTATTTTGAATCATCAACATTATCGCGGCTGCTTGTTTGCATTTCGCTGGATAATAGTCGATAGGATATGCTCGCATTTCATACTCAGTGGGCCGGTATCGCCACATTATTACTCTACCAAAAGTATTCAATTCTTGACTAAACTCTTTGCGAGTGTTGCATGTAAATGCTTTGGGAAATATCTCAATGCATTTCTAATAGCCAATTGCTTCTCTTGATGAGACAATACTTGTCGCCTTGCGGGAGCATGGTCAACCCCATCATCCCAAGGAGGCATTTCTGGTAACTCATCGGGAATGCCAGATACGAGGCAAGTGGCAAGGATAGAGGCGGCCTCTCCCGTCATAACACAGGGTCATCTCAGCCTGTCTTTGAGCATTGCCATCTTACGCCGGTGTGACGCTTTTTGAATTACTGGGATTCCATAATGTAAACAATATTCCAGATAGTATCATCAGTGAACCAAAGTATAGAATTCCATCAGCGATTCCTAGATTGTAATTTTCCACCAAATATCCAGCTACTGAAGTAGAAATTGAAAATGCGATAGACATGAACAACATATCAATAGAGAACACTCTACCTCTCATTTCATCTTCTACCCAACGTTGGGTAAGGATAGTTGAAAGAACCCAATTAGCACCGCTGGCAGCATGGGCAAGAAGAACAAGAAATACCGTCAATACGATACTGATATTCAAAGTCAGTGAAACCAATACGTAAAAACTCCCGCTTATGACAACTAACTTACCAATTAATCCTGGCCATTTAGATTCATCTTTCAATACATTTCTAGCTATTATAGGTCCAAGCCCCGTTCCGACACCTCTTGCGAAAAAGAATATGCCGAACCCCATGGCCGCTCCATAACCATCGGTTTCTGATCCCAATAATACCAAGAACACTCCAGCCAATGCACCACCGGCGATATTCCAGGATGTTTTTGCAAATATAATTCTCAACAAGCGCGACTCAGTGTACACTCTTAACCAACCGCGTTTAATATTTGAAAATGCAGTTTTGAAGAATGGCGTTTGCATCTCTTCCTCGACTTTTTGTTGTATTTTTACTGGAATTAATAGAAGTGTAGCGATTACAAAAGTCATTGAATCAATAATAAAGGCTGCATCTGCGCCCCAATTTGACACCACCACTCCACCCAACAATGCCCCTATGCACAATGCTATAGACCATGAAGCCGCATCGAGGGCATTGGCTGTAGCCAAATCCTCATCACTGACAATATTGGGTATTGCAGCCCTTTCAGCAGTCATATATGTCCCATGTAGTAACATCATTAATCCTGATAATGCAATCATCCATGGTATGTCAGATGCACTATCTACTAGAAGAAAACCAAGGGCTAAAAATATTTGAGTAAAATTTGCAAATACCATTATTGATTTACGACTATATCTATCGGCTAGTAATCCAATAAATGGTTGCATTAAGGCAAACGAAGCCATTCTTACAGTGAATAGGAATCCGAGTAAAAATTCTGAACCTGTGTATTCCAGAATCAAGAAAAACAGTGCTATTGTGTTGAACCATTCCCCTAACATTGAAATTACCGAAGCAAGCCACAGACTGCGGAAATTTCCATTTGAACGAAGTAATTGCACATAACCAATATCGCTCATAATCACTCCTCCTCTTGCGAGGAGTTACTCTCATGCAATGATACTACAACCCATTTCGAAGTTGGCGTATTAGAGATATCTGCTGTTGATTCAAGAGGAACAAGACAATTGGCTTCAGGGAAGTAAGTAGCGATATTACCACTTGGAATATCATACGGAATAACAATCCACTGGTCTGCCTTTCTAGTTTGGCCATTAAAATGAGATATAATGTCTACGATAGTTCTTGTTTTCCATCCCCTTTCCATCATATCGTTAGCATTCATCATCACCACTCTTCTGTTGCCATGTATACCTCTGTACCTGTCATGTAGATCGTAGATAGTAGTGTTATATTGGTCGTGACTTCTAATTGTCATCATTACATATTTATCATCATCAATAGATACATTTGGTAACGGATTAGTAGTGAAGTGCGCCTTTCCATTGTCTGTAGCAAATGATTGGTCGTCTCTTGGCGGATTAGGTAGTGAAAAACCATTAGGATTGCGGATTCTAAGGTTATAATCTTCAAAGCCATGCAGTGATTTTTCCATCAAGTTTCTAATATTATCATAATTATCAGTCAGTTCTAACCAATCCAAATGCTTGTCTCCCAATGTAGCATTGGCTAATTGTGCAACAATCCATGGCTCACTTCGTAGGTGTGTGCTAGCAGGACGGAAGCCGCCTCTAGAACTATGGACTATACCCATTGAGTTTTCCACAGAAACAAATTGTTCGCCGTCTTTGGTGATGTCGAGTTCAGTACGCCCAAGACAAGGAAGAATCAATGCTTCCTTACCAGTGATGCAGTGAGCGCGATTGAGTTTGGTAGATACCTGGATTGTGAGATCAACTTTTTGCATTCCTTCAGCAGTAGCCTCGGTATCTGGGCTGGCCGAGATAAAATTACCCCCTAAACAGAAAAAGACGCCGATATCACCCTTTCTCATAGCCTTAATCGCATGGACGACATCGTATCCATGGTGCTGAGGCATTTGAAAGCCCAATCCCTGTTCTAACCGTTCCAAGAATGATTCAGATGGGGCTTCCCAAATGCCCACGGTTCTATCACCTTGCACATTTGAGTGACCTCTTACAGGGCAAAACCCAGTGCCTTCACGGCCAACATGGCCTCCCATCAATAAGAGATTAACAACTTCTTGAATTACTGTAACACCATTGCGATGCTGTGTCAACCCCATCGCCCAGCAAGCGATAGTAGCATTTGAATTCGCACACATCTCTCCCGCATGCTCTATTTGTTGCCTAGAGAGTCCGCTATCCATGCAGATTACATCCCATGGTGTCTCCAATGCAGATTCTATCATTGATTCGTAACCATCTGTTTTTGAGTCAATGAATGATTCATCAATGCCACCTTTTTGGTGATGAATCTTTATCAATCCCTTGACCAAAGCAGCATCCCCTCCAATTTTTACCTGTAAGTGAATATCGGCGAGTGTAGTAGATTTTAGGTTAGCAGTCATGTAGTCTTGTGGGTGTTTGAAACGGTTCAAACCAGATTCAGGAAGAGGATTTACATGAATTATTTTTGCACCTTTATTTTTTGCATCCCTTAGTGCAGTTAGCATACGCGGGTGGTTGGTGCCTGGGTTCTGACCAATTACTAGTATCAACTCGGCTTTGTTGAAATCTTCAAGTGTAACAGTCCCTTTACCAATGCCAATTGTAGCTCCCAATCCTTTACCACTCGACTCATGACACATGTTTGAGCAATCAGGTAAGTTATTTGTTCCAAAAGCACGTACAAATGCCTGATATAAGAATGCGGCTTCATTACTAGTTCTCCCAGATGTATAAAACGCTGCATTATCAGCAGATTGTAAGGAATTCAACTGAGTAGATATTTTTTCAAATGCATCATCCCAGCTTATTTCTGTATAATGAGAAGAATCCTTTGCAAGGTACATTGGATTGGTAATTCTGCCTTGCTTATTTAGCCAATAATCACTTTGATTGGAAAGATGTTGTACAGAATATTTCTTGAAAAAATCAGGGGTGACGCGTGCTTTTGTTCCTTCATCAGCAATTGCTTTAGCACCATTTTCACAGAATTCAAATGTTGTTCGATGCGATGGATCAGGCCAAGCACATCCTGGGCAATCAAATCCCTTCTGCTGGTTAACCATCATCAAACTTTTAACCGTTTTAGCCACGCCCATTCTTGTAATCCCATGTTTCATGGAAGACAAGGCAGCAGGTATTCCTGCAGCAGTAGTTTTTATTTTTGATAACTTTAATTTGTTGTTATCTGGAGGGGTGAGGGCTGTTACCTTTTCACGCATTTCCCTCACCGATAATTTACCACGCTGGGGCTTTGCTTCTCAATGCTTTGTTCAATTGAGGCGGCTTGAGGGCCCAATCACTACCCCTTTGTCGTTACGGACAAAAGAGAAGAGTGTGATATTTGATTGGCGTGCTGCTTCTATTGCAAGAGTAGAGGATGCCCCAATGCTGGCTATCAGTGGACAATTCATTCTAGCAGATTTAGCAACAATATCCCATCCACATCGACCAGATAACAGTAATCCATGCTGATTGAGATTGATTTCACTTCTTTGTGCGAAACCGAATAATTTGTCAACCGCGTTATGCCTTCCAATGTCTTCTCTAATGGCGACTAAATTTCCTTCACCATCTATCAGCCCTGCAGCATGAACTCCCCCGGTCGCAGAGAAACCGATTTGTAGTTCTTTCATCGCTTCAAAAGCAGTATTTATTGCAACTGCAGAGAAACTAATCTGTGAGGATGAAACAAGAGGCACATTTGACATTAAAGCATCCACTCCATCTCTATCGCATGCGCCACAACTGCTGGTGATGATTCTCTCATCAGGAAGTAGTAGGTCTATGTTATCAGATGTGATAATGTCCGCGAAGTGAGTACCAGTCTCATCTAAAGAAATGGTAAAACTTTCAATGTTAATCGGGCCTGTTTTAGCTTCAGCAATACAATGTCCAATAGCTAAATCTTGTAAATCAGATGGCGTAGCTAACAGGCTTGCAATAGTATTGCCATTGATTCTAATTATCACTAATGCTTCAACTGCAACATTATCTTGATCTAAGGTGAACCTCTCTCCATTCCAGCGAGAGACCCCTATTTTTCTGTGTATGTCGCTCATATAATCACGCTCTAATCGGATTCAATTGAAGACCTATCAATATCAAAAAATTCAAATTGCAACGAAACTAATTCAGCACTAGACTTTGCAGCAGCATATGCTTCAAGTGGTTCCTTATTCAGTTCAAAAAATCTCTCGCCCCACCTAAAAGCACCTAATACTTGCCGTGCTTGTTGTTCTCGGCCAATTAAAAATAGAATAGTGGCTAGTGCTTCAGCAGTCGTTAATTTACTTGGTTTACCCCAATTAACTGGATTTGCTGCCAATAGCAAAGGTAACATTCGCGGTTGTAATTTGGTCCGTTTCATCACTTGCTCCACACTTTCTTCTATGTTGGCCCAACTACAGTCTAAACCGACTATAGCACCGCCATTACTGAGGAGGACCTCATGGTCTTCCGGACCGAACACTTTACCACATAATGGCTCTAAAATAAACCCTTTTCTAGGAACGGTGTTGAACCGTTTATGCATTATTATGTCGCCTCTTTTTGAAGCACTAACAACAGTATTTTTCTTGGGATCATCTTGGGCCAACCAAATCGCGTGGACTGGTATATCTCTCATCGAATCACTCTTCTTTAAGGAAATAATCACCGAGCGTTATTCCGCGAGATGGCCCACTGTCTAGAACTCGAGTGTCAACTGACCTGTGTTCTATCATCAAACTAATCCCTAAAATACGTTCAAACTTTTTTATTACGGAATCAGTTGGTCTTTTGCCAGATTCAGCAGATTTGATGATGTTTACAGTTTCTGCCATTCTCTTTCCTAATTGTGATTGATTCCAATTTTTCTGCTTACGGGCTGTTGAAATACGTAATGAAAAGTCATCGGCGAGGTCTTTTTCAGAACGCGTCATAATACTTTTTCCTCTAGCAGATGAACCACTAGTCTTAGTATTCATTCCACCGGTCCTCGTGGTTGGAGAAAACGCTCGTGCTAATCCAGGGGCAACCGGCTTCGGTCCAAGGTTTAATTTTTCAATGCACCTACTACAGGCTGAGACCTCTGTTTTACCGGTTTTTACGTGTTTGACTCCAACCTTCATTGCTCCACATAATTCACAATCCCCCATAATGTCACTTCCGTACAGTCGCCTGTAATTATGATTAATAGTCGGAATACTTTGAATCCTTCGGAACAGCCCGTTTCTTATATTATCAAGCGAGGAGTTCATACGGTGTCGCCTCAACCAGTGATTTGTTCGTATGAGTAGTGAAGTTGAGAACAGCGCTAACGCAGATACTAAAAGTTCTGATGAAGATCTTAAAAAATTGGAGTCAGATTACCGGATTTTACAAGAAGAAGCTCAATCGCTGATAAATGATAGAGCGCACCTTGAGTCAGAAGTTAGAGGTCTTAAGAAGAGAGCAAATACACTGAATGAAGAAGTGAAATCAATGAGGAAACCCCCGCTTATCATCGGTACTTTACAGGATATCCTCGATAGTGATAGAGCAATAGTACGTTCATCAAATGGTACTGTATTTCAGGTTTCATTGAATCAAAGAATTGAACCTTCTAAATTACAACCGGGCACCAGAGTTGCCTTGAATCAAGATACTTTAGCGATTATCGAAGTGTTACATGATGCTTGGGATCCGATGGTTAGCGGTGCTGAAATGGTTGAGAAGCCCGATGTCACATACGGCGAGGTTGCAGGCTTAGACGATCAAATTGAAGCGGTAAGAGAGGCTATTGAATTGCCTTTAACTTCTCCTGAGTTATTCGTAAAAGTTGGAATTAAAGCACCAAAGGGAATCCTATTAGTTGGCCCACCGGGTTGTGGAAAAACATTGATTGCTAAAGCGGTAGCAAATCACACCGATGCAACGTTTATTCGCATGGTAGGTAGTGAATTAGCCCAGAAATATATCGGTGAAGGGGGAAGGATGGTTAGAGAATTGTTCTCATTAGCAAAAGAAAAGTCTCCTTCGATAATTTTCTTGGATGAAATTGATGCAATCGGTGCAAAACGATTGGATGGCTCTACAAGTGGTGATCGGGAAGTTCAAAGAACATTAATGCAATTACTTGCTGAATTAGACGGTTTTGACTCTTTAGAACATGTGAAGATAATTGCCGCTACAAATCGCCCGGATATTTTGGATGACGCTTTGTTGAGGCCTGGGCGATTTGACCGGGTCATCGAAATTCCTATGCCTGATGAAAAGGCAAGAAGTGCCATACTTTCATTGCATGTTAAGAACATGAATACTAAGAGAATTAATGTTCAAAGAGTTGTAGAATTAACTGAAGGCTATTCTGGTGCTGAATTGAAGGCTACTTGCGTTGAAGCGGGTATGAACGCAATAAGAGACAAGCGCGATACAGTAACTCAAAACGACATACTCGCCGCTGTAAAGAGAATTAACAGCAAGAGGAATCAGGGTGGTGTTTCAGCCACTCCTGAAAGACTTTATAGCTGATTTTTGAAATTGTTCTTTGTCAACATTCAAAGTCCTAATGCGTTAACCCTAGTTCATGGTAGCAACAATTGTTGAGTGCGTGCCCAACATTTCCGAGGGAATCGATACTGAAAAAATTGAACTTATAGTTCAGGCTGCTAGAAATATTTCTGGTTGTGCAGTATTAGGGGTTGAGCCAGATGCAGATTATAACAGGACGGTAATAACATTGGCTGGTGAGGCTGGACCTGTTTCTAAAGGGGCTTTTGAACTTATCAAAGCAGCAATATTTCACATTGATATGAGGCAGCACAAAGGTGAGCACCCTCGCCTCGGCGCAGTGGACGTTTGTCCCTTCGTCCCACTCCAGGGCATTACTATGGAACAGTGCTCAGAGTTAGCGAAGGAATTAGCAATTAAAGTGGCTAGCGAATGTGAAGTTCCAACTTTCACATATGGTTTCGCAGCAACTCACGATGATAGAACTCTCTTGTCCTCTCTTAGAAAGGAACAATATGAAGGATTACAGGCAAGAATGAGTGGTGGTGATACGGGTCATTCTGAATCAACTAAACTACCAGACTTTGGACCTATGCAATGGAATGAGAATTGTGCTAAATCAGGTGCAATTACAATCGGTTCGAGAAGCATACTGGTCGCGTATAATGTAAATGTAGATGAAGCAGATGCTGTTGTTGCTAAAAAAATTGGTTCGCTAGTTAGATCAACTGGCAGATTGTTAAAACAATCAGATGGAAGAAGGGCAAGAATTCCTGGTATGCTACCCATGGTGCAAGGAATGGGTGTTACTTTGGAAAGCCATGGCATCTCTCAAGTATCTATGAATCTAAGAGATGTTGAAGCATGTCCAATGCATATTGCCTTCGAAGCCTGTAAGAGCATTGCATCTGATCATCAAGTCGATGTACCTGGTAGTGAATTAGTAGGCCTTGTTCCACTTTCTGCTATGTTAGATTCTGGAAAATGGTATGCGGCTGAAGGTGTAACAGATGAGAAGGAACTGGTAATTGCTGCAATAGAAGGTTTGGGTCTTTCTCAGATATCACCATTTGATGCAGAGGAGAGAATAATTGAATGGGCTGTGGCAAAGGCGGTGGAACAATGAATTGGATGGACATGTCCGTGCGTGACTTCCAAGCTGCTCTAGCATCATCTTCTCCGACCCCTGGTGGAGGGACTGCGGCTGCAGTAGCCCTTGGCCAAGCAGCCGCTTTGACTTGCATGGTTACAGATTTAACAATTGGCAAGGAAAAATGGCAAGAGGGTTGGAAGGTGGCAGAAGATGCACAAAATACCGCTAGTCCACTGATGGGGCGCGCTGGTGAGTTGGCGATAGAAGATAGCGACTCCTTTGATGCGGTCATGGCCTGCTTCAAAATGCCTAAGGATAATGATGAGGAGATCAGTGCAAGAAGAAATTGCATCCGTCAAAGTACACTCAAAGCAGCAGAAGTTCCATTTGAAACTGCGACTCTAGCTCTATCATTACTTCGACACCTCCCTGATTTGGCGGAGAAGGGTAATGGCAATGCGGCTTCTGACGTAGGTGTTGCAGCATTATTAGCAAGTGCTGCTGTAAAGGGTGCATTATTCAATGTTGAAATCAATTTATCTTCAATTCCTGAAGAAATGGGTACTCATATGAGGGAATCTTCTCAAGATATTTTGGAAGAGGCTAGAGAATTGTCTAGGGAATCAATGAAATCTGTTAATTCGCGACTTGGTTTGTAATTAACGTACTTGTGAACCAGTTGCGATGTCACCATCTATTGTGACTAATCGAACTCCATCCTTTCCATCATCTGCTGCTAGCATCATTCCCTCCGAGGTAACTCCTCTAAGCGGTCTTGGTTTCAAATTTGCAACGAATACCACTGTTTTACCAACCATCTCTTCTGCCTGATAGTATTGCTTCAATCCTGCACAAATAGTTCTTTCAGCATCACTGCCATCATCTATTTTCACAACATATAATCTGTCCGCATTAGGATGGTCTTCAACAGTCAATATCTTTCCGACTCTTAGATCGACTTCCATAAATGTTTCAAAGTTCAAATATGCTATTCCTTCTGGTGCTTCACTCATTTCCTTCATCTCCTTTTTGTTTTTCTTGCTACCTTTAACGGTATGAATTGGTTTGTCATCTACTTTTGCTGTATCTGTTTCAGTCAGAGATTTCTCACTTTCCAAAATAACATCTAATTCGAGGCGTTCAAAGAGTGGAGTAGGTGTTTCCTGACTCCAAGTCATTACGACATCCCAATCTATCGCATCATTCCATGAAACAAGGCTAACATCGCCTGTTTGCCCTAATGCATTCCATAATTTGGCAGCACTAAATGGTAAGAAAGGTTGTGAAGTAATTGCCAAAAAGCGAGATAAGCGCCAGCCGAATGCAAGTGTGGACAAACTTTGCCTCCTCTCTTCAGTATCCTCTTCACTCTTGAGGTACTTCCATGGAGTTGCTGCTTGCAGTATTTGATTACCATACTGTGCAGCAGACATTACATGGCGTAATGCTTCTTTGTAGCGGTGTCTAAGCAGTGAATCGGTAATGGAGGCATGTATTTCCTCTAATTTTTGGCGGTGTTCGACTGTTAATTCTGCTATTTCAATATCTGCAAGGGGGCCATTATCACCCATAGGTAATCTAACACCTAGCGTTAATACGCGATGGACAAAATTACCATATGCGGCTATCAATTCACTGTTGATCTTTTCAACAAAATCGGGCCAATTAAAATCTGTGTCATGATTTTCTGGCATATTAATCGACAGGTAGTATCTAAGATAATCTGGATTATATCTTTCAAGGAATGAGGGTAACCATACAGCGTGTTTACGTGATTTAGAAAACTGGCCACCTGATAACATTAGATATTCCATCGCCGGTACATTTGTCTCCAATGCTAAATCTCCACTTGAAGGCATTTCTATAGAGTCGCTTGCTGTCTTTCCCTTTGAAGCATGATTAAGTCCAAGAATTAATGCTGGCCAGATTACAGTGTGGAATGGAATGTTGTCTTTTCCTAAGAAATATAAGTGCCTAGGGCTAGTTCCATCTTCTGAAACGCACCACCAATTCTTCCAAGCATCTAACCCATCAGGATGACCGCCTTGTTGTGCATGCCGAAGTGCCCATATTTTTGCGCATGAATAGTAACCTTGCACCGCTTCAAACCAAACATATACACATTTTCCATCCCATTCAGGATCTTTCAAGGGTAGTGGAATTCCCCACGAAAGGTCTCTAGTCACTGCTCGAGAACGCAGACCCATGTCTAACCATTGTTTGGTCATAGCTCTAACATTTGGCTTCCATACTGAGTTTCTTTCAGATGCATGTTGTTGTAAGGCTTCTTGGAATAAATCTAAACGATAAAAGAAATGATCTGTATCTTTAATTTCAATTTTGGCAGTAGGATTCATCTTAGAAACTGGGTTCTTTAATTCCGTTGATTCGTACGTAGCTCCACATGAATCACACTGGTCTCCTCTAGCACCATCTTCTGCACAAGATGGGCAAACACCTTCTACATACCTATCTGGTAAAAACCGGCCACTTCCGTCGCTATTGGTCTCATAGTATTGTTGAGTAGTCTTTCTTTCAAACAAATCTGCATCCATCAAAGAAGAAAAGTTTTCTTGCACTATTTGTTTATGCATTGGGTCGGTAGTTCTATTGAATAATGAACCTCCATATTCAATTCCTCGCGAGTCAATATTGGGTTCCCAACTACATCCAAGATCTATTAGGGCCTTGGAGTTGATAGCATGGTATTCATCAACAACTTGCTGAGGAGTAATGCCTTTCTGTTCCGCTGTAACTGTGATTGGAGTTCCGTGTTCATCACTTCCAGAAACCATCAGAACTCTATTTCCTCGCGCTCTTTCGAAACGGGCTTGGATGTCTGGGGGCAAATAACAACCTGCAACATGGCCTAAGTGTAGTGGACCATTAGCATAGGGCCAAGCAACACAAATCAGTACATGCTCATCAACCATGCCAATCCCTATTTCAATGCGGGTGTGATGTCCTTCTTGAGTTTCACCCTTGTAATACTAGGCTTGCAGGGGTTTATGTTACTTCTAATGACTAGTGAATGGCGAACTGATAGAATCAAATATATCTCAGTAATTCATCATTACATTGGGTTATCATCAAGAACTATCACCTCGCATGTGCTACTTACCCACTATCGGGACTCGGAGTCGCAGACTACAAATGGACATCACTTTACTAGTATTTTATGCCGTCTTGGCATTAGGAATCTCCTTTATTTGTTCAATACTTGAGGCAGTTGTATTATCGGTGCCTCATACTCATATTGCAGTTCTGCAAAAAGAGGGTAAGAAGTCAGGAGATTTATGGGCGCAACTGAAAGATGATGATGCAGTTAAGCCTCTAACTTCGATCTTAACTTTGAATACAATCGCCCATACAATGGGGGCTGCTGGTGTTGGTTCACAGGTGCAGACTATTTGGGGAGAGGAGTATCTTACTGTTGCTTCGATCATTCTAACGATTGCAGTCTTATTTTTATCTGAAATTATCCCAAAGACTCTTGGCACAGCATACTGGAAAAAACTAGTTCCAATAACTGGAATGATTTTACAGATTTTGGTTAAATTACTGACATTTATTATCATTCCAATTCAAATCTTAAAATCAATTCTTCCAGCGGGAGGAGATACGCTCGTCACTAGAGATGATGTTGCCGCCATTGTTGACCTCGGTGAAGAAGAAGGGATAATTGAGGCAGATGAAGAGGAAGTGATTCATAACTTACTGAAATTAAGAGATATTAATGTTAGTGAAATTATGACTCCGCGAGTGGTTATGACTGCTTTTATGTCAACATCTACGGTTGAAGAGATACTACAAGAGCATAAAATTATCCGCTTTTCAAGGATACCGATTTATGAAGAGTCGATAGATGAAATCACAGGCTTTGTGATACGTTCTCAAATATTGATGGCAGCTAGCAGAGATGAATCTGATAAGTTAATTGGAGAGTTCAAGAAACCAGCAATCTCTATTCTCGTCGATGACTCTGTTGATCATGCACTTGAGGTATTCCTAGAGCAAAGGCAACAAGTCGCTATTGTCAAGGATGAGTTTGGTGGTACTGCCGGACTTGTAACTTTGGAGGATGTTCTTGAAACATTGCTCGGTGAAGAAATAGTTGATGAATTAGATGAAGTTGATGATATGCGTGAATTGGCGAAGGAATTTGCAGAAACGTCAGATGATTTACAAGAATAATTTATTAAAAATTATTCTCCAACCATTGCTCAATGTGATGATTCCTTGTTGAATTGGTTCTAGCGCCTGAATGGGGAAGGTCTCCAATTAGATGTGTTGTGAGAATCTCTCCTCTACCGGCCTCATTCATCGATGATACAAGCAAGTCGTAATGAGATCTCCCTAGAACTGAATCCTCTTCTGCTTGTAAGATGAGAGTAGGTTGTTGAGGTAGACCCCAGATTGGAACATCTAATTCTATAAGTGAATGAATAGGTTTTTCCTGTGGATGAAGTGCTGAGAATTGAACTAACAACCTTCTTTGAATGGATGAATGGAGTAATCGTGGGATTCTGTTACGCGTTAACGATTCATCATATACAATTGAATATTTGGTCATAGGAGATTCTAGTATCCACCCTTTTACCTTACTACCCCAAGGATAGTCGTCAATTCTTTTTGAGAGATTAAGTCCTACGAAACCGCCCATAGAATGCCCATAATACACAATTTGTGTGATGTTTTTTGAAGGTAGTAAACTATCTAATGCTCCCATTAATTCTGCAGCGTGTTCTACTACTCTAATCGCAGTCCATTTTTCAACAGGCATTGCCTTGCCGTGCCCTGGCATTTCAACTATCAAGGCATGCCATCCTTGTTCACAAAACCATTCAGCACGTTCGCGTACTGATTCAGCGCTACTTTTCCAGCCATGTATCATCAATAGCATTGGTGCACTTTCACCTCTACGATTTAGCATCGCTCTGGCTTCAATACCACGGCAACTAACAATCAATTCTACCCACGGTTCAATCTCTATGCTAGGCTTTTGAAAATCTGTTGTTCTAAAGATTTGAATAATTATATATTCAATAAAGAGATTGATCATCAACGCACCAATCAGTAATGCAAAAATAAAATTGCCTAATAGTGAGTAGTTACTGATTAGTAGAATGGCACAAGTGATGAGAAGTAATATTAAAAATATTACAAATCGTCCATACTTAGACTGATTTATCATGATGATCAGCAAGAAGTGATTTATTCATCCTTTGAACTATCTGCGGAATCCTTTGTTGCATCTTCT
>JAACCR010000151.1 GCA_009937205.1 Methanobacteriota archaeon | reverse complement strand
GCGACCGTTTTTCAAGCCGGTTAGCCTTTCACCTCGCTTGGCACTATTAGCAGTAAATCTCGCTACTGGACCAATTGGAAAAGGTCCGGTAATTGATGCGATGACCGGAACGGGTGGCTTCATCATGGAGGCAGCAGCAACCAATCGTCAAGCACTGGGTATTGACCTCAATTCAGAAATGGTTGAAGGTGCTAATCAAAATCTCAACTGGTTATTAGAACAGCAAAACATCACTGATTCTTCAGCACAAATAGTGCGTGGAGATGCAACAAATATTGAGGCCAGTATCGACAAATCTTGGATTGGTAACGTTCAGGGATTTGTATTAGACCCTCCATATGGAAGAAACTCTCAAGGCTCATTAAACCATGATGATCTGCTAACTAAGACACTGACTAGTGCTCATCAAGTAGCATCTAGTGATGCCAATCTGGTATTGATTGTGCCAATTAATTCAATGCCTGCACAGATAAATAATGCGCTAGCAGATAATTCCCAAGTTGAGTTATTACACGGTGATTGGAATTCTCTACAACAATTGATGAAATTGAGTGGCTGGGTAATAAAAAACCGATGGGTTGAGCACGTTCATGGCAGCCTTAGCCGTCTTGTGATTCACTCAGGATTCGTTCCTCTAGATTGAGTAACGTCGCAGCGTCATCATCACTCGGTGGTGGAAATTGTTCCCTGTGTGGACAGCCTTCATCCAAAATAGCAGTATCATTTTCAGATAAAACATAAGGATAAGTCTGGCAACCCTTTGGTCTTGCATCATAAACCGAACAAACACCTTCCGCAGTTGTATCCGCGGAATCGGTCAGTAAAAATACACAAGCGCGAGTAGTTTCATCATTGAGTAGAGTTAGAATTCCCAAATCGTTAGCATAGGAGAATTTGTCGATAGCCATCCCAGTTCTTCTTGCTAATTTGGCTGCCTCTGCTTTGGTAAGAGGCATTGTTGTCTCTCTACAACATGCTGAGCAGCCCATTGGAATACAAGGAAGTGAGCGACCCATATTCCCACCCTGTGCACCCAACTTATTCAAAAAGGGTGGGCTGTTGGAACGAAATAAGGGCGGTTAGGGTAGCCTGGATATCCTGACGGGCTTCGAACCCGTCGACGCGGGTTCGAATCCTGCATCGCCCACTTTGATTCATCATAATACTGTAAAGTGGGATTGCACTAATCATATTATGATTCAAAGAAGTTCCATTCAGCGTTTGAATTTTCTATTCTATACCAGTTTTGACCTTCAAATACAACCCATTCGAATCCATTGTCATCAACCTTCTCAGCTATGAGTGAAGCGGCAGGGGTATTTCCAGTACTAATTTCTGGAACTGCCTTTGCATTACTATCTACTATCGTTTCGTCATTCACTTCTACCAACTCGGTTTGGTCAAATCCTTGAACGATCAAATGCTCTTCTCTTTCAAGTTCATCGTCCAATTCTGCGCGTAAGCGTTCTAATTTTATTCCTTGATGAGGTCCAAGCATTCTCAGCATCAATGAATATTCTGAACGGATTGCAATATCTTCTAATTCCTTACGAGTTGTCGCTGCATTCAATTCTTGAACATAGCGTTCACAACGTCCATTCCTTGTAGCAAACCCATAACCAATCCAACTGAATAATGGAATACCTCCAAACATTCCAATCAAATCCCATGCACCCAAACCGATTGCAGTTCCAGGAATTACAATTTCAAAACTATCAACCGGTACTTCATTTGCATCAAAAGGATTAGTACCTAATCTTCTTTCATCAGTATCAGCCCATCCATCATTATCATCATCAGAATCAGCATTATCTCCATCTCCATCTCCATCAAAATCAAAACATTCATTGGCATTTGTAGGGAATACATCAACATCGTCAAAGCATCCATCATTATCATGGTCACCAGGGGAATATAATTTAGGTAAGATGTCAATATTATCTGGATATCCATCATTATCAAAATCATTGAGATATGGGTCTGCATTATCGCCAGTTGGATTGTCACCTAATCCATCACCATCAGCATCTTCCCACTGCGTGCCATCATTAGGGAATAAGTCATACAATCTTCCTACTGGATTATCTCCATAACCATCGCCATCAAAATCAGACCACTGTGTAGCATCAATTGGGAAATCATCAGGATTGTTTCCAGATTGGTTATCACCATATCCATCACCATCAATATCTCCCCATTGTGTCGGGTCATTAGGGAAATGATCAGCGCCAATACCCATCGGATTATCACCCATTCCGTCACCATCAGCATCGACCCATTGAGTCGGGTCAAATGGGAAGTCATCGGTGAAGTCATCTACTCCATCACGGTCTGAATCAAAGTGACGACTAGGGTCGTTAGGGAATACATCGCCGAGGTTACCGTTGGCATTGTCACCATAACCATCACCATCAGAATCACTCCATTGAGTAGGGTCAAATGGGAAGTCGTCCAAATAATCTGGAATTGTATCTCCATCAGTATCTAAGTGAATAGCAGGGTCGTTAGGGAAATCATCTCCAAAATCACTCCAGCCATCCCCATCACTATCTATGCAGCCTTTTCTGTCAATTGTAGAATTACCAAATATCATTGGACAAGAATCTCCACCGTTTCCATATTCCTCATCGCCATAGCCATCACCATCGGTATCTTTCTGTTGAGTTGCATCTAATGGAAATGCATCGCTATTATTGCCAACACCATCTGAATCCGTATCTTCCCATTCAGTTGGGTCATCAACGAATGGGTCGAGAATATCTGGGCGTCCATCACCGTCTGAATCAGGACAACCTTGTTCAAATATCAAAGTGGAATTTCCAGGTATTCGAGGACAGTAGTCAAGATAGTCTTCAAAACCATCAGCATCATCGTCATAATCTTCTAATGCATCCATACATCCATCTGAATCGAAGTCGGATAAATTGGTTGAAGTCCATCCAGTCACTCCCCTACTACAGTCATCAATTGAATCATTGAGCCCATCACCATCATCATCATCATCTTCGTCAGAATCCCTACATCCATCAGAATCATGGTCAAGTGCTGAGATTGACTCAAATCCAACCGGTGAGTAGTGGCAGTCATCTAATACATCGATGATATAGTCGCCATCATCATCATCATCCTTGGTATCTGGTTCACCGTCTCCATCATAATCGCTTGTTAATTTGGCGATAAACCAATTATCGCCATCAACATTTTGTTTATTGATTGTGCCAAATCTTACAGAACCACTACCTAATGTTCCAGAAAGATATCCATTTCCTGCACGGTCACTAAACACGCCACCTATAGAGTCTCCAGATGCTGAACTACCTGCACTTAGTGCATATTGCCATGAGCCAGTAGAGTTGATTTTAGCCATATATATGTCTCCACCACCTGCAGCATTTGCAACTTGAATTGAATCAATTTGAATTTGTGCAGAATGATAGCCAGCAACAATGGCATTGTCGTGAACATCAATTGCAATTGAATCAATACTATTCGTACATGAACATTCAACTTCTTTTATCCAAAGCCATGTGCCATTACTATCGAGTTTTGCAATAAATGAATTTTGGTTTCCACCAGAAGAATATGCAGTGCCATTTACCTTATTTGTACCATAAGTGGTACCTGCAAAGAAAACATTTCCAATCGAATCAGATGCAACTGCTAATCCATGCGATGTTGAAGTAGCAGAATCCCAAGTTTTTACCCATTGCCATTCTCCATTTTGATTAATCTTTGACACAAATGCCATTCGAATTCCTTGACTTGATTCAACCGAATGGTTACCAAACATGACGGGGGAGCTCTGAGAGGTAACAGTACCAGAAATATACGCATTATTATTGTCATAAATATCTACATCATATGCAGCATCATTACTGCTTGAACCAAGGAATGAGGCCCATTGCCATCCACCATTTGTGTCGATCATTGCGACAACAATATTTTTGGAAACAGTGCCCGAACGGCTATCTGAAAACGTAACCCCCATTCCAATTCCTATTTCATTAGTGAGTAGAATGTCGTTACCATATTCTCCCGTGATAATGCTTGAACCATTTTGGAATGTGTCAATAGAATGGAAACCATGGCCATAATTAGACACTCCTCCTTCCTTAATCCAATCCCATCCACTTGTGGGGTCGAGTTTTGCAACAAAACCTATTGTGCACTCACCATTACAATTGCTCATTTCTATTTTTCCTGCCTTACTTGATGATTCGAAATAATACCCAGTTCCCTGGCCAGTTTTTGGACTCGCCATAATACCTGTAATGTACACATTACCTTGGCCATCAAGAGAGATGTCACCCCCACTCCAGCCGGTATTGTATTCTGCATCATCACCGGTAATATTTGCTGTCCAATCACAAACTCCGTTTGAATTAAATTTCACTACAAAGAGGAACAAAAACTCTGGTAAATTACATCCACCAATTGTGTGGTCGGTATTTTCATCACCTGAAGCAGTACCAAGTGCGAAGATTTCTCCTGTAGGTGATAATACAACATCATTGATAATAAAATCGGAATCATCAGTACCCGATTGTTGTATCCAATCGAATGCCATAGTGCCATCAGGTATTGCAGAGATATTGATCGGAGGTAGTTGATTTTGTAATTGCCAAGGGTAATCAAGGTGTGAGGTCTCATTGAATACTGTTGCAGAAGCTGCTTGCTGTAGTTCAAGAACTACTGAATTGGAAAGACTGGTTGAGTGGGAAAGTCCCACTGG
>JAACCR010000150.1 GCA_009937205.1 Methanobacteriota archaeon | reverse complement strand
CAGTTCAAGAAGAAGTAATTTCAATTGCACCAACCATTCTTATCATCGCTTCAACGACTTCAATATTATCTATGCTAGTATTGGTTACGCTTAACACTGAATCAATAAGAATACCATCAACGGCTGCAGGGTTATGGTTCCTTGGGCTAATTGGTAAGACACATGAGACCACAGATGGAAGATTCCAACGAGGGCGTCTTATGGGATACTTAACCGCAAACCCCGGTTGCCACTTCCGTGCTCTAATGGGTGCTCTAGAAATGTCCAATGGGCAAATTACTCACCATCTTCGCGTCCTAGAGAGCGAAGAGAGTATTTGGCGTAGAAAGGATGGTCGCTTAGTTCGTTTCTACCCGCTAACAAATCAACTTCAACCACATATGACCAATGACCTATTGCCAGTTCCACCATTATCTCCAGATCCAAATAGCCTGCAGGGCAAGATACTATCTCTACTGGATAACGATGGGACTCTAGGTGATTTCCCAACACAATCTGAATTGGCAGATCGATTAGAAAAGTCACAACAGTTAGTTTCACATCACTTGCGAACTTTACAGAAGTTTGGGCTTGTTGAAAAGAGAAAAATGGGTATGCGAAATAGATACAAATTAACCCGAGAAGCAATTTTCTTATTGGAAACAAATGATGATTTCTCAAAGGGAAATTAATTCACTATTGTTGATTAATCCCAGAGTATTCAATTTCCCATTGTAATTGTGTCCATCCTACAGACTCGGTTGCTTGTATTAGTGAAGATTTTGCATGCTCTCCACCTTCAACCAATACTCCAACAATACCGCCGCCTCCAGCACCCATTGCTTTCCAGGCCAGTACAGAACCACTTTCTTCTAAAGGAGTCAGAACATCACGAAACGGGTCATGTAACTTTTTATCGATTAGATCAATCCCCAACATCACCATTCTCATTGAATTAATTACTTGTGAAATCTCTTCGTCATGTATGGCTGAAGCCATCGATAAACCAGCATCTCTTATCATGTCCAGCCCTTGTATTACCTGTTCATTGTGGTCGTGAAATTGTTGCCAAATATTATCATGTATCTCTCCAGAAACATGTTGGATATTGGTATCAAATAATAATAGATGAGTTTGTAGCCATGTACAGAATTCTATGGAGGGATCTAATCGTTTAATCTCCACCTTATCGCCTCTGAAAGTCAAATGATTAATGCCACCAAATGTGCTAGCCCATTGGTCTTGACGTCCACCAGTATTTCCTAATAGTGATTCAAATTGAAAGGCCAACTCTGCTATTTCTCCAAGTTCCTTTCCCTCTCCAGCAATAGCTGCTAACAAAGCGACATTCATCGCCCCTGAAGTTCCTAAACCAGAACCAATTGGCATTTCGGTTGAATACTGAACAGTCATTCTCCTATTTTGGTCAATCATCTTTTTTGCAGTTACATAGTGATTTATTGCAACATTGACAACTTCTCCACTTTTGATATTACAATACGCAGGAACATCACTCCAACCTCCAGCCAAATCTATCCTCACCGGACAGCGCACGGAGATTTCTCTACCCATGAATAAGGCACATCGGACACACCTCATCAAGAGTCGCATTCAAGAATGTGGTATCAGTCGCAGACTCGCCCCCTATGGGGGCGGGTGTTTTGCATGTCCGAAGAATTTTCTCCAAGGGATGAAGTTGCTTGGCAGCAAAAATGGGCGGATAACCATGTATTTGAGACAGACTTAGATACTCAAAAACCTCCATTTTACTGCTTAGAAATGTATCCATATCCGTCTGGAAAAATGCACATGGGCCATGTTAGAAATTATTCAATTGGCGACGCAGTAGCCCGATATAAGAGAATGATGGGCTTTGACGTCCTCTATCCGATAGGTTTCGACTCATTCGGTATGCCGGCCGAAAATGCAGCGATAAAAGAAGGAATACATCCTCACGACATAACTCAAAAAAACATGGAAAGTATACCCGAGCAAATTAAGCGAATGGGTTTCTCTTATGATTGGCGACGCATGTTGATGAGCCATGATCCAAGGTATTACAAATGGAATCAATGGTTTTTCACCAAATTCTTGGAAAATGGATTGGCTTATCAGAAATATGCACCGGTTAATTGGTGTGATTCATGTGAAACTGTATTGGCTAATGAACAAGTCAAAAATGGACGTTGCTGGCGCTGTTCTAGTAATGTGAAGCAAAAGGACATGAGCCAATGGTTTTTGGATACTCCAAAATACGCCCAGGAATTATTAGATGGATTGGAAACTATTTCATTCCCTGGGAATGTTAAATCTCTACAGCAGGATTGGTTGGGCCGTTCAGAAGGCGCCGAAATTGAATTTTCTATCGAAGGTAGCGATGAAAAATTAAGAGTGTTCACGACAAGACCAGATACATTATTCGGAGTCACATTTGTCACTCTTGCACCGGAACATCCCCTGTCACAAACCTTAGTTGAAGGATCTCAATATGAAGAAGGTTGGAGGCAATTAAAGAATGAAGTGGCCTCGATGTCTGATTTTGATAGGGAGAAGATTTTGAAAGTCAAGAAAGGAGTACCTTTGGGAAGAAATGCCATCCATCCACTAACCGGTGAATTAATTCCTATATGGGTGGGTAACTTTGTCATCGCTACTTATGGGACAGGAGCGGTTATGGCTGTTCCAGCCCATGATGAGCGGGATTTCGCTTTCGCTAAGCAATACAATATTCCAATTAAGCAAGTCCTCGTTATGCAAGACAATGCAAGTTGTGAAGAGGAATTAAATAACGCAAAAACCGAATTAGGATGGATGGTCAATTCGGGATTAGAGGGCTTTGATGGATTATACGGTGAAGAAGCAAAACGAGCTGTTATTTCCAAACTTGAAGAAAACGATAATGGAGAAGGTTTAGTTCAATGGAAAATCAGACCTTGGTTGGTTTCACGTCAGCGCTATTGGGGTACTCCGATTCCAGTAATCCACTGTAGCGACTGTGGTGCTGTTCCTGTTCCCGAATCTGACCTTCCAGTTGAATTGCCAAGAGATGTTACCTTTGGACATGGTAATCCCCTGGAAACCTCCGAATCATTCTTGGCTG
>JAACCR010000149.1 GCA_009937205.1 Methanobacteriota archaeon | reverse complement strand
TAATGGCCGGTTTGGGAAGTGAGCCATCCAGAAAGGATACTTTTGTTGTTGCAAGTGATGCATCGCACAGAATTGAATTAGAATCAAAAGGAGTAGATGTTCGTAGAGATGAACCTAGTTCAGGAGCGATTGGTTTGACTGCTCTATTGGCTAGCAGCGGCCCCCTTTATGAGATTAATTCATGCCTAGCAATAGCGACAACTGTCGGTGCGAGTGGAGATATTATGGCAAGTCAAAGATTACTTGATAAAATTGACAATTGGTTTGAATTAGGAATATCACTGCCGAGTGATACCTCGGCAAACCTATTAGCAAAATTACAGAGCATGGCACCAGAAAAAGCACCGGATGTTATTGCTGAATTAGCAGACTCAGCCGATGCATTTTACAATTGATTGAGAGTTCAGCCACCAGATGAGACCGTAGTGACGAGTAAAGCTACATCACTGCTTAGTATAGTTGAGTGAGGAAGAATTGTTCCTTCAAAACTAACAATTACTGTTGAAGGTAAAATATTCGCTTTAGTTAGTACCTGTCTAACCGTTTGACCTGGCTCAACTTCGATTTTTAAATCGTGGTCACGTCCGTTTAAGTGCACCTGCATAGCGATTGGACAGTGCATCATCCTTATGACCGTCGCGTAAGAGCGGGCACATAGAGGCCAAGATCGCATAGCCCGGTATTGCGGTGGATTCGAAATCCACTGTTCCCTGAACACGGGAGTTCAAATCTCTCTCTTGGCGCCTATATCGTCTTTGGAGAATAAAAATTACGGATCTTCCACCATCTGTATAGCAAAATCATGCACAGTACAATTGAAACTACACGGAATAGGTTTTCTGATACTGGTGTGATTCGGTTTTCCGGTGAAAAAGACTCCGAATAGAACCAATCATAAATTGAAAATCCATTTCTTGAGAAAAGTGCATCTAGAATAATTAAATAATACAAACTATATATTCTAAATGAAATCCATTTATTCCATTTTTGGACATAGGCACTGCTTAACAAAGCAATTGCTAATATGGCAATTCCACTGGAGGTGAGCAGAGATTCAATCGGATGAAAAAGTAATCCAATCATCAGACCCAATGAGTAACTAACCGTCCATAAAATATCCTCAAAACCAATGTCCTGGTTTTCATCATATGAAAATTTAGGAATGGTAAATATCAAAACAATACCGAAGAATGCTGTAACAAATTTATCAAACAAAAATACGTAAACTACGGCTTCTGCAATATTCAATGCTAGAGCGAAGCGAAGTATTACTGGCATTAAAGCAAATACTTTTTCAAAAGACTCACCTGTAAAATGTGATTTACATTTAGAAAAAGAAAATAAGACTGTTGGAAAAATTACACTATAATATTTAATTTGCATAAAATAACTAAATCCACTCATTTCTGCCACAAAGGGGAAGATAATTGCAATAATTACTGTAATAGCAAATGTAGTGGTTCTATACTTTTCAGCAATTGTTAAGAACAAAAAACAACCAAAAAGGTACAACGCAAATTCGAACATAAAATCACTATTCCATTTCACACTCTCTGTATATTCTCCTCAATTTATTGGTCGAAGGAATGTGAGAGTGTTCAGTGATAATCAATTCGGCTTTTCGCACATCTTTTTCTTTGAATAATTCTTCAAAACCGCTAAAGTCGAGTGGATCAAGATTACTGGGTTGAAGGCCTATTTCTATTTTGCTTCTAGATTTTTGAATTGCGTGATAGGCTTCGATTTTTGGATTTAATCGCATTACAGCTCGCCGAATAAAATCTGGAACAATAGGCTCAAATTCATCTGAATTATTTTTCTGTAAATAGAATACATCATCTGAGCGACCCATTACTTGAGAAATCGCAGTTCTTGCATCACCACATTTGCAACCTTCTTTTTGTAGCACTAAAATATCGTTTTGTAGATATCTGATAATCGGTTGAGTGGTTCGCATAAAATCGGTTAATATTGGGTGGAAGAGTCCATTTTCCTCATCGACCCACTGTTTTCCAATGTGCATGATACTCTCATTGAGATGCAAAGTACCGAACTCACAGGTTGCGGCCATTTCTCCTTCAGTTGAAGTATAAAATTGATGAACAATTTGTGAGAAGTATTCGGATATTATTTTCTCATCTATCGGATCTAGTACTTCCGCTGCAGAAATAATCCGCTTAGGATTAATTTTACAATTATTGTCTGCTAGATAACGCAAAACACTGGGTGGAGCAATCAGTTCTGTTGGATTGGCTATTTCAACTTCCTTTTGCAATTGCTTCATCGGTTTCAGTAAATCAAAAAATGAAAACTTTATTCTTTTTGAATTTATTTTTTCATAATTATTTGAATTTGCGCGTAAAAATAATGCAACATGATGTTTGCCTAAAATACTGCTACCTAGTCCCCTCGCCAGCATAAATCCTGCCCAATTACTACCTTCATTATCACTGACAACATGTACTCCTCTCGAACCACTTGTTCCTGACGAAAAACCAATGGAGATATCTCCAACTCGTGATGAAAAATCCCTTGTTATTTCTGCGCTCTTTGCAATACTATATGCCTCTTCTAAATCTAGATCTATAGTCAATAAGTTTTCAAGATTATCCATCATTAAAGCTTTGTTTACTAAGGGGAATTTCTGCCAGTCCTCATCACCAAGACCCTGCCAATGGTTTGCGTAAAATACTGAATTATTCCGTACGAATTTTATGTGCTTAGCAACTCTTTTTCTTTGCCACTTTTCAATCTGGGCCCGAGATTTAAACTTCTTCGGAGTCCTCAGATACCTCCACAAAGTAAGCAACTTGTTACTCATATTATTTCCTCCAAACCTTCTTCAAAACTTTGTTTTGGAATCCATCCTAAAAACTTCTTAGCACCTGAAAGATCCATCACCATTCTCTTTGTTAATTGATTTACTGAATATGGAGTCAAATTTGGTTGAATAAGTCCTATACTTAGATGACCCATTACATTAATTGCATGTGATAAGACCTTCACTGGAAATTGAGGAATATGTTTTGCTTTGGCATTAGGATGTGTGTTTTGTGCAATTTTCGACATCATGTAACCGGTCTCTAGTGGTTTGCCATTACTAATATTGTAGACTCTCCCTGTTGCCTTTACATCTGCATCAATTGCACATTCAACAGCATCTAGGAAATTACTCATACAAGTTACATCAACCAATGTTTTCCCATTTCCAATAACCAAATAGCGCTTAGAATTAATCAGTTTTTTTATTCTCGGAAGAACTGTTGTATCATTCTTGCCAAATACTGCCCTAGGCCTTAACCCAATCCACATATTAGCCGGAAAATCATTCAGTATTTCCTCAGCCCGATATTTACTCAGGGAGTATGGGTGTGAAGGTGCTTTGGATGGTAGTTTATCGCTATGGTTGTCAATTGGATTTGCTTTTTCAAAAACTGAGGATGAAGAAATTACAATTACGCGGTTGACATTCATATTAAGAGCGCTTTGCATGACTGAACGAGTTCCTTCAACATTTGTTTTAATGAATTTATTCTTTAAACCGAAAGGTGCTGCGAAAGCTGCACTATGGATAATGCAATCAGCATTGGCGAAACATTGTTCCATTTCCTCTGTATTCTCTAATGAACATTTTAAGACATCAAAACCACTCGCTTTAAGTTTCTTAATCTTGTTACCATTGCGGCCTAAACCGATAACTTCATGCCCACTTTCCACTAATCGATTCATTATTGAAGAGCCAAGCGAACCTGTTGCACCGGTTATTACAACTCTCATTCTTCTTCACTCTCAAAATTTGCTGCTTGGTGGAGGCTAACCTTCCACAATATAACTCCCATTGCAATAGGCCAACCTAGGCCTATAACCCACATAATTGGAACTGGCAATAGGGGAGGACCCTCAACGTATACATCGATTGCAGTGTAATCTGAATTACCTTCAATATTGGCCCAGAATTGTATGGTATTATTGCCGGAGAATGGAAATTCTACGGTTGAAACCCATATGTCTCTATCAGACAATTTTTCAAATTGAGAAATCATCGTTGTCTCTCCTTTTTCATCAATGAAAACAATCTCTATCCAAACATCAGATACATTCGCTGTTTCTTCCACTGGGAAGATGATTATATCTGTTGAGCCTAATGCTTTGGGTGGATATATCATAAATTCGACCCAAAAATCAGTACCTTCAATATCGAATAGCATTCTCATTGGCGCATCAAAGCCTTCTCCTTCCTCCGTTCGATGAACTCCACCATGACCTTGAACCACTGGAATAAACATCATGCAAATTAACAATAATACTGCAATACTGGTATTAAGAGCTGATTTGCTTTGCTTATCTTTATTTTCCACAGGCTCTTTTTTATTCATCACCCTTAGTATTAAATTATCAATAACGATTGATACTTTTTTAGAATAATTATATGCAAAATACATTACCATCATTGAAATTATTATGGAACTAATTACTCCAAGAAGACCTGCTAATTGTGGAATTTCACTATTTACTGGCAACCAAATTGGGTCAATACATAAGATCATTGAGAAATATATCCATTTGTTTTTCATTAACTTGGGCCACTTTCTAAAACACAACATCATTGGTAATAGTAGCCATGGGAAAAAATTTGTAATCTGTACTTGATGTGGAGAACCTGGTCTATATACATGCTCTGGACCCATTAACATCTCTACAATAACTGGAATAGAAAATAATAACAATATTTGAGAAATTACAATGATAAGTGACAACTTTACCATCTCATCTTGGCCGAATAGGTGGCTTGTTACCTCTATCAGTAATATCGTCACCAATCCTGCAAGTGCCAGATGTGGTAATAATTTCAAACCTGCGATTTCGATTATTGCCTCTCTAGGATCTAAGAAATTCCCAACTAGGAAAAAGAAATGAAACATCAAAGTCCAAATTGCAAGAAGTGCAATCATAATTAATAATTTATTGTCGCTATTCCCTTCTCTTTGAGAAAGGAATATCAATTGGCAAGCCAATACTAATGTTGCTAATTCTGCTACCAATCCCCCAAAAATAGTCCAAAAGTGAGGTGGAGTTGCGATATTGACATCAAGTCCATACTGTGCATGCCAATAATCATCGAAAAGTGCTCCAAACATGATTGTAATTTGGGCGAGTAATGTCATCCATATTGCGACAGGTGCAACTATAGGACCTATTCTCAATCCTGGGACCTCAATACCTCTATGATAATCTCGAGTGGTCCATACCAGAAAGAGTAGTGAAACAATCATTGCTGGAAATAAACCTGCTAGTATCATGACATGCGGTGGTGTGAACATTTGGTCTCTTCCAACATCAATATGCCATTGCAAATCTATAGAAAGGCCGATTCGCGCAACAAGATGCCAAAGCAAGTAAACTATAAGGATCACAAAGAGGTACTTTTTTTCTACCTCTTCACGTTCTGACAGCATAATCTATACCTTCCAATTAGTAACCGATATTGAACCCGCTCTATCTACTATAGTATGCTTTAAATTACCTTTTTTGTTTTTACTCCACAACAAAAAGTCACGCATTTGTACTGAACCTAAAGAAGAACTATCGGAAGTGAATTCTCTTTCCGCTTTTGTTTCTTCTACATTGGAAGAATCTCCAAAATAAGTTATTACTGATACCTTCTTCTTTGTATCGAAAGAAGATTTTGTATATGCGGATAATTTTCCACCCTTGTATTCACTGGAAACAAATTTTAGCCCAGCATCATTTCCCGATAAAACCATTGCAAGCGCGTGGTTTTGGTACGGCCATTTACTTTGTTTTGACGGTTTTACATCTGCACAAACAATCAGTGCGTTTTTTACTTCTAACTGTTCGATCAAATGACTAACTGTTTGAATTGAACGATGTACACCGCGACTCCCATCTATAATATCAAAACTGAAACAATGTTCGCTTGATAATTCTAAATCATGACAACGGATGTCTAATTTGCTTTGAATGTGAGAAGCACACGATGGTTCAGAACGAAAATTAGGTCTGTAGACTCCAGAATAAATCACAACATCTATTTCTTGTAGCGAAATATTAGCTTCTTTACATGCTTCACTCGCAAGTTTAGCACAATCCCTAATGTTGTTTTTAGCCGTAATTTTACCATCGGCCCAAGCAGTGATTATTACCATGATTCCACCCCTTGAGGAATAATAAAGTGGGCGATAAAAATACTGAGACCTGAACCATAAGAATGTAGAAGGACATCCTCTCCTGCATTGAAATGGTTCTCCTCCAATCCTTTCTCAAGGGCAACTGCATGAGTTGTACTAGCCGTATTTCCCGTCTCATCAACACAGATATGATAGCACTTACATTGCCCAAAGGCATCTACTGCAATATCATTTCCCCGCTCGATGACTTTTACTGAAGTTTGATGCGTAATAATGTGGTCTATTTCTAACCAATCTAATTCTAAAAGTTTAAGCACTCTTTGAAACGATGGAATTAACTGCTTTATAGCGGCTTTATGTAGAGCCTTACCTCTTGTCCTCATTCTAGGTCCAGGTGCTCCAATAGCTGCATCTGCTACGCAGTATGAATCATATTGCGCAAGAGTCTGAGGTTCTCCGAAACGAAGCATTTTGGGATCTGATGATACTCCAAGAAGGTAGGCTCCACCTCCATCTCCTACGGATAATGATGGAACGGCATTAGGATTCAGCCAAAATGAAACTTTTTGTGCCTCATATATCACCGGTGAAATATATTCGCCCGAGGTTACGAGAACGTGCTTTGCCATGCCGGTTTTTATGTACATATCGGCAACTTTCAATGCTGTTATCATACCTGAGCAAGCATTTGAAACATCAAAATGGTCTGCATTGATAGCACCTAAACGTTCGACTAAAAATGACGCAAAACTTGGTTCAAGAATTTGATTACGTTCAGAATCTAGTTTAGACACTGAACATCTAATGACCAAATCAATATCTTCTGGCTCAAGATTGCCTCTCTTTAAGGCCTTAATACTCGCTTCATATGCTAGTTCAACAGAATCCTGTCCATCGCCAACTTCTCGATGTGATTTTATTCCAGTTAATCTCTCAAAATCAATCTTTCTTGGAAGTGACCCCAGTGGAGCAATATCCTTTGTGTAAACCACTTCCTTAGGTAAAAAACCGGCAAATGACAAGACCTGACTGTAGAGTGAGTCACCAACCATGTGCATAACAATATTTTGCCGGTAAAAAGGGTTTATCCGGTTATTATTGAAATGTCTTATTTTTTGTTGTTGTTTCAAATTCCAAAAATAAACTCAGTGATAAAAAGAATATGTGGTGAATTGGAGAAGATAAATTCAATGCTTAACAAAACAAGGTTTCAAAGTTAGAAGGCAAGGGCATTAACCATGGGCATCCTTCCTGATTACGGTGATAAGGATTACAGCCCATACACATATGGAACTATATCTGTTGTATTACTAATGTCATTTGTTGCAATGTGGAGATTGGATCTCATTACATTGATAGAAAATACTCCCTTCCAATTCCAATCAAATCGGTTTCCTGATCTATTACTAGCAATTTTTCGTACAGCTTGCTTCTTGCTCAGTTTTTATACAATTTTGATATTGATGGTACGCTCTAAGATACCGGGGAAAATGACTGCATTACGGCATAAAGAACGTGATTATCATTTCTTTGAAATATTTGGTATTGAACGCTTGGTAACCTTCAGTAGTTGGACTCTTATCATGTTTGGATTAGTGTTTTTGTTTTCTAGTATTGGTACATGGTGTAGTGTTTTTGGCAATGAAGTTCCAGATTCAATTAGATTACTTTCTACAGCGATCTATCCTTTGGCACTATGTTCTGCTTTCCTAACTTCAACTGTTGTACGTTACATTATTATCCCTAGCGAAATAGAAATGGAACGTGATTTAAGCCATCTCTTTTTGCCTCATGAAATAGTAATGCACAATCTGACAGTCATACTACTTGCTGTTGATCTCATTGCTACGCAGCCTAATCTGCGACCTGAATTCGGATTGATGGGAGTAATCATGGGAATCATCTATGTCATTTTCGCCTATATCTGGGCTAATTATGGCGGTAGATATTATGTCTATTCATTCATAGAACCGCGGGTAAAGGGTGCCCCTATGTTCCTCATTGGCCTCGCATTTTCTATTGGCCTATTCTACCTAGGTTTATGGCTGATAGTCGAATTGATGAACGAAATATACTTGCTTGGAGTATTATTACTATGCTTGTGGGTAAAGCAAATAATAATGTTCAAGCAACCCATTCAAAATAATAATTCTATTTAGGGAGTAAAATCATCTAGATTCTATCAATAATTTGAAAGGTTGAATTTCGTGATATCTCTCCACGTACTTCGGTTGCCCAAGCATCAATTCCAATATTGGCAATAACAACTGTGTCTCCAATATTAACTGTGCTATATTGAGGTCCCCAATCATTGGCCCATCCGCCGACTTTCATCGCACCTGAAGAATCTTGAATCATCATTCCTTTTCTATGCCATTCCTTACCATTACGGCCAATTCCTCGCTTATCAAAACGATAAATCACTCTTCCTGCAACATGATATTTAGCTCTATATGATAATAAATCAGTGGCAGACTCTTCACCCGGTAAAGCTGGAATTATTCTTGCATGAGGGTCTACTTTGAGCATGATTTCACCTTTCCAATTAACGGTAAAGACCAATCCTTCCAATTTGACAATATCTCCTTTCTTAATTCCCATTGGCCAACTTCTTTGCCCAGACTCATGAGTTTCTGAAATAATTTGTATCTTTGCAAAATTACCCCCTTGAGAAATTGTGATTTGAGGAACTGGCCTTGTATTAGCACCAACTACAGAAAAGACCTCTGCTATTATGGTGGCGCGAGGATCTAATTGCGCAATTTCAGTAATATCAAAACTCGATGTAGAACCTGGTAAATTAACAATTCCAGCACTAGGTAAATCGTCATTTCCAGAACCACCAGGGCATATATTCTGCCAATCACAACTCATGCAACGTGAATCCTTTGGAGCTTCAATTGCCGTACCCCCTGCAGAAAATCCACGCATTGGTGCTGGATTAGGCGGGCACTGTTCAATATCGGGCTTATTCTCTTTGAGAACTTTCCACATATCTTTCAAATCGGATTCCATTTGTTGTAGTTCTGCAACCGAAGGCAATTCTATTTCTTTAACGACATTTGCGCCTAGATACCAAATTTCAAGGGAATCAACCATTTCCTTTTTGTCGTGGGTTACCCACCACAACATCGCATACATGCGAAGTTGATCGACATAGTTTCCAGAGCGGTCACCTTTACCAACGCTTGCCTTCAAGTCGACAATTTTTATTTTACCATCCCAGCGATATACCAAGTCGTATTCTCCTTGGAACCAATGCTCTGGATGAATTGCATTCATTGAGAATTTTTGTGCACCAGGGTCAACGAACCATGGGCGACATATCTCCCAAGCCTCAACTAGAGTAAAGGAGTCCTTACTAGCCAACGGGTGACTGTTTTTTAAATCAAAACCTCTGCCATCTGGGGCTGGCCAAAAATCCCTATTTCCTTCTCGCCAACTTTCAAGACTTGGGCCACCATTGGATTCAAAGCAACGTTGTAATTCTACAAGATGCATGTCTAATGCAGTATAACACATTTCGAGACAATATTGGGAATTAACAGTGGACCAATTACCAGCTTTTCTTTCTTCGCTTTCCCATTCTAGTCTCATTTCTTCTAATGATAATGGAAGGTGGATGTCTAATCTTTCCCGGCCCCATTTTTTCATTTCATCGATAGTTGATGGTTGCATCTTTTCAGGCAAAGCCAGCAACTTTGCGGCCGGCCAATCTACATCCCCTCTATTTGGTAGGCCATTTTCATCTAGTGGAGTTGATTCTAATAATTTTGAATCTGCACTTGAAACCATGATGCCGGGGGATTCTCGAAGCATTTTACAAACTGCATCTTCAACGGCCCTACCTACGAATAGCACTGGTATTTGGGGCATTTTGAAGCGTAGAATCTTTTCGTAATACCACAGTCTAGAACAATTGTTGTAGGCATTTGCTTGGCTTGCTGACAAGCGATTATATGGTCCAATTGAATCCTCTTCACTCGCAAAATGTACCGGCATACAAAGTGGGTAAAATTCAACCCTCTAAAAGGCTCTCTTTCCTCTTGAAAGAAAGTCTTGTTGAACGAATGTCTATTCTCAACTGCGGTAATCCATTTCTCCAACCAATTTCAGCACCCGTCATTTTCAACGTGTCACCTGGTTTTGTTTCTTCCATCGCACCAGTAATGCTGGAACCAAAAGCCGCAACTTCAACGACATGTTCACCATCCCAAAGATGCATTGATAGCATAGCCCAAGGTTTTCCATCTAATCTAATCCCACTTCGCTTTGCAATGCATAGTATGATTCCTTCAACATTTGCCCTTGTTCTCAACAAACCAACTCTTGTTAATTTCTGTGATAGGTCATCAAACTCTTGTTCTGCATCTTGCCTACTTAAGATCCTAGTATTTTTATCAACATACAACCTTGCTTGACCCCTCCAAACCCCTGGGAGGGCATCGATAATTACAATCTCATCTTTAGGGCAATCGTGTAGTGTTGGAAACGCTCCTGGTTGACTTTCTTCAATTGTAATTTGTTTCATTCCTGCCATCAGCATGGCTCCTAACACAGGCTCACCGAAATGATTTGGCAATGGACCCCATGCACCGGTAAACTTTCCTGTAACACTAACGCTCTGAGGTATTTGCTGTAATTTTTCACTCGGTGTTGACATTATTATTTCTTGACCATCATAAATTGTTTTCAACAATTCATCATTTACCATCGTATCTCCATCCAATGCTAAACTGCACCAGTGGCAACCTGCTGATTCTCCATCACACGCCTCCTCAAGCGAAACTGGCATTTTTGCAGGACCTGCTCCCATCGCTTGCATCTTTTCGTGAACTTGCTTGAAGACACCAGTCATGGTTTGTAAATTTTCAACACTAGGGGCTTCAAATTCTACACGGTGTGGACCATCTAGGTACCAACCTTCCATACCATCTACTCGTTGACCTTCATGGGTTTCAAACCAAAGCCAGCTGTAGAACCCTAATTGATGCTGAAGAGATGCTGCGAATTTTGATGTCGGATCACCTGATTTAACGTCAATTAAACGAATTCTACCATCCCAGCGTAGTACTAAATCTAATTCTCCTGCTGCCCATCCATCTTGGTGAAACATTCTTTGTGGTTGATGCACCCTTGGGTCTTTTACCCATGGACGGGCAATTTCCCAGGCCTCCGGCCAAGAAACTGGACTTCCTTTCTCTTTCCAATCAGCATCGATACCATTGGACTATTTTCTAATGTTAAGACTTGGAATTTTATCTGGAATAGGGAAAATCGGCTCATCACCCCATGATGGCGCCGCTACATTGAATGGTTGCTGGCCACTGCGAAATAATTCCAGATATGGTCCGCCGTTGGCCGTATAGCAAGCCTCTACTTCTTCAAAAAATAACTCCAAACCGCCATTGATTCTTCTTCGGACTCGGTCAACATCGACATCCTCCCAATTTTCATCTACGCGCCAAATACCTTCATTCCACATTTTTCCGCCTTCAGATAATACCGTAGAAACTGAATCTTCTATGAAACTGCGTGCCCACTCTTTAAGAACCTCTATAGAATCAATGCCTACGGGTCTTTGCATCAAAATAGAACAAAGCGCATCCTCCAATACAATACCGAGAACTTGGGGTGGATTTAGTGGTCCTCTAATCCCAACTTTATTTCCTAAGAACCATTGCCTATCGCAACGAAGAAAAGAGGTTAGTGCACTGGCGGAAAGACGAGAACGAGAACGCCCTAGTGGTCCGCCTAAAGGTGGTGTGCTAACGGGCATTATTGATCACCAATTGATAAATAAATAGGACAACACACTATCTTTTCTTCAGTGTTGATATGAATAAAAATCACCGACCTGACGTTGCTCTCTATCTTTTCTAGAATCTGATTTATTGATTCGTGGGCGCTTTGAATCATGATCACGGCGGAATGTGATATTGACGCCTTCCAGGAAACGGTTCATACCCTCTTTCAATGGGAATGGTCCTTCTGCTTTACCGAACTTCCCACCTTCGCCCTCAAACACAAGAAGTGAATCGGCCAATATGTCAATGAAATATACATCGTGATCAATGACGAAGGCAGATTTCTCATTCGCCTCCATAGTCCTCCTAATCGCTTTTGCAGCCTCCATTCGAGCGTTAGCATCCAAATGGGCGCTCGGCTCATCAAGCAAGTACAAATCAGCATCTCTTCCGAGACATATTGCAATTGAAACTGCTTGTCTCTCACCACCAGATAATTTCTTGACACGCTTAGGTAATAATTCATCAATACCTAAAGCTCGGATTACATTCACATTGTACTCTCCACTTCTCCAACGTGGACCAACTTCAGCATCTAACCAAACTTGAACAGTACAGTCCATGTCCACATCAATGTGCTGAGGTTTGTATGATACACTGCAATCGCTGCTAACCCAACCACCATCATATTCGTGCTCTCCAGCTAGTATTTTGATCATTGTAGACTTGCCAGTTCCATTTGGACCGACAACTCCGACAACTTCGCTCCTGTGGACCTTCCCTTCCCCAGTTTTCAACTTGAAATCGCCCAACTGTTTCTCTAAATCACCCCAACTAATGATCTGACTGCCAAGTTCTGCTGAACCACCACGGTGATTTAGGAACTTTATTGGTTTATCACGAATACGAACATTTTGCTCTGGTAAGTATCCATCCAGGTATGAATTAATCGCTTGTCTAGTTGAACGGGCTGGTGTAAAAATTCCAAAAGCCCCTTTTTTCCCATATACTATGTGAATCAAATCTGCTAATACATCTAGAACCGCTAAGTCGTGCTCAATTACTAAAACTCGCTTAGTCTCTGCTAATTTTTGAATAATTTTTACGATTCTCATGCGCTCATGGATATCCAAATAAGACGATGGTTCGTCAAAGAAATAAACATCAACATCACGCAATATAGTTGCACAGATTGCCATTCTCTGTAATTCTCCACCAGATAATTGTTGTACTGTTCTGTCGAGGAGATGAGATATCCCCAAATCTTTGGTCATCTCATCAAACATATTTCTCTCGTCAACTTTGCTCAATAATTCGCGAACTGTTCCCTGAACCCTTTTCGGTAATCGGTCAATGTTTTGAGGTTTCAGTGCAACTTTTATGTTTCCTTCTCGCACTGAAATAAAGAAATCACGTAATTCGCCCCTCGGTAAGGTTTCAATTATTCCATCCCAATCACATTCTTTGTCCATCCAATCTCCCAAATTTGGTACTATTCTTCCAGAGAGTGCATTGATTGCAGTAGACTTGCCCATTCCATTGGGTCCAAGAATACCTACCACACTTTCCTTACTCGGTGTAGGGAGTCTAAACAAACGAAATCCATTCATTGAATATCTATGAATCATATCCTGTTCCAATTCACTAGGTAAATTCTCGATGATCAAGGCATCATGCGGGCATTTATTGATGCATATACCGCACCCAATGCACAAACTCTCGGAAATCATGGGTTTGCCTGAATGGTCATCTAAAATGATACATTCCTGACCGTTCCTAACCGGTGGGCAGTATACATAGCATTCATCATTACATTTCTTAGGTTGACAACTGTCCTCTTTCAAAACTGCTACTCGCACATTCTCACCTCCCTTCGTTCATTCGTATTGGCCATCGGTATTTGGTATCCGCGCCAAGACAACAAGGTGTGATGCTTGATGAGGGAGCGAATCCCTTCATCTTCATTCAAATTAGACCCTTGAGGTGTTCGTGACCTGAAATAAGGCGAATTGTACAAGGTGTTGGCATTTTCATGCTAGCCTTGCGCAATGAATCTCGTGCTAATAGGTAATGCTCAGGGTTTGTTTGTATTGACATTATTCTCTGACCACGCTTTACACGTGCTGCAGTTCCAACGTTCTTTCCGAATGCGCAACGCATTCCTTGAGAAACACGGTCAGCACCTGCACCAGTTGCTTGCTTATTCTCTCGTAGAACATGATGGGGGAAGGTGTGAACACGAAGTGAATATCCGTCCATTCCAGTCACCTTACGGATGGTAGAGTTTGCAATAACACGCCCTGCTTCAAGAGCAATGTGACGGATTTGTACATTGTTATCGGAACGAAGTTCAATGACTACTTTGAACTCACCGACTTCCGCAGCTCTACGATTTCCAACGTGGAATTGCATAATACGATTATTTGGGACACCGCCAATATACTTGCGACGAGTATATGCTGGACCCTTGAGTTGACGATACATGGATGCTGGTTTTCGTGCCATATGTAAACCTCTAAGTAACCTTGCGACCAATGGTCCCTTTATCATTGCTTTGATTGAAGCCTTATCCGTATGAGGTAGAAAACTTGCAAAATAACGCTCAATCTAGCACTTTGATGAAAGCCTTCTTTTGCCCCCCAACACTGCCAATCAACTATGGCAGGACGCTTGCGCAAGTTGCTGGAAGAAGAAAGTGAGCATCAATGGCTCGCTATTGGCATTTTTTTCCTTTTCGCCATATTGGGTGGAGTCGCTATTGAAGGGACTAGTACTTTGGCTGGCGTTGATATGGGGGCTGGAGAAGCCGAACATGACGGTTCTAGAGTCCTTGACATAGTTTATTTTGACAACGGCGTGGATGTTGCAAGCCAATTGACACACACACATATTCCAAGTGCAGGACATTATCTCTTCAGTCAAACTAATGAGAATGTAGATATGATATATGAACCATCAGGATTTGACAAAGGCGATGAAATTCGCTTCATTAATGAAATGAGTGATAATCGGGCAATATTATCACTCGCCAGTACTCAATTGGTTGAAATAACTCTTGGTGAACAACCAACATACAGGAATGTCATTACTAATGATCAATTTTGGATCGATGATTACCAAGAGAATGAGGGTCCGGAATCTGCCATGATGGTCACTCAAGAAAGTGATGGCAGTTCATCCATTAGAGCACTATCGGATTATGTTGCATCACCTCCATTAGCGAATTCAAATTTAGTGAATTGGAATAACATCGTCCACTTATCCCAGGAAAAATGGGTTGCAACTGGAACAATCACAAATACGCAAAGTTCTGGAGACAGCCCTGCAAGCCCAAGTGTTCGCTCTGCAATCGGAATAATTGAATGGCAAGGAAACCTCTCTATAGCACCTGTTTTGACATCGTTTTCAATTGGTGATGAAGGACAAATACACAACGTATTCTCCACTGGCAATTCACAAGTAATAATCGCTGCAAATACAGGAGCATATCAAGTTGAAGATGATGGCTCAATCAATGAAATAGATATCTCCTCTCAATCTGCAGTAACTGATTCACAGGGAAAAACTTGGTTTATTGGGCATCAGGGGACAACCTCGATTGCGACTTTTTACAATGAAATAATTGAGATTGAGGAATTAGCAGAACCAATACCGCTAGAAATTGAAATCTCTGAATATGAAAGTGGAATGATATTTATGCATGGTATGGATGCTAATGGGGCATTTGAAATGATGACGCTAGATACAACTGTACAACATTCTATAGAGGATGGGAGAGGTTTCTTAAACTTTGCATTCCTAACCTTTTTCAGTATTGTTTTACTTGTAATGGGCTGGACTGTATTGGAACGATATCGCAAATATTGAAGCGTTTCTTTGATTTTAGTGGCACTTTTATTTGCCAGAACTATTTTGTTAATTCACTGGTTTATTCCTCCTACGGAGGAAGGTGGAGCGAGAATCTGCATGTGCTATCGTCATTGACCACTACATCCGGCGTGAGCATTGACGGGGTTTTAGCATGACAAAAAGAGGGATGATGGACCAGTTTGATGAAATCAAATCATCACACCCGGATTCAATTTTATTCTTTAGAATGGGTGATTTTTACGAGTTATTCCACGATGATGCGGAAATCGCTTCCGAAGTACTTGGCCTTACTCTAACTGCGAGGGATAAAAAAGCCGCTAAACCAACCCGTATGGCGGGATTCCCTTGGCATGCCTTGGAAGAAAATATTCGTGGCATGCTAAAAGCCGGACACAAAGTCTGTGTTGCTGAGCAAGAAGATGAATTGAGAGAAGGTGCTAAAATTCTTGAAAGAACGGTTAGCAGAATCTACACCCCTGGCAGCTTGTATGAAGAATCGTTGCTAGGAACTGATGAAAGATCTCTACTGATCGCAATTTGCCTTGCAAGTGACAGCCTTGGAATGGGAGTTGTTGATGCTTCAACTGGGCAGGCCTGGGCAAGCACTTGCCATGGTGCAGATCGATTCGCAAAGGCATTGGATGAAGTTCTTCGATGGAATCCAAGTGAGATTGTAATCTCTCCGGCCGACGCTGAGGACAATACAC
>JAACCR010000148.1 GCA_009937205.1 Methanobacteriota archaeon | reverse complement strand
ATCACAGTTTCCTGCAGTGTGAAGTTTTCGCGCCTGCTGCACCCCGTAGGGTCCGGATTCGTGTCTCAGAATCCGTCTCCGGGCTATGTCTCCCAACACCCGTACGCGTCGATGGCTAGGGGGTCCATTACACCCCCTACGACCTGATACGCCGCAGACCCATCCTATGCCGTAATCTTTCAACCACACACCGTTCCAGGCGTTGTGATCTATCCGGTATTATTCTCAGTTTCCCGAGGTTATTCCAGAGCATAGGGCAGGTTATCCACGTGTTACTGAGCAGTTTGCAATGAATCTAATTTCATTCTACTCGCATGGCTTAATCGAACTCCAACAGCGGTCGCCTCTGGCAGGATCAACCAGATTTCTCTTGTTACGATCCTTTGGGCTACTTGTCGCTTATTCAATTTAATGAATTGCTGTACCTAAAAAAATTGGCGAGAAAATAATGCACTTGAGCTTCTTGCACAAAATACGTCATAATCTCGATCACCTTCCTGACCCCGAGCTTGCTCCAGATGGAGGTTTCTCGGAATCGCAATGGCTTCGGCTTCACGTATGCAGAGGATGGCGGCAGTCATTGTCCCGAGGGACTCAGCCGCCAACGCCGTTCTACACAACGCAAGCAAGCCACCGACTCACCCCCCCTATATCAAGATAACCTATCTCGCAGGGGGTGAGAAATGACACACTGCTAAGCAATTAATGGCGGATATTTTGCCACGTTGTAGTAGATTATAACGCGTCGAAAACAATCACGTAATAATTTGCAAAAATGATGACAGATTATGAATAGATAATACTGATTTACGCCCTATTAGGGCAACTATATTTTATAGCATAATTCCTGAAGAAAATGAACAATACAGTCACAGATATTGTGGACATTAAGCCCTTAGTGGCCGAAACTAATGCCAATCATTCAGCGCCGAAGAACTGACGGATCATTGGATGCATCTCCATTGCCTGTTCTTTCTGAATCTGCTCATATGTTCGCAAAATAATACCTACAGCAAGCAATAGACCTGTTCCAGTAGCATTACCTACCGTACCTAACAAGTCGGCACCAGCCGCCAATAGACCTACGAAAGCACCTGAGAAGTAGGTCACTGGAGGAATATAATTTTCGAGAATCTTTTCCAATACCTTTGGATTCTTACGGAAACCTGGAATCTGCATTCCAGTACGTTCAATTTGCTTTGCGACGTCCTTTGTACCCATATTTGTGGTATCAATCCAGAATTTCGCGAAGACCATTGAACCTGCAGTCATCAATGCCACATAGAATATGACGTGGAGCACTATTTGAGTCAAGGAATGACCGAATTGATCACCCGTTTGATTGAGCAACGGCATGAACCAATCATTCACCCCATTAACCATACTCGCATACCAGGCAAATCCACCTGAGGCCGTCGTTTGACCCTGATCATATGTACCAATATATTTCGACATTGAAGCGATACCCTCCCGACCCAATATTGGTGTCTGTGAGAGCGTTGGATGGCTCCAGAATAAGAGTGTAAACATGTTTACGTTTGCTAATAAAGCAGCCATCAAAATGACCGGAATGTTACTTGCATAGACAAGACGAATCGGATATTTACCTCTGTGACCACGGACTTTACCATGGGTCAAAGGAAGTTCCAATTTACTTGATTCAGCAAATGCAACCACGAGGAAAACAACGATGGAAGAGAATAACGCAGCCATCGGATTAACGTGGGTCAACAAAATTGTTTCGAATCCATTCTGCCCATTACCCATGTCAATCATTTGGCCTGCCGTCGCCTCCCTGAACATGTAGAATATCATCGGTAATGTTCCAGATGGTGGGTTAGCTAGACTGTATGCCTGTCCTGCTGTTGCAGGAAGAGGAGAGAGTGTACCAACGAATGTTGACTGAGCAACACCTGCAGCGATGAATAAGGAGATACCAGATCCAATACCCCACTTGCTGACAAGTTCGTCAAGAAGGAAAACTAGGTATGAACCAGCGAATAATTGAGCGACGATAACGAAGTTAGCCCAGCCCATTCCATAAGCATCGATTAGCCACTCACTAGGATCTAAGAATCCATATGTTTGAGGTATTGATTCAATTGGAATCATAATCAAAACAAGTAGTTTCTGAACACCTTGGTAAAGTGCCTTATCATCTGAATCTTGTAAATCTAAACGAATGATTTTAGCACCAGCGAATAATTGCATAATAATGGAACCAGTAACAATTGGACCAATACCCAAGTGCATAATGGTACCAGAAGCTCCAGCCATAATGGAACGGAAACCACTGAACAGGTCAAGTGCTTGTCCTGACAAACCGAATAGCATGACGTTGGTCATAGCGAAATAGATAATCAAAACGAATGTAGTAGTCCACATCTTTTCATTAAATCTAACGTGTCTATCTGGCTTGGTAATAGTTGGGTAAACATCTACGAATCTTCGCAGAGCGTACAAACGGCTACTTTCATCACCACTCCACATGAAACAAGTAAGGATAGCAGCAGCCCCGAATCCAAGGAGAATTACCCCTACAAGGAAGAAACCTACTGCTTCATCATAACCGCCCCATGCTGCAGGGCGAACATAGTAAACTGCGAATCCAACAAATGCTAACCATCCCATCAATTTACCATAACGACCGATAAACTTCTCTTTCAAGTGACTTGGAATATCTTTTTGAAGACAAACGATACAATAAGCCACATAAACTGCAGAGAATATCAAGCCAACAACCGCTGCCTCAAATGCTGGACCGCTTTCTGCGGATAGGGCATCTGATTGCCAATAGATCATCAGTGCATAATACAATGCACCTGTTAATCCGATTGCCCATGGTATTGATTTGTGTTTCATGAAATCGCCCCTTATTGTTGGATATTATTTTTATTTATGAGTATTGAGGTTCAAAAGTTTGGATAAGTTCATTCTTCTCCGCCAACTTCGATTTCTAGAGAGCCGCCAGCAGCCTCGATCTTCTCGATTGCTTTTGCACTTGCTTCCGCAACTATAATCTTCAAAGCCACCGTAAGTCTTCCACTTCCAAGAACCTTGTCGATATCCATTGCTGTCAAATCCAGTGTATCTGCACCATCTGCTAAACCTTCAAGTTGACTTACATTTACTGTAATATTGAAATTTCTAAGTGTTGGGTGACGGTTGAAACCGTGCATTCCCCAGTGATTGGGCATGTACTTGTTACGGTACATAACACGGTGCTTATTCATACCCGCATTACCACGTCCACCACGCTTTCCTGCTCCACGACCTGCTTTCTTTCCACGACCGTGGTAACGGTTTCGTCCACGATGCTTATTTGCTTTAGTTCCCATTCAAAATCACCTCAAATCATACGCTCTACAAGAGCTGTAATGTTATCGCCACGAGGGCCAAGTCCACCGCCAATAACGAATGTGCGCTTTATTCCGCCCCATCCTTTTGCTCCAACTGGTGGATGTAATCTGAAAACACGCTTCAAGTCAGGGACAGCCTTAACCGTCGCTTTGTCAGCGCAAATTGCCTTAGCAAATGCCTTGATATTCTTGAAATCTGTATGTTCTGCAACGATTGCATCTGTCAATGGCTTGTCACCGACCATACGGCCACGCTCAGCAAGCATCTTCTCAACAAGTTCCTCTGTTGCCTCTCCCCAAGTGATGTAATCCTTAGCCTTCTGTAACATACCACGGTATTGCTCATTATCTGGAATAATGATTGCGTGATTAACCTTAGTTAGGTTTAGATGACCCATTGTTTCTCTAATAGATCTTTCAACACCTACATTACTTCTTGCTCGTACTACGATAAAACTCATTCAATCATCCTCCCTTTGTGAATAAACAGACGTTCTGTTTGTTCGTTCGAAACACGGGTTGTGTTAAGATTTTTCAGCGCATTAAATGTTGCTGCGGCATAGTTGATTGTGGTACGAGTTTGTCCCTTTGTTCTTGAAAGTACGTCAGTAACTCCTCCAAGTTCAAGTACACGCTTTCCAGTTTCTCCAATAACTAATCCCTTACCGGATGGTGCAGGCATTAGAGTTACACGAGTAGATGCTGAGCGTCCCTTAATCTTGAACGGAATAGATGTTCCTGGACCCATAGAAGATTCCCAAGAACCATTTCCACGTTGTACTGAGATGACATTCAACTTTGCTGCGACGATTGCCTTTTCGATGGCTTGTCCAACATCCTTTGCCTTTGCCATTCCAAGACCAACATATCCATCACGGTTGCCTACGCAAGCCATTACATTGAATCGAACACGTCGTCCACTGTCAGTCATTCTTTGAATCATATTAACCTGAATTACTTCATCCTCAAGATTTGGAATTAGTGCATCAACGATTTCAACTTCTCTAATAGGGAATCCGGAAATCAAAGCTTGTTCAAAAGTGATTATTTCACCAGCCATGACCTTTTGGCCAAGACGAGTACGAGGTTCCCACTTACGCAAATTTGCTATTGGGTCGTTCTGCTTTCTGCTACGACGGCGGTCAGATGGATCTTCTTTTTCCGGTGGAGCATGAGCCTGGATTAAACCTGGCGCCATTGGTTTTACTTCTTCTTCTGTCATATTAGTAAGCCTCCTCTATTGCATTCTTTGTTGATTCTACTGCAGATGCAACTTCATCACTGATGTGAGCACCTGATAACCTATCTTCACTTGGCAATACATTCTCGCCATGAGGAATATCTAATCCTGCATCGACCATACCCTTTAGGGCAGAGAAAACTCGTCCACCAGGGGTGCTTGCAGCAAGACCGATGTCAAGAACTGCTTCAGTCGTACCAGATGCTAGTGCTGCCTTGCCCATTGCAAAGCCAACTAGATATGAAGCGGAAACAGATTTTTGAGAGAAACTCTCAGGCCATCCGTATTTCTTTAGTAAATCAGAGCCGGTAACAGTAACTGTAACCAAATCTCCTTCCTTTGCCCAAGAAACCAATTGGCAAGTTGTTCTAGTGTTTGAGACACGAACTACTGCACGAGGTTTGTTTCCACGAAGTAACTTCAAACGGCGACGATAATCTGTCAATCCAGTTCTGCGTCGTCTAAATACTGAGCGTTGTCTATTTCCTCTCATTATTGTTCACCTCCAGTGAAAGTTACACCCTCAACAGTCATCTGTGAGCGCATGTGAGCAATTGAACGGTATGAGCCACCCTTCGCCTTCAGATAATAACGGCGATATTGAGAAGGTTCGATAGTCCCATCTGCACGGAAAGCCTTGAGAACACGGCGTTGAGAACGGATAGTTCTCATCCAACGGTTCTTTCTTGGATTACGAGCGTTAGCAGTACCTGCACGAGTACCGTGTCCCTTACGGCGACCCTTACGCTTTTGAGCCATACGTAGGCGAGCACGAACACGAGATGTTCCCTTGATCGGCTTGGCCTTGATCCAGCCTTCTTCAATAAATTCACGGATGTCATCAGCTTGAACTGAATTAGCAACCTGATCGAGGTATGATGGATTAATCCAAACACGGTGAATACCACATTTTAGAATTCTTGCAGCTAAACGCTTTTGATTAGTAATTTGCATCAAACATCCCTCCTTCTGTTAAGAACACGGATACCTAATTCATCAGCACGGCTGTAAATATGTCCGCACTTTCTTCTACCGACAGTACCACCAACTCGTGCTGCTTCTGTCTCAGGATCAATTTGTTCTAAATCTCCAGAGTTTTGAACCATTACTTCTCTAAATCCAGATGGATGTAGTCCATGAGCAGCAGAAACTTTTCCGTGCCCGACTCTAACAAGTGAAGAACGATACTTGAGGTTCTTACGCTGTTTGTTGTCCATTCCGTGAGGAGCTCTCCAACCTGAGCGTGAAAGACGCTTGTATCGGAACCACTCAGTACGGCGGAAGGAAGGGGTTGCCTTCTTTTGCTCCGCTCGTAAGGCGAGTGCTGCCTTTGTAGCATCATCTAGAACTGGCTTTTGTTTTGCAACGTGAACTTCTGAAACTTCATCGTCCCAGTCTTCTTCATCGTCCCAGTTGTCATCTTCTGCTTCTTCAGCAACTGCTTCTTCAACAACTGCTTCTTCAACAACTGCTTCTTCAACAGGTGCATCCCCAACATCACTCAAGCGAGCGATGAGGTCTGCTTTCTTTCCAGAAACAGGAAGACCAGCTTCCTTTAGATGAACCTTAAGTTCAGCGACTGTCATATTATCATAATCTTCTGCCATTCAAATCACTCCTTGTTTAGTAAATATATACCATCTTGGAAAACACGTCGGTCACGATTCTTCACCGTAGTACAGCGTTCAATATTCGCTGCTGTTTGACCAACCTTTTCCTTGTCAATTCCGGAGACTGTTACTTCGACCTTTTTACTGATCTTTACGGTAACTCCATCGAGTATTACTGCTGTTCGTGGAACACGTTCACCAAAATAATTGTTTACTACAAATTGGTTGCCCTTCTGAGCAAGTGTCATTGGAAAGTGAGAGTAAAAGGCTTTCAGATTGTATGTGAATCCTTGTGTTACTCCTCTTACCATGTTATTCAAATGTGCCACCCATGTTCCAGCCAGTGCTACCTGCTTACGGCGTGGCATATCTACACGAACTAGTAAACCTGAGCCATCTTGTAAGAGATTTACTACTGGGCTTAGGAATTGACGTGTTAGTGTTCCTTTCGGGCCTGTTATTGTTACGACGCCATCTTCACTAAGTGATGCATTCACATCTTCAGGGATGGTTACTGTTTTTTCGATTCTGTCGAGTTTTACCATATTATTCACCTCAATATACGTAAGCGAGTAGCTTACCACCGATACGGGCGTCTTTTGCATCATAGTGATGCATTACGCCGGAGTTTGTTGTTAGAATTAGAAGGCCAAAATCTTGAGCAGGAAGGTATCGAATTTCCCACTGGTCGTATTCTTGGCGACGTACGCTGTGACGAGGTTTTACTGTACCACAGCGATTGATTGCACCGCGAAGTTCAACCACGTACATTCCGCCACGACCATCTTCAGTACGGTCAATAGCGCCGACATAGCCGGACTTTTGCATTATTTCTAGTACATTGCCAAGCAACTTACTTGCAGGTGTAAGTTCAACATTGAACTTACCAGCCTGTTCTGCATTGTACATCTTAATTAGAGCATCATTTAGTGGATCTGTTTGCATATTATTCCCTCCTCAACTCATTTTCTTAAATCCGATTTGTGGTGCAACATCTCGGAAACATTGACGGCATAGGCGAAGCCCATGTCGGCGAATCATTCCTCTTTTTCTTCCACATCGTCGGCAGCCAATTGTGCGGCCAATTCTTTCTCCATGATCTCTTGCCATTTTCAGTCCTCCAAGATTGTCAATTCGTAATTTTTCTTAAACCACTCTCTAGCCTCATCAGCTGTTACGCGGTGGCTCATTGCGACCTTTGCCTTGGCTTTTCTTCTGCGAGATACACGATGTCCTGGGCGTTCTAGAACAATTGTAATATCCATTCCGTAGATTCCGATATCAGGATTATATTTCTGGTCTGGGAAATCTGTGTAATCACGGATACCGAAAGAAAGGTTACCTGAGGTGTCAAAATTCCACTTAGGAATTATATTTTCACGAACCCAGAAAGCATCGGTTAGGAACTTCTTGATAGAGTCCTTGTCCCTCATAGTTGCCTTACAACCAATAGGAGCACCTAGACGTACTTTCAAGTCTCTGTTTTGGATACGTCCAAGAGTTCTTTGAGGCTTTATGCCAGTAACTAATTGCAATACACTTTCTGCATTGACAAGGCGATCTCCACCTTCACCAACACCGATGTTGACTGAAACCTTAGTAATTCTAGGCTCAGACATTGGATTTACTTCATCACTCATTCAACCACCTCTGACTTTGGAAGTGAAACATCTCCTACTGCGAAGACATTGTCTAAAGTTGTACCAAATGCCTCGAATTGTACTTCGTTTGGCATACTGGAGCGCTTTACGATATAATCCTTAACTTCAGCATATTCTCCTACGTGAGAACCACCAGTCAAGAAACAACGTGTACCTTCGCCGAAACGAATGTGCTCAACTATTTCTTGAGATGGTAGAGAAATCTTCAGTGAATCCCCAGTGTTATATTCTGCTGCATCTTCACCGACGATATTACGACCATCGTGCAAGTTGATTTGCGTTTTACCGCCCTTGATTGTAGTCTTACCTTCAATACGGCAAATCTTCCAAGCAGCTTCTTCGCTAGAGATAGGGTGGTATCGAAGTTTTCCTTTTACATCCAAAACACATCGATAATTGTTCTCACCAAGTGTTAGGACATCCATTAGGCCAACACCACGGCGTGTATCTTTACAGACACGGCCATCAACTAGTGCTAATCCATTGTGTAAAATGTGGCGAACTTCTCTGGTTGAACGTGCAAATCCAAGTACATCACGGATGATGACATTAATCGGCATACAAGTATCGAGTGCATGAGCACCAGGTGCTGCACGGGTTACCCAAATTGTAGTCTTACGTGGAAGAGGCCAGCTACGTGGCATTGCTAAACGCTTCAAATGATTACTGCTTCCCATTCTATTCAACTCCTGTTTCCGGTTAGTTGTTGCACACGCAACTTGTCGGTTTCGTCAAGTTTGACGACTACGACATTAGAAGAGTGGACCGGTACCGCTTCTTCCTTATTGTCTGACTTACTTCCTTTAGCACCTTCAATGAAGAGGCGTCCAGTGTTAGATTCGATTTTTAGAACAGATCCTGTTAGTGGGTTTACATTACGCGTTCCACCATGGCGCTTGCCACCATTTGAGAAATCTCCACGAATGACACGTACTGTATCACCTACACGAACTGTGACAGTGCGCACACTAGCAAAGCGTGCATCTGGCTTGTCGAGAAGAAGTCTTGCTGCAATACGCTTGCGCTTCTCATGAAGAGGAGCGTTGTAGTGCGCCTTGCGTTGTTTGTTTGGTTTCATACTTTTTACCATTCAATTCACCTCAGATAATTTGTTTCGCATTTGCTGCGATACGAGGCCAGCGTTCTGCTGCCTCTCTTGATACTGGCCCCTTAATATCGGAACCCTGGACATCGCCTTTCTCATTAGTAATGACACAAGCATTGTCTTCGAATTGTACCCATGTACCGTCAACACGACGGAAAGGTCGGCGTTGGCGGATAATCACTGCATTGAACATTTGGCGTCGTGTCTCAGGTGTACCCTTCTTGACAGAAACCTTAGCAAGGTCACCGACTCCACCAGCAGGGTAACGACGCATTGTGTTACCCAACTTTAGAATGTTAATGATTTGTACAACCTTTGCACCTGTGTTATCTGCGACATGCAGACGTGCAGCGGTTGGAAGACCACGAGTTTGACGTCCTGCAATTCCCTTCATTATTCCTCACCACCGTTTACTTCTACAACACAGAATGAAACAGTCTTTGAAAGCGGTCTGCATTCCATTACCTTGACTGTATCACCAACGTTGACTTCACCAACACAAGTAGGAAGATGTGCGGAAAGTGCACTTGTGCGCTTTTCGAATCTCTCGTACTTCTGCATATATCGAACATTATCACGTTCAATAGTGATCGTTCTGCTCATTCCAACGCTAGAGATTGTACCCTCTAACATCTGTCCACGTAAACGCAAACTGCCGTAAAACGGACAATTAGCGTCTCCATCCCATTCCCCTGAAGGAATCTTTACGTCTACTCCGATATCTCGCATGATTATGCCATCCTGTATTTTTGTTGATTCTGTCTTCCGGGCGTTGTCCAACACGTGCCCCATTTATGACAACATCACTGTCGCCAATTTTGAAATCAATACTTTGTTTACCGAGGATGATTTCATTACTTCCCTCGATGATTGTAATAGTTTCTCTGCTCTCATCAAGAACAATACCAACTCGACCCAATAGGGAAGAGTCTGGTGATTCGACGACAGTCAGTTGGTCACCGATCCATGTAGAGTTGTAGATATTCATATCAGCGCACCTCCACATTAAATCCGTTGTCCTTTAGAACTCCTGCAGCCCTTTTCTTATGGTCACCTTGAAGTTCGATTACTCGCCCTTTTACAGTTCCACCAGCTGCACATTTGTTCTTGAGAAGTTTAGCGAGTTTGTTGATGTCAATAGCTGCATCTTCAATCCCTTCTACCTTTGTGACGATTTTTCCATATCGGCGATGGTCGGTTGACAAAATTGCACATTGCTGTTCTTTAGCGATCTCCTGACAAATACATAGTTCGTCAGGAAGTCCACAAACGTTACAAATTGCTGCCATATTAAATCACCTCCCTTTAATCAATTATTCAAATGTGTTAGAAGTCGAGCAATACTTCTGCGTGTTGCCTTGTATTCTCCAAGACTCGCTGGTGTACCACCAAGAGCCTTTTCTGCACGAAGTTGCAGCAACTCTTCTCGAAGCTCCAACAAACGAGACTCGCGAGCTTCTCGGCTCATAGCTTCGATTTCACGATTGGAAACGAAACTCATGCGCTCGCCTCCGCTTCTGCTTCTTCTTGTGATTCTCGGATTCTCAATTCCTCTTCAGAGAAAATACTAATCTCGTGAGGTAGGCGAGTTCCTGAGCGTATGATTTCAACTGTAACACCGATTGTTCCTAGCTTCTTAACCGCTACAGAATATCCTTTGTCCATGTGTTGTAATGCAGTTTCTCCACAATACTTTACGTGACCCAATAAGAATTTCTGGGTACGGTTTCTTGAACCAGTCAACTTTCCTGCGATTGTTATCAAAACACCACGTGCACCTGCATCCATAATGTTGGTTGCAGCACTTGCACCAGCACGGCGGTAGTACCAGCCTCGCTCCATAGCGCTTGCAATCTTTTCAGCCATTACTTGAGCATTGAGAGTTGCATTTTCGATTTCTTCAACCATTAACTTAGGTTGTAGAAGAGAGAACTCTTCATTCAAGCGGCGTTGAAGTTCTTTGATGATTTTTCCTTTTGAACCGATGACCATACCTGGTCTGTCTGCTGTTACTGTAAGAATATCTTGAGGTTTGTTGTTGTTCTTGTTTAGAACTCTTTCAAACTTAAGACTACCAAAACCAGAACCCTTGGTGTTATTCATTAAGAATTCCTTAACAAGATGGCGTTCGACATTGCGGTCAACTATTGCTCGGAGTGTACTTTGCTTACCCATAATATTCACCTCAGAATTCATCCTCTAACTCATCGTCAGTTGCGTTGAAATCTTCAAGGAAGATCTCTAGATTTACACGGTAATGGTTGCTAGGAGTTGCACGTCCACGAGCACGAGGAATCCAGCCCTTCTTGACTTGACCTCTATGTGCTGCGATATGCGTGATTTCCATTTCCTCTGCATCTACATCTTCATATTGATGTCGAGCATTTTCCATAGCACTTTCAATCAACTTGATGATTGCACGGCTTGCCTTTACTGGGAAACGTCCAGGTCCGATACCACCTTTGCGGTGTCCGACCATACTAGGTCCAGAGCGTCTCTTTTTCAGGTTGCCACTTCCCAAACGGAATGGGACTGCTACTGCCTTGCGACGAATATCTGGACGGTCTGAATCAATCTTCAGTACTTGGTTAAGGAATTTAATCGCGTTTCCAGCCTTCATATGCTTGATGTGGCGGGCGATCTCAAAACAATGCTTAACGTGCATGTCTACATCTACTGCACGAGCTGTTGCTAAATGGCTGCCTTGCAGAAGTTGTGTGTATCCCTTTTGAGGGAGAGCACTTCTCTTGCTGCGTCTGTCTAATTCTTTTGCTTTAACCATAATAAACACCTCACTTCAATGCTACGTTCTGAGAAGAACGAGTTGCACCCACACCAGGGCCACTGTGAGTGACGCTATGGCGAGTCTGTCCGAATTCACCGAGATAGTGCCCAATCATTTCTGGGGCAATCTCGACCTCAACGAACTTTAGACCATTGTAGATTGCGATTTTCTTACCAACGAACTCAGGTAGAATTGGCATGTCACGTCGATGTGTACGAATAGATCTTCCAGTACTACGGCGGACACGCTCCAAAAAGTGCTCATTCTCAAGAGAAAGGCCACGTGCAATAGAACGGCGAGCACGAGATGGTAGTAGAGTGATTACAGATGGTGCATCTGGGTTTTCTTCAGAAGGCCATAGTGGCATTTCTGTTAATTCCGCGATAGTATATCCGCGATATGTGAATTCCTTCTTTACACGACCTGAGGTAGTTGAAAGGCGCTTGCGTGCCTTTCGGCGACTTGCCTTTGGGGTCATAAACGACTTCTTCTTCTTTCTTCCCATAATAATTCACCTCAAAGTTTCTTGCCGCGGCCTCTACCTGTGCGGCTTGGTGCGATAAGTCCGACCTTAGCACCTGGCGGAGTTCCACGTGCAACTGAGCTTGGTCCGTGGACAGCCTGGTGATTTCCACCACCGTGTGGATGGTCCACTGGATTCATTGCTACACCACTTACGTGAGGGAACAACTTTCCACGAGCCTTAGCCTTGTAGTATGCTGCACCAGCAGTACGCAGTGGCATCTCATCGCGACCATGACCGGATAATACACCGATAGTAGCACGACAATTTGCTGAAAGTTCTTTGATAGCACCAGATGGTAGACGAATACGAACTTTGTCTCCAACTCGAGCCTCTACAATACAGGAGTTTCCTGCTGCACGAGCAACCTTTCCACCGTCACCTGGACGAAGTTCAAGATTGTTGATTGCAGTACCTTCTGGGATATTAGCGATCCTAGTGATATTACCAGGCTTTAGAGCAACATTGTCACCGATTGCGACACTGCTTCCTATTGCAATTCCTTCAGTTGCAGATACTAGTGTTGTATCTCCACCAGGTAACTTCACTCTTGCGAGTGGAGCTGAATGTACTGGTGAATGTACTAGTTCTGTTACTTCACCGACTATATCGGTTGCGCGTGGCATGCGGTTAGCACCTGGGAAACGATGACTCGCCACGCGGTAACGTGGTGAGGATCCTTTACGTTGTGCACGAATTCTCTTACCCATGATAAATCACCTCAGAATGCTCCTAGACGCATAGCCGCGTCCTCAGCGTCATAACCTTCAGCAAGACGCACAGATGCGTGCTTTCCATGCTTTGTGTTACGAACATTAACCTTTGCAACTTCAACTTCGAAAAGTGTTTCAACCGCTCTTGCGATTTGATTCTTAGTTGCACTGCGATGAACAATGAATTCAAGGCGGCCCTGACTTGAACGGGCTTCCATTGACTTCTCTGTTAGCCACGGTTGGATTATAATATTGTATGCGTCCATGATATTCACCTCAGTTAAGAGCCTCCACAGCCGCCTTAGTAAAGACGGTTAGACGACCGACATCGCCACCAGGAGCCAAATCTTCAGCAGATAGGTTACAAGCAGCGACTACGTCTACACCAGGTAGGTTTCTTGCAGCACTTGCAAGTCCGGATTTCTCCTTAACAACCAATAGAATAGACTTAGGTGTCTTATGAACACGTCCTCTCATCTTTCCTTTTCCAGCACGGATATTTCTTCCATCACGAGCTCGCCTTAGATCATCACCAAGGCCAATCTCGTTGAATATTGATAGTACCTTTCTTGTAGCACTACCATGATTGAATTGTTCAATATCAAATTCTTCGCTCTTTCCATCGCGAACTTCTACATAATTACCTAGAACTAGTGGAAGTGCGTCAATATCTTCTGAGATTCGGTGACCACGGTTTGCTACTGTTTCAATATCAGTAGTAGCTGAAAGTGCTGAATCTCTAGCGATTCTTCGCTCTTTGGAATTCAACTTACGAGCCCAAATCTTCTCAACCTTAGGACCATGTGCACGACGTCCGCCCAGTGTATGCGGGTTTTGTGCACCACGACTTTGACCTGTACGGCGCAAAATACGAGATACACCTCGACCCTTGCCCCACCATTCTACGGAGTGCTTCATACCAGACATAGGCGAACGCTTTCCACCGTGTGCTCTTTGACCGTATGCTTGTCTTCGGTTAGCACGAGCGCTTGCTATTGCTAACTTGATCATGTCCGGGCGAAGTGGTGCGTTAAATGCTTCAGGAAGAGTTACTTTCTTCCCTAGAGAAACTTCAACAGAGAAGTTTTCTTGGAGGCGTCCTGCATCAAGTTCATCTTGACTGACGTTATTTGTAATATCCATAACTGCTACTTTCATGCTCAGACCCCCTGCTTCGATGCTGTACTTACGTAGGTAATCTCGTAATCATGTAGCGTCTTATCGCTACCACGAGTTGCGTCACGGAATCTGATCAAACGCTTTGCAGGACCAGGGACGCTACCATGAACTAGAATGTAATCGCACTTTACTTCACCATAGTGGAGGAAACCTCCAGCAGGTGTAATTGAATGCTCTTCTGGGTTTGCTACACGCATGATACGCTTGTTGTACTCAGTTCTTTGGTGATATCCAGTTTGACCACCTTGACGAATACTCTTTCGAACATATCCGTCACCGAATGCTCCCATGTTACCGTGTTGACGGCGTTTCTTGGAGTTCTTGTGAGATTGAAGTTTTCCACCGAATCGCTTGATAACACCTTGCCATCCGTAACCCTTGGTTACAGCGATAATATCGGTTAGTCCACCTTTTCCTTCTTTGAAATCAAATGCATCTGCGAAAGAATATTCTTCTCCCAACTTTTCCTTAGCGAATTGAAGTTGTTCTGTGAAAGTACCACCATCAAGACCCATTTCCATAACATCAGGGACCTTTGTTGAGATTCCGCCGACTGTAGCTGGTTGTGTTGCAACGATTAAGCGGACTTCGCAGAGATCTGCATTGAGTAGATTCTCGAAGTGCTCATCGGTCTTGTGCTCTTTGCGCTCTGGTAGGCGCTTGAATAATTCAGGGAAAGCATCGGAGATTTGGCTGGCATCAGACCAAGCCTCACCAATTGCCCTCATACCATAGGGACTCATTTCGTATCCACGTACACCAAGAATTCTCATCTTAGGGCATTCAACAACTGTTACTGGAACACGAACTTCTTGACCTGCAGAAAGGCTTGTTGGGTTTAAATCACGAGAAAGAATGTGAGTCATACCAGCTTTCCAGCCAGCAAATCCTTGCACTCTAACTTCGCTCGCATCGGTTGTAGGCCACGAATTTACATGACCGAATGTGCGGGCAGACCGCTTACGCGGGCTAAACGCCATCGATCCACGACGTGGGTGATTTCTCTTTGCCATATGGGATTCCTCCAGTTTTTTGTACAACGAATTGGCCCCACCGAAGGGGCGTACGAGGGCTCTCAGGTTGAGAGAAGCCGTGACACTGCGTTCCGTTTCCACTGTTGGAAAACGAGACTATAGGAGTCCTCATGGGATGGTCCTGTGTGTCTGGCTACTCACCTTTAAGCATCCCTCCGACAAACCTCCCCTATATGAGGAGTTCGGTCTCTAAATGCGGCTTAGTAGCGTGGTTCTTGGATGTAAGACTCAATCAATAATATACAAAATGATTTCAACTCTCACATCCATTATTCAGCAACTATACACATTATCCTTTTTTACCCTCGGCGTGAAGGAAAGGATATGGCAACTGTTCAACATCCATTTCTGAAAGATGGTGTTGAGGCAAGAGCATACCAACTTCAAGCCTTGAAATACTGTTTAACCGTATCTACAATGATGGTTATGCCTACCGGTTTTGGAAAAACCGCAGTAGAATGGATGGCGATGGCAAATTGTCTCCATAATGAAAAAGGCAAGGTTCTACTTATTGCACCTACAACCGGATTAGTTGAGGAACAACAGCGAATGGCAAGGGCTATGATCAATATTGATGATAATGAAATAATCACCTATACGGGAGATAATGCACCTGCTAGCAGACCAGAGTTATGGGGTACTGGCAAAATTATTATCGCAACGCCACAAGTGATCCGCAATGATGCCCAAAATGGACTCATTGATTTGACCGATTTAGGTCTACTAATTTTTGATGAAGCACACCATGCAACGGGGAAGCATGCTTATTCTCAAGTAGGATTATTGATGCATAAAGCAAACCCTAAATGTTCCGTAATTGGTGCAACTGCTAGCCCAGGTTCAACAGAACATGGAATTAGACAAGTTGCTGACAATTTGAACATCAAGACTTACTCTGTTAGTAAGAAGGAAAGTTCTCTTTTACAACCATATAAGGTTAACATGAAAATTACTCCTCACTATCTGGAACTGGGAGATGAACTCAATAAAATCATCCTACCTTTGGAATACCATCAAAACTCAGAGGCTGAACAATTGAGAAAAATGGGTTTCTTAGCCCCAACTGGTCATTTGTCTTCGAAATTAATAGAAGATGCACAACGTAAGGCGAGTATTGCGATACAAAGAAGGGATACTCGTGGATACAATGCTGCAAGAAAGATATCTAATCTGCGCAGAATTCATATCCTGCTAGACCTCCTTAGAACTCAAGGATTGAAATCTGCTCAAGCATTTGTTGATAGAGCAGAAGAAGATGGTAGAAGTGGACAAAGAGGAACAAATAGTTTCATTGCATTGCCATGTATCCATGATTTCCGAAATGTTTCAAAGGGATTGGATGAACTACACCCAAAACCAGAACATGTAGCTGCTTTATTATCCCAACAATTGAAAGACTCTCCTCAAAGTAAAGTATTGATCTTTACCGAATACAGGGATACTGTTGACTTGTTAGCGAAGAGGCTTAATTCTATAGATGGTGTCGTTGCTGACCGATTTATTGGACAATCTGGAACAGGTAGTAGAAAAGGAATGAATCAAAAACAACAATTAGCGCAACTACAAAGATTTCGTGAAGGCGACATCAATGTTCTAATTGCTACTTCAGTAGGAGAGGAAGGATTAGATGTTCCTGCTGCTGATTTAGTGATATTATATGAGCCAGTTCCAAGCGCTATTCGCACTATACAAAGAAGAGGAAGAACTGCAAGACAGCGGGATGGTGAAGTCCATATTCTAATCGCAAAAGATACTCGAGATGTTTTCGTTTACATGGCCTCAAAAAGTAGAGAAAAGAAAATGCACATTCATCTAGACAAGATAAAGGGCGAGATTAAATTAATTACAGTAAATCCTCCAAAAGGTGACGTGCTATCCGATTTTTCTGTTGTTGAGGAAGACGGAAGTATAGTATCTGCAACAGATTACCTCTCTTCTGAAATAAAGAGACTTGGTGAACTATACCCAGTAATAGAAACAGTAGAAATAGATGTCAAGAAAGGTGGCGGAAGGATAACTGCTACGGCTGATGATAGTGTTCCAGTAATCACTCCAGCAATGCGAAGGCCAAGCAATCAAATGGGATTGGAATCGTTCTCCAATCTCAATGAGGAAAAAAGTGAAACGACCATTGATGAAGAGGAGATTCTTCCCGAAGACACACAATTGAACTCGAAGTGGAAGGTAATCTTAGATGGTACAAAGCATAAAACCAATAAAAACGAGAATGATAGCAACGATTGAACAAATACTCAATGATTGAGATTTAACTTCCAATAATTAGCGCACGTGTTCTTAGTTGTGCAAATCTATCTGGGTAATGGCCCAAAGCAAATGCAACTAATTCTGCAAGATGTATTACCGGCATTGCAGTATCTTTTCCAGTTAATTTACCAGCCCTTGATTGGTAAGAGTCAAGATTGGAATGAGAAATGGTGCATGCACTTACCATGAGATCTGCACCATTCTGTTTTGCATCAGAAAGAACTGCTGCTGTCATGGCCATTGCTGTACCATCTAGAGTCAGAAGTGAAGGTGCGCCAACACTTTGGCACTTGAGTTCATAATCTACAGGAGTTCCACCCAGTGCATTGATTAACTGTTCTAAATAATTAGGAAGGAAAGCATCGTCATCTCCACAAGCTCCCTCTCTCTGCATATTAGAACCATAATATCCTGCAACATTGAGTTTGATTGGATTGATTACAGCAGCACTGATTTTGTCCAAACCAATTTCTTCAACCAAGTAATGAAGAAGATGTCGAGATTTAGATTCACCTAAATATTCTATTCCAGATGTTAGAGCGATTAGATTATTCAACTGTGAAGCATATACTGAATCGGAAGCAATGATATCCGCAGTATCGCACATTATTGCGTGAGATGTTGCGCAGGTAGTCATGATATCGATGCTTTTTTGCTCAGCAAGAGCAAGATTGCGAGCAACCAATGAATGCTGCAGTTTCGGTGATGCTTGGCTGATAATATTACCACCATCACTAGATGCTTTTGGAATTTCTATCAACTCAATTCCAAGTGTCTTACACAAAGGAACGATACAATCCTCAACTTCCATAGAAGCAGCCCTTGCTGTATTACCTGGATAATATGCGATTTTTGCCATAATAATCACCTTAGAATCTTTTGTCAATTTTATTGAATAAGCTGACTACTTCATGATGTGCATCAACCTTTGAATTAATCATGTTTGGAATCTTACCAATACCAGATGGTGGCAATAATAGGCCTTGAAGACTACGAATTGGCGGCCCTCCATTACGCGTGAATCCTAGTAACATGCGTGCGGAAACTCCGCTGAATATGTTGCCAAGCAAGCCAAGTGGCCCGAGAACCTGACGGTATAATGTGGTTTCATTAACATTGCCAGTCCACTTAACACTACGTCCATACCATTTTACTAAGCGGCCATGTTTTCCACTGTAATTACTTGTATTGAGAAGATACGCTCTTGCAGAGTTCAATCCCCTTGCTGCAAGCTTTCCATCAGAACCATAACGTGCTATCGATGACAAATCTGCTTCCGCCCATACGCCGTCTGTTTCATTCAATGAAGAGAGAATGTTCTTTCTTTGCTCTACTCCACATCTTGGATCTTCAGCCCGTAGCCATTGTTGTAAATGAATACCAGGTCCTTCGTATGCCTTGTCGTAGCTTGAGGTATCCGACATTGATTGAATCAATTGATAGGACAAAATATCACTCTTTTGATGTAAATCAGTAGCTAATGATGCCTCCATTGTACCAACTGCAGCGCCGTTCAATAAACGAGAACCTTCTCTTGGGTCGGCTCTCATCCAAGTTTCCGCTCTTGCCCTTGCTGCCTCATATCCAGACAAATCAACAATTAAATCACGGATAATAGGTAATCCTGGTGCTGGTTCAATCTTCAAATTACCTCCAGCCCCAATTAAATCTGATATTCGTGCGAGATCTGCAAGAACAATTCTTCCATTAACACGAACTCCAGTAGTTGGAGTGCCACCGTTTGTTCCTCTTCGGAATGCCAAACTACCATCAACATCTTGTTGGATTGCAAGTAGCAAATCCTCAACTGTTGCGTGGGCAGGTACTGCACATGAAATTGTATCCCAGCCCGATTGTGCTGCACTTGGACAATATCTGAATAATTCGATGGTCACTGCAATCTCATCCATTGTTACAATACCAGGTGTGAAATCGCCAGAAGATACTGAATCATCTGTGCCAGCACCGTACGCACTCATTTCCTCAACTAATGATTCATGGAATACTCCAGCAGCATCAACGCAAGCAATACGAGGTAACACTGTTTTAACCCATGCAGCCCAAGGTTCTTCAAAGTCAACATCACATAGTTGAATCTCCTGAATTGAAGTAGCCCCTAGTGCTGAAAACTTTTGATCCCAATCCACTCCGGCTTTACAAAATTCGTCATAAGAAGAGTCTCCAATTGCACAAACTGAATAATTTAGTCCTGCTAGAGTAGGAGATGAACTGTTTATTCCTTGCCAGAAGTCTTCTGCATTATCTGGCATATCACCTTCACCCCAAGTAGAGGTGATAATCAGTACTCTCTTTGCACCCACCAAATTTGCTGGGTCGTAGCCATCCATATCGACCACGTTAGCAATCAATTCATAATTAGCAGCCAACTTTGCAGTTTTTGCTGCAAGTCCTGCTGCATTACCTGTTTGAGAACCACAGAAAATTGTTAGTGTTCTATCACCAGCGAATACTGCTGCTAAGGCATCGCTTGTTCCTGCTGAAGCTACAACTGGTGATGCAGCTACTGCTACTGGAGGTGCGACTTCTGCAATTGGTTCTGCTGCTTCAGCATCAGGTGCTGCAGCTCCTGCCATTTCGAACTTGATGATATCAACTGGACAGGCTTCTGCTGCCTCTTCAATATAATCTGCGAATTCTTTACCGAAGTCAGCCTTCAAAAGAGAGCCTCCGATGTTGCGGTCAAATACTCCATCAATACGCACTGCCGCTACAATTTGAGATGTTTCATCAGTCAATTGAAAGACTTCAGGACAAATGTCCTGGCATGCATCACAAGTGATACAATCTTCTTCAATCCAGACCTTTGCGATTACGGACATTCGGGCCACCGGCGCTCAAGCATACGCTGAGCAATCTTTCCACCTAAGAACGGCCTTTCAAGGTTACCACAAACCAGTCATAAAATTGTCATAAAGAATTGTATTCAAGACCTTAGAACGCAACAGCCAAATTACTACTAAAACTGGAGTAAACGGGCTTCACATTTGGAAGTCGCCCATTCCACCCATGCCTTCACCCATTGGAACGCCTTTGGATGAAATAACATCATCAATTCTTAAAATCATGATCGCTGTTTCAGTAGCTGATTGAATCGCTTGTTCAACAACACGCATTGGCTCAAGAACATTCTTAGATTTCATATCAATTACTCCACCTTCATAGACATTGATTCCTGTGTGACTTGCACCATCTGCATGGGCCTTACGAAGTTCAATTAGAGTAGTAACTGGGTCAAGACCAGCATTTTCTGCTAATGTCCGAGGGACTATTTCCAAAGCACTAGCAAAGGCCTCAATAGCCATTTGCTCTAATCCACCAACAGTTTCTGCATATGTACGTAGGTCTCTTGATAAAGCTGCTAGTACGGAACCTCCACCGGTTAGAACTGCACCATCTTCCCAAGCAACTGAAACAACACCAACAGCGTCATCAAATGCTCTTCGAATCTCATCAACAACGTGTTCAGTACCACCGCGAAGTAATACAGAAACTGATTTTGCTTCAGGACATCCAGTAATGAAAGTCATGTTTGACTCTCCAATTTTCTTTTCCTCAACCTTTGCAGCATGTCCTAAATCGTTTGCAGTTAGATCGTCTAAATTGGTAACAATCTTACCACCTGTAGCCTTTGAAAGAGCTTCCATGTCAGATTTCTTGGCACGACGAATAGCCATTATTCCTGCCTTTGCCATGTAATGTTGTGCTAGTTCATCAATTCCCTTTTGACAAACCAGTACATTTGCACCACTTTCTTGAATCTTTGTTACAAGTCCACGAATATAACTTTCTTCTTCTTCTAAGAAGTGAGCGAGTTGGCTAGGGTCAGTAATCTGAATCTTTGCATCAACTTCTGTTTTCTTTACTTCTATAGCAGAATTAACCAATGCAATTTTTGCATCGCTAAGAGAACGTGGCATACCAGAGTGAACTCTCTCCTTATCTAGAATAATACCATCTATTAGGCTAGAGTCTTTGATAGAGCCTCCTTGGCGCTTCTCAACTTTGATGTCGGAAAGGTCAATTATTCTATCACCGTCATCAACAAATCCTACTGCATTTACAGCACGGACACAAATGTCTGCCATGAAAGACTTTACCGCACCAGCAGATTTGCCAGTTAGTGCTGTCTTTGCTACTTCCATCAAGACCGAATCATCATTTTTAGTAGGTATTCCATGACTATCCAATAATTCAACTGCTTTCTCTGCAGCAAGACGGAATCCTTCACAAATCACAGTAGGGTGTACATTTTGGTCGATTAAGTCTTCACTTCTCTTCAATAGTTCACCAGATAGAACAACTGCAGTTGTGGTTCCATCGAAACAATGTTGTTCTTGAGTTTTCGCGACTTCTATGATCATCTTAGCAGCCGGATGGTCAATGTCCATTTCTTTGAGGATTGTTGCTCCATCATTTGTGATGACTACATCACCCATAGAGTCAACTAACATCTGGTCCATTCCCTTTGGACCAAGAGTTGAACGAACTGCATCTGCAACGGCTTTTGCTGCTGCAATGTTATTTGATTGTGCACTTCTGCCGCGTGTTCTTTGTGTGCCATCCTTTAGAATAAAAATTGGTGCTTGTCCATTACCGTACATTGGATTGAACCTCCCTGTAATTTTGCCGATGGCTCTCCCGACTTGAACCCTACGCTTGTTCGTTAAGTAATTTTTTTTACAAAATTAGCAGAATATGTGACTTAAGCACGACCATTTTGCTCTAGCCACATCTGCCCATATGCATCCCATTGCTCCATTGTCCAACCATCTGGTAGACCTTCTGCAGGAATTGGTGGTGCTTGTGCTACCGGAACTTCAGCAACAGGTGCAGGGGCCACTGGGGCTGCTGCGACTGGTGGTGCTACCGAAGGAACTTCTTTGACGGGATCTGGTGCAGAAAATACTCCCTGTGACGTTACTGTTGGAGCAGATGCCACAGAACCATAGGTTGATTGTAAGATCTCTTCGTAGCCTTCTTCTCCCCAGCCACCATAGTCATCTTCTTCTTCTTCTTCAACGAATATTTGGTTCTTGAGGAAAACTCCTCCAACACCCATAACCACAATGAAAACAATCCAAATCAATATATTCTGGAAATCGAAAGCAGATGATTCTCCATTGACATCACTACCAGCATTGGAATTTGTTTTAGTCAATATGACTTGCAAGTCGTAATTGGCTGCATCACTAACAGTCTCTGAACGCGCCCACAATGTGAGATTTGTAGATAAAGTATCTGAATCCAAATTTAGAAGTGTAGTTTCTGAGATATCAAAAACAATAGTGACTGAACGTTCTTCACCTGCTGCTAGAACAAATCCTCGGTCAGAATTTTGAATTCTTGCTTGGAACCAAGAACCGGATTCACCGTTGTTTAATTCCATAGCAACAGATTGTGAAACAGTGTATTGGTTTCTAACTGAAACAGTAATTGTGTAATCTTCTTCATAATCTAAGATTTGTAATGGTGGTTGGTTGTAAATAATTCTCAACCATCCAAGAGAACCGACTGAGTAGGTCGCTTCACCCCTAGAAGAAACATTTTGATCTGAAACGCTCGTTGCTATTACGCCAAGTGTTCTTTCTCCATCTGTTCCTTCGATGAATGAGAATCTAACCGATACATTGACACTTGCGCCAGTCTCAATAACACCCGTTACTCCATCCAGTAATCCTGTGAACTCAGCATTCATTCCGTCTGGAATCTCTAATGACATTGTGAAGCGATCAGGATTATTACCATCATTTCTAACTTCAAAGGCCATCGTTTGAGCTGGGTCTCCCGGAATATAAGATTGCTCAGCATCCTCATCAGAAATCCATACCGCTGCAGTATCAAGGATTTCAACGCTAATTGTTATTTCTTCTTTGATTGAATTATCAACAGAATTGGTAGCGATTACTCTAACACTGTATAGTCCTGGATCTAAGCCAATGGGCATTGGTAAACTAAGAATGATTGTTGATTCCCCATCCCATGCATCCATTACTGGACTTTGAGCAGCGGTTATTCCTGCTTGGAGGCGGACGTTTGGTTGGAATGTTGAATAATTATATATTTCATCATCATTTCCTTGATTTAGAATTGTAATGTAAACCTTCTTCTCAACTCCATTGGCTGGTCCTTCAATATGGTATACATCAGATTCTAGCGATAGTTCACGGAAAATCGGAACTTCAAGATTACGTACCAAAACATCATTTCCGAATAATGCACCACAAGAACCACATGTTGCTCTCAAATTAAAAGAGACAGTACCCGGTGATGCATCGCTTGGAGCAGTAATATTGAGCATGTAATTGTCCTCTTCACCACGATTGAGAGTAATTGGTAGAGATTGGGATGCCCCTGATTCATTTTCAACTAATGCAAGCCATCCGTCTTCTGAAAATGTTGTTGCAAGGTTAAATGCAGCATCCTTATTTCCTGAGTTTTGTAATCTAAATGGAACTGTTACAGATTCCCCTGGACTAGCAGTTCCAGCATTTAGAGACACTGTAGATGAAAGTGATACACCGAATTGTTCTGAGACTGCGACGTCCATTGTCAATCTACCTTTCTCTCCAGTAGAAGAACTGCTGGCGTCAGTAAACCAAAGTTCCCAAATCACTTGTTGGACATCTGCACCTGCTGGTATACTAAGATTAACATAAACTTCACGCGTTGCTCCACCTGGAATTGCAGGCATTAAGACATTGAAATCGTGGTCGTTAGAGTCTGCAACATCAATTCTGATCATTGGTGCTTGAGGACTCATCCACGATGCATTTGTTACATTTGTTTCGACTCTAACAAGAGCGGTTGAATATCCATTATTGGTAATATCACACTTTAATTGCATGATTCCCAATGGCGGACCTGAATATCCACCAGCAGGGTCATCACAGTCTAATTCTAATGTGTAATCTGAAACTTTTGTGACTCCAAATTGAATCCAATCATCAACATGGAATCCCTCACTTGCACCACCTGAGTCAGAATTGAAAAGCATTCCCATGAAGAATGAATTGCCGCCAAGGAATAAGTCTGGGTTACTCAAACTTGGATTCTGCGCCCATGTCACCTGTGGGTCCCAAGATAAGTTAGACCATTGGCCCGGTGCTGGACTTGGGTTACCATTGGCGATATCCCAGTGCACAGACTCCATCGGATTACTGATATTACCGGAACTACGCCATAATTCAATTGAGACTGAATCTCCTGCTTCCATGCTACCCCATGCTTGAATATGGAATTGAGATGAAATATAATTGCTTGAGTAAAATTGCTTTCGGCAGATCCATGTTTGGTAAGTTTGTGACATTCCTGAATCAAGTTGTCCTTCTAGACCACATTGTCCATCACTAACTTGGTATATGTTTACTAAGCGGTCATTGGCACCTGATGGGTAATCT
>JAACCR010000041.1 GCA_009937205.1 Methanobacteriota archaeon | reverse complement strand
TTGTTGCCCACCAAGAGATAATGAGATTATATCTGCGTTAAACTCTTGATGACACCATCTTATTGCATTGGCAACTACTGCCTCATCTCCTGAATTCACGCCATCGCCATTGTCACTGAGCGCTGCAACAACTCCCAGTGTGACATTGGGAGAACTTCCAATTTGATGGCTTTGACTAACCAATAATCCCGCCATCATCGTACCATGTCCTATAGTCCCATAATCTACTGGCTCTGTAGAATCTCCAACCATATCCTTGAAAACGATCTCAACACCCTCAAATGCTGAATGTATAGGAGAAAAACCTGTATCGACCATACAAATTCTAACACCTTGTCCGTCAAGCCCTTGCTCTTGTAATTGACGTATTTCCGTCGTCTCAAAAGCCCACTCTGATTTAGGCGGCGGTAATTCAATGAATAGTAAACCAGATTGCCAAACCAGTAGGAGTATTACTGATAATATTGCAAATATTGTAATATTGCCAGCAGTGAACTTTTTTCTCCTCATTCTTGCAACCGGCTCTGCATAATGTGGTGCCCACCCAGTAACCTCGGCTCTCCATTCATCGTGATAGCCTGAAGTCGAAGGATCGATTGCCGATAGTATTCGCCTGTCTGCGGGTTCTGGCAGGAGATCAATTCCGTCTAGACCATCCATACCGAACACTCCTCAAACACTGTGAACTCAATTTAGCGTTTCAATGCTTGTTTATTTCGCTCAATATGATTTAATGGATACCCTTGCTTTCGCTAATATGGCGCACAACCGATTGATTACAATATTGCATCAGAACTTGGCAGATTTCTTGTTACGTCCCATCTTAATGGCACCGTAAATTATCAAGATAACCAAGGCAAGAATAGCTAATTGCATAAGGATTGATTCATCTCCAAGATCATCATTGATTTGATATTCCATTGAGAAGTCAAAGTCCTCGACTTCAACATCAACATCATCAGCATCATCACCAATTACATCAACTCGCACATCATAACGGTGTATACCTGCCCTAGTTCCATTCAAAGCAAATTCAGCATCAACTGTTTGACCTGCTGGAACAATTATGCCAACTTGTAATTCAACACCAGTATCTTGTGGTGTTAGATATACAATTACCTGTGTAGCATCTAAGGTTCCAAAGTTTTCAACTGGAACTACAAGATTACCAGGCTCGTCTGCAATCTGATGCGATTTCACAACAATATCACCTTGGTCAACTTTCAACTTAATACGAGCAGAGGTGATGACGACATCAAAGGAATCTGATGTAGTTTCATCTTCACTAGTGACAGTCACTGTTACACTGAAACTACCATCTGTGAAATTCTCCGGTGCGAATGCTGTAAACATTTGAACTCTGTTAGTATCCTTGGCAATAGTCATAATAGAACTTGTAGGGGTAATTTCCCAACCTGCAGGAATGTTATCTGCCATCTCTATTGTGAATGTATCATCACCATTTCCATCATTGGTCAAAGTAAACTCAAAGTTTCTGCTACCACTTGGTGCGATTCCTAACTCTTCTGTAGAGTCAGTAATGTTGAATCCATAGGTTTGCGGAACTTGGACATTGATCGATACCGCACTTCCATCTCCAGTTTCAGTATCTAGAATGATATTGATTGTGTGTCCATTCTCCAAATGCCAAGCTGTTGTAACATCTGGAAGAGTTAATTTAGCCTTAACCACCGAGTTGTTAGAAACACTCTCGTCAGATGAATCAACACCGATTCCGAGATCAATCTCAAGTGTGTCAACCCATTCTGAACCATTCCAGAATTGAATATTCCAGTCTGCTTCATCTGGTGAAACCTCTACTGTTCCACCAACTGTGAACGAATCTATTGCCTCTGTACCAAGATAATCTGCTTGAACTTCGAACTCGATTGAATTATGTGATTCATCAGCCATCAATTTATTGTCATCGTCATCGATAGTAGTTGCATTTGTAATGCTTCCACTGACCACTTGAATACTAGATTCTGAATTGATTCTTCTGTTAAACTCAAGTGTCAGTGATTGACTATCTGCATCAATATTACTATTTACACCAGCGTTGTACTTCATCTCAAGTTCGTCATCATGTTGGATGGTAACGAAAGAGGAATCAATATCAAAGTTACCTGAAGGTAACAGAATTTCTAGCGTTCCATCTGCTGCAATAGGCATTTCCCAAACTAATCCACTTCCAATACTCACTTCAACCATCACTGGTTCTGTAATCATGGAGTAACCTGGGTCATCTGACCCAGCATGATGCGGCACGGAGCCTATATCTGCCCATGTAGTTGTTAATTCGACCCAACCACCTAGAGACATTTCTAAGTCCAAAGTACCACCATCTGCAACACTTGCTTCTAGTAATCCAACTGCAATTCCACCGCCGTTTACACCAGGGTTTTCTTCAGTAACTACAACTATCCAGTCTCCTGGCGTAATTACCGCATTCCAAGTTAGTGTATCATTGACCATAGTTCCAGTGAGTGAGATTGGACCTCGCTCAATATCCAGAGCAGGATATAGAGTAATAGTTGCATCTGTTAATCTGCTTGCACCTTGTATATCGGTTACATTTCCACTAACAGATACATTTCCTGCATTCATTTCAATATCATACGAAGCCATAGTATCGTAAACTGGGAATCCACCTGTTTCGTCGAGATCATATGTTTCACTTGCGAATCCTTCCTTCTCAATTGATACTGAATAGATATCGCGTAATGGAACAAATAGACTCCAGACACCTTCACCATCAGTTATGATGGTTTCATTGATGGCCGTATTATTAGATCCCATGATTGTCACATTGACATCAGGAACTCCCTCAAACAAACTGGCTGTATCGTCTTCATTCAAATCCCAGAAGACCTTTCCGCCAATTTCCACAACTAAATCTGCATAAACTATTCCGAGTTCCATTGTGCCATTAGAATCTGTAATATCGTATACATCGCTTGATGTATCAAGAGTCCAATGCTTTTGTGGCATAGTGTTGTTCAAGAATAAGCTCCATTGTCCAGGATATGCATCAAAGGTAACATTACCACCTTCATCAGTCTTTTCTAATGTGATATTGCCCAATCCTTCTTGACTTACTAGAGTCACACGAGTATCTGCCAAATTGACTTCAGTGACCGCTTCACTCAAAGTGAATGAAACTTCAATGGAAGTACTGGTTTGTAAAGCCAGTCCAGTACGTGAAGACTGCTCATTAACGCTCAATACACTGCGCAATTGCTCAGTACCATTGTCATCGTCAAGGAATGGTGCGACTACAACAATCCAGTCTCCTTCTTCAACATATTCAGCAAATGAACCATTCTCATCAGATTCAATATTTATCCAATCTGAACCATCAGAATCCCATAACTGGAATATTGTTGACATGCCACTTCCGTTTGAATCTGTTAAAATCCCAGAAACAAGGTATTTGTTATTCAAAGCAACAGTATAATTTTCCATTTCATCGAGTCCTACGTACACATTAAACGGTGAGTTGGAAGAAGATAATGAATAATCTGTAGCATTCTCATCACTAGCAAGTGTAGTATTGAACATCAAACTGTAAGCACCAGGCTGCAATTCTATTTCTACGACACCAGGTGCAGTATAATCTGCAGATGTGATATTGACATCTCCTACTAACTCTGAGCTAGATGATATTGTGAAATCTGGTGAAACCAATGTTCCATTCACCATTTCTCCATCGGCACCTGCATCCATGAAGACATGGAATGTCACTATTTGTGAATCCGGATTAACAATTAATTGAAGCATTGATAAATCTCCATCTGTAACCACATTAAATCCTTCAATATTGGTACTGTTCAACTTGCCTTCTGGCAAAGAGATATTTGTCAATCCTGCTTGGATATGCAGACCGAATTTACCATAGGTGTCTAACTCAGTAGTCCATTCAACACCATTAGAATCTGTAGCAGTAACTGTCACTTGCTCAAATCCAGGATTAGATGAATCCCATAAAGTTGTGTTATCGTATAGGAATACTTGGCCATTTACGTATCCGGTTGGAGCTAGATATAAGATTCCAAGTTCGTCCATATCTTCTTCTGCATCTATAATTTGACCACCACTCATTGCTGAGAACAGTGACATTGCAGTCATTTGGAATTCACTTCCTGCTGGTAAACGAATACTGTAACTTCCATTTGTATCAGTAGAAGTAGTGAAGAGAAGATCTCCTGATGTGAAATTAACTGTTAGACCTGAAGCAGGCTGTGAATTCGTTTCCCACTGCGGTTCATCTAGATACCATTCATCGTAATCTATTTCACTATTAACTGCTCTAATAGTTCCATTTGCCCAAGTAGCTATTGCATAGGATAAATCAAATGCATCATCATCAATAGTTACTTCGTATGAATTGAATAGTACATACTTATCATCAGATTCATCTGAAATTGTGAATGGACCTTGTGCAAGTTCAACATTTATAACACCATTTTCATCAGAAGTTGCTTCAACTGTCATCAAATCATCTAAGTCATTAGAGAATGTTAGAGTCCTATTTGCTACATCTGTTAGTGGTTCACCATTGATGTCTGTTGGAGAAACAAGAGTTATTGCCAAATCAGTCATTGTAGGTACTGCGAAAGCCAAACTAAAGTTTTCAGAATCACCACGAACCAATATAGTCTCGTTTAACTCATACCAACCATCATTATCAAGGTCAATGCGGTAGAAATATTCTCCACTTGTAATAGGGCCGTATGAGAAATTTCCATCTTCATCTGTGGTTATTTCTACACAGCCATCACTTGCTGCACAAGTTGTGCCATCTGCGAGTGAATCTGCATATAGAATAGCATCAATCAACTCAAATGTGTGGTTAGAAATAACAACATCGTCCATTCCCTTCATAGTATCCAAGAAAATCGAACCTGGTAAATCAAGTTCCAAATCATATGATGGATTAATACCAACATCAACAGGATCTGGAAGTAATACTTCCTTGCCATTATCTAAGACTGCAATCATATTGTACATACCTGGGACCAAACCAGTTTGGTAGAATGAACCTGCTTGAACCATTGGTCCAGAGAAGTAACCGGAGCCAACGAACAATCCTGTTCCATTAATTGTACCAATACCAGCAAAGGAACCTGTTCCTTCAAAGGTAGCACCTTCAAGAGTCTTGACTAGAGTCGAAGTCCCTTGAGAGGTCAAACTACCCGTTGCGTTAACTTCACCCGATAGTAAGTAAACTGTTAATTGTCCTGAATCATCAGATACACAAACGGTTTCATTTGCAGGCATTACTGAACCAGTGTTATTATCAGTAGTACAATCTACAACAGAAGATGAATTCTCAAGCCATGAAGCTTCAAGCAATCCATTTCCGTTCCATGTACCATTACCGAAGTATGTTCTAGAATCTGCGATAGTCCTTGTAAATGTTCCAGTGAAATCTTCGGCATAGGCGATTCCAGTACTGTCAAAGGTACCTTCATCAGCAAATGTAACTTCTCCAGTTCCCTGTAAGATTCTAGTTTCTTCGGTAGTGAAAGAACCACTTGTTGTAGTAATCGAATAATTGTCGGTCATTGACCAAATATTACGCATGATAAACTCTGCATCTTCAATTGCTTCACCTTCGAATGATTCATGACCACTCCAAGTGATCAAACCAGATACACCACTGCTCTTTACTCCAATGTCAAGTGTACCTTCAATCGGTACAATTCTATCTGCTTGATGACCTGTAACATTCATTTCATTCTCTCCGAGCCAACTCATGTTTGCGACTTGTCCTAGAATTGAAGTAATATCATAGATAGCTCTTTCTTCGTTATTATTGTTGAATAAATCTTGGAGGTTATTGGCTGCATCGCCTGAGCGAATACTTGCATCTGCCATTGTAGGGTCATATTCACCAGCAAAAGCGCTTACACGAATTCTTCCTGCTGGAACTGTATAGGACCAATCACCATTCTCATCAGCATCAGTAAATCCAATAGGAATCCAATATGTATCTTCGTCCAAGTCAGATGTTCCCTCTCCGGAGAATGCATCTCTTTCTAGCAAGATTCTAACATTAGGTAGGCCTTGACCATCATCGGTCATTTTTACTTGCCCTGAAACTTCTGCTCCAGAATAGTACTTTAGAATCTTGACATAGGTATTTGCCTGACCTGCAACATCTGCTGGGTCTTCACTGTACCAATTAGAGATAACGAAGTGATTCATCATTGCACCCGGCAAAGGAACTGACTGTGAGAAGTAACTTCCAGGGCTACCTTGCAAATCAAAGTGTTGTGCAGGTTGAGGATTACTATCGGCAGTATCCATTCCTAGAGTACTTGCACCATATCCAATATAGGACCGAGCTAGCATCGTATCAAAGAAGGCTGCTGAGTGATCAACTCTCACATCGCTAATCGATAAGAGGTCCACATCTGCACCTGCTTGCTGATTTAGCATATCTTGGTACATTGCTTCATCAACTTCAGCTGATGTCATCTCCTGGGCAAAGCCACCACGTGTGGTTTCGTAGACTGTGCTCATGAATGTTCCAACATCTTGTCCAGATAATGTAGATGGAGCACCGAAGATACCCATTGGTTGACGATTGTTGTAATTCTGGTCTGCAGTATATCTTCCTGCTCTTGGGTATAGTCTGTTGTCAACTGCGAAATATCTAATTTCGTGGTCACGTGATACTGTTTCACCAGGTGCGCCATCGTAATCTTGAACTTCATAGTAGTCTGCCATTCCAATAATTTCATCATATAGGTTAATTATTTCTGACGAGGTTAATGATTCACTCAATAACTGTACAGTCAATGCTAATCGTGCATTCTTCCTGTGCATGTTGGTTGAAACTGAGTCAAATTCTTCGACCAAATCTGCAGTATACCAATAATCACCAATAATATAGTGAGTTGTTTCCATTACAGTATCTTGACCTGTTCTAACATTGTTAGAGAAAGTACGATTTGCTTCAAATTCTTGAGACCAATCACCATCGATACAAGTGTTGGATAAGTCAGTAGTACAAATTATTCTTTCACCATCGTCATAGATGCGATATAAAGTCTCAGCGCTATTTGTTGACGAAGATTGTTTAGCCATTGCAACATCTCTGTTGGTCTTGTAAACCTCAAAGGAATTTTCTTCGATCAAGTCAATCATTTGTCCATTGTTTAGATTAGTTTCAATCTTAACAAATTCATTAAATTGTTCAGGTGTTAGGTGATGCTCTACAATTCCCGAGAATTTAGTAGTCATTTGATATTCTTCAGTCCTGTCTTCATTATATGCAATATCGCCTTCGGCTAGTTGCCAAATAAACATTGAAACCAAATCTTCCTGACTTCTAGCAAGTAACATGTTTCCTGTTGCAGGAATTCCCGATTGGAAGTTATCCGAAACCGATGGATGCTCACCGTTGTTTAGTGCTTGGAAACCATAATCCCACCAAGAAACGAAAGCAGGTCTTTCAGAATAATTTTCATCTGTATCTTGATCAGCTAGCCAATCATAAGCCCGATTCCATCCTTGGTCATTGAAACCAGAACCGAAAGCACCGAGATACCAATTCCCATCATATGGGCTGCTATCTAGCATTGAAAAGCCGAAATCATCCCATCTTAGGATATCTGGCATCAAATTGTAAATATTTTCATCCATTTCATTTTCACCCATAGATCTTGGCATTGCTGCATCCAAACCATATGTAGCATGCTGTCCAAGCAGCATAACCATTACTAGCAAGATTGCAGAGAATGAAGGGGTTTTCCAAACTGCTTTTCTCATTCCTGTGATTCTATCAGCAGGAGTACGAATTCCGAATTTTCTCCAAGAACGATTCAATCCTTCCCAATTAGACCACTTCCAAAGCGAGACCATTCCGGATGCGCCGAGGACCGCAACTGCTGGTGTTGCGTTGAACATGAAACGTGCTGCATTCCAAGACATGAAACAAGCAGCGAAAATCCAAATACTGAACACAACTGATGTTTGCTTACGAGTTCGTAGCCCTTCCCAGGCCAACAAGACACCCATTGCCAGTGAGATGACAAACAAAATAGGTCCGAAGGAGGCAAATAATTGTCCTCGCGGTGGAGCATTCGCTTCAGCAACAGTATCGAAAATCTTGGTCTTGGCGAAATAACCTGAACCAGTCAACAGAACATCCCACGCATTTGAGAGTTCAAAGAACTTCAATACGAATAGGATACCAAAGAAAACAATTCCTCCAATCAATAGAGTTCCAAGTACGAGTAACCAAGGCTTGTCTCTAAATCCGATTGTTACATATGAAATTGCTATTGTAAATCCTAGAATGAACAAGAATGGTTGCAGACCTGTTCCATCAAAGACCAAATCTAATTGAGGATGTGCATAGAATGGTAATGCCATCATCAAATTAACAACTAGCATTGTAAGGAATAATACGTTTATCACAGTAGAATCACGTCGACGGAACATATTCAATGCAACTTGAATCGCATAAGCAATGAAAAGAATAGAAGGTCCTACAACGAAACCTTTCCAACCTAATGATACAACACCGAATGCAACTCCTGCTAATACTGCATTAGCAAACGCAGCTTTACGTTGAGTCATAACATCGCTAACTGAACTAATCAAACCACTAAGGGTGGAAGAAGTTGTTTTTGAAAGACGCTCACTTCCAGCATACTTGACTGCTCTAAGCCAATACATGAATCCGAGTGTAATGAATAGCAATACAAACGCATCGTGATCAGCGAGAGCCCATGTTGTGTGAGTTAGATGGGCTGGCATAAATGCGATAAGCCATGCAGCCAGAACTCCAGCAACCTTGCCAGAGTGATCTCTTGCGATTGCAGAAACTGGAAGAATTGTTAGAGCACCATAAACTGCAGGTAATCCTAGCATACTCCACCAAACTGCATCAGAAGCATTTTCACCCAAGAATGGAGTAAGGATCATTGCACCTACTGCCAAAGACCATGTGAATAATGGCGGACGTGGGTTGATTCCACCTACAGGGTAAAATCTGTCAGCATCAAATACTAGATGCGCATTATTCGCAAGAATATAATCGACAACTCTCTTCATGTACCAAGGGTCAGAACCACCAGTCATGTCCCAAGTTTCAGTTCCAGCAGAATTCATTGAAGGAATTATGTACCATTGTACACGGATTAATAATCCAAAGAAGAATGCCATACCAATCATCAAGGATGCCCAATGAGCATTCCAAAATTGGCGAGCACCTGAGTATTCATGATCTTCTAAGTTAGCCCATCCACCATACTTTTCGTGGGTTGAAATCTTGTAAATTGCAAAACAGATGAAGAAAGTAATACCAAACCATGTGATTGCACCCCAAGAACCTTCAAGTTGTGAGTTGGACCAAAGTCCTGCCTCATTCCAACTAGATACTTGGAATAGGGCCCACATTGAACCCAATAACATTGCACGTGTATTCCAGCGTTCGCTTACCATACCTGCAACCATTAATGCAACTAATCCTGTCATGAATGAAGCCCAATAACCAATATATCCGCTGTAACCAGCTTCATCAGTAACTCCAAGTTTATCAGCAAGAGATCCATCGTTGAAGTGCCAAAGTGATGCAATGTGAGCTAATGCCCATACAGCAAGAGCGATTTGTAGTGGCAAATTACCTTTATTATATCCTCGATGATTAGATCCAACAAATGAGAACCAGCCATCATCGCCTGCAGTGGTTAATTTTCCACGAGCAAGGGTTGCAACTAAAGTTCCAACAATAATGGCAATTGTAAGGTAAGAAAAGAAAACATATGCACTTGCAGACCGTTCCATATTTTGGACTAATGTCGCTCCGCCACCTTCCTTCACGTAGGTGTATACATGGTCAGGTGAAAAGGAACTAGTTAATGATTCGACCATAGCTAGGCCGAAATGATATCCAATCGCAGTAAATGTCAAAATTGTGGATAGTTCATGTCTGCCTTTGGATTCTAACATCTGCCCGAAAAAGACGATCAGGAAGAAAATACCAGCATTTACAGCGCCAAGTGATGTGTATGAATTTATGACTTCAGCACCAATTATTGCAACAAACAGAGAAGCGAGGGATAGATTCATGTTTGTTAGGATTTCATTTTCTCGTAGGATACGAGGTAGGGTTGCAACTATGCTGGCAACAACAACTGTAGCCATAGGTGCAAGGTTGTTCATATTTAGATCAAAATTAATTCCTGTAATCTTGATGGCAGCGATTGCAAGCAGCATAGCAAGTGGCCCAATTAGCCACGCTAGGAATGGTGCTTGCGAAGTACCTGTTTTTTGTTCCATTTTGTTTCCCTCAATAGTTTTTGCTTACAGTCTAAAGACTGAAGCGAGTTCGCCACTTGAGAGCCCTTCTTAACAGTGACGGGGTACTCACATTACCGACATGCTAATCAGTGACCCTTTTAGACACATTTTAGGGCTTCTTATTTTTGCAGTGGAAACCATCGCCGAAGGCATCTATATTGCCCCCGGAAAATTGCACCAAAATCAATTTACTGCGCTATAATTACAATGCTCTATGTCCAATATCAGTTCTGTAATGTGAGCCTTCAAGTTCAATTTTAGAAATTAATTGGTATGCAAGATTCTTGGCATCTTCCAATGTTTCCGCCAAAGCCGAACATGACAGAACCCTTCCACCAGTCGAGATATAATCCCCATTTTCATCTAGCCCAACGCCGGCAAAATTAATCCACATATCACCCTCGGAAGTATGAATTGTCTCTTCACTTAATCCAGTGATTAATCTCCCTTTTACCGGAGATGCAGGATAGCCTTCAGCAGTAAGAACGACGGTTAGTGCTTGCTTATTATGGAAAGTAGTCTCTTGTTCATGTAGGCCATCTGTTGCGGCTGAATACAGTAATGTATAGAGGTCTGATGAGACAAGTGGCAAGGTAATTTGACATTCTGGGTCACCAAATCTAACATTGAATTCTACAACATTCGGGTCTCCGGATTTCGTGATCATCAAGCCAACAAAAAGAACCCCGCGGTATGGTGTTTCTTGGCTAGATAAATATTTGTGCATTGGTTCAACAATTCGTTCTATTGCTCTTTGATGCACTTGCTCAGTAATAACTGGTGCTGGACAATATGCCCCCATCCCTCCAGTATTTGGTCCGAGGTCACCATCATATGCACGTTTGTGGTCTTGAGAACATGGCAATGTTACGAAATCTGTGCCGTCCATTATCACCAACATACTTGCTTCTTCACCAGGTAAAAAATTCTCCAATAAGACCTTGCCATCAGATGCTATAGACGAGGTAATAAACGTCTTTGCTTCTGCTCTATCGGAAGTGACAACAACTCCTTTCCCTCCTGCTAATACATCTCTTTTTACAACCCATGGATTTGCTGAAAAGTCATCTAGGGCCGCATCGATATCTGAATCATTATCCAATACATGGAAATCTGCAGTTGGCACACCTGCAATTCGCATCACTTGCTTTGCATGCAACTTTGAACCCTCTAAATGTGCTAATTTAGCAACAGGACCAAAACATGGAATATTTACTGCTGATAACGCATCTGCTAATCCATCACATAACGGCGCTTCTGGACCTGCAACAACTAAATTGGCACCCAAACTTGTTGCCAGTTCTACCATTGCGGCAACATCAGTGGCTGAAACCGAATGATTAGTTGCAAATTTCAAAGTTCCTGCATTACCTGGAGAGCAATGTATTTCTGAAACTAATTGAGACGAGGCGAGTTGTTTACAAATCGAATGTTCTCTACCGCCGCTTCCGACTACAAGAACTACGCTTCCCGCCATATCATGAGGTCAATGACGGCACCACATAAGCAAATCGCGTAGATATACTGCAACTAATGAACTGATATAGGGGGTTTATTCATAGGTCTAATTGCTTTGGCAAAAATATGACCTCAATATACACGCCTTCGCAATACGCTGAAGAGATTGTTTTCGAATTGGGACTTGCTTGTGCAGCTCTCATGGTATTGTGGCTCTACTTACCGGGATTTTTAGCAAATACATATGCAATGATGTGGGGCAAGTGGCTGCCAAAAACAGGCTATGGACCATGGCCAATTGATGGCGGTAAAAATTGGAAAGATGGCAATCGTATTCTAGGCGATGGTAAAACTTGGAATGGCTTAATCGGTGGCTCTCTCACTTCAGGACTTATGTCAATGCTAATTGTAATGCAGATGGGCGAGCCTACTGCAATTGACCCTACTAAGGCCTCAATCTTCATTCATCCGTTAACTGGTTACGAGGGAAGTTGGTGGGATACTGGATCATCTCTATCGAGTGCATTCATATTGGGCACTTTTCTTGGATTCAGTTGTTTATTAGGCGATTCTGCTGGTTCATTCTTAAAGCGTAGAAGAGGTCTAAAGAGGGAGGGGGATGTTTCTTCTAAAGCCCCACTACTTGACACATTACCATTTGCAATCATGGTGTTTTGTTTTGGATTGCTATTCTTAGGCGATGCTTTAATTTCAGCAACTCAATTAGTCATTCCAATGCTATTGATAGTAATCATAACACCAATATTGCACAGAACGTTCAATGTAATTGGCTACAAAATCGGCTGGAAAGATGTTCCATATTGATACTCACATTCCGGCAAAGCATTCATGTGCAGGCTTCAAGTCAATCATAATATGCGCCAAGCACTATTTGCCACTATCATTTTGTTAGTAGCAACCTTTTCAGCAATACCTTTGACCTCAGCTACTGCCCCTAGTGGTGACTCAGATGAAACAATTTCTTCAGCAACTGTTTGGGATGAAGATGGTACCTTAAACGGAACTTTATTGGTTAAATCGGGTTCATCATTAACAATTAACTCCAATGTTTCCGTAAGTAGTGGTTCTAGCATTATGGTTGAGGATGGTGCTTCACTAACTTTGAATGGTAATCTAGTTGGCGCAGAATTGGATTCGTTGATTAGACTTCAATATGATTCAAGTTTACTCTTTAATCTTGGAGATGTTGCTGAATCAGGAACAATGAGAATTGAATTCGACTATCAAATTCCCTCCGAGTTCATATTCAACATCACTGTTGGAGAAGAGGTAACCAATGCATCAGGAGAAGAATTTGTTGACATTACAGTTCCTCTTAATGGAGACGATATTTATGTCAACTTCTCAATCAGTTCATTTTCAACCACTCATATTACTTCCGTTTCATTTGCACATAGCGGAGATACTGTTGTGACTTTTAGTCCACAAGAAATGAATTATGATAGCGCAAGTCTAGTTTGGCTATCTTCTTCTTTTGACCTAAGCGTACTTGGAGATTTTACAATGGATTCAGCGACTTTAGATGGTGCTGATTTAAATTGTATTGGAGTATGTGTTATTAGCAATTCACAACTAACCGGTAGCGCACCGATCAATATTCAAAATGAAGGTTCACTATCTATGTCAGAAAGCAGTATTTCCGGTTCACGAACCGATGAGGACATTATTGCCCACGATGCAGCAGCACTAACCTATACCTCAAACACTGGTACTGGGGGCGATACTGATTCTTGGATTCGACTATTATCTGAAAGAATAATTCAGACCAATAGCAATTCTGTAAATGTTTACGAAACGGGAATTGGATACGGTGATGATTCACGATATGATATTACAAATGAAAGTGGTATTGTAGATATCGGAGGGAGTGAATTTAGACGAATTATAGAATGGATGGATGGTGACGGAATGCAGCATATAGAAACAGGAGTTCTTACATTCACAATCACTTCAGGTTGGGGTGTTTTCAACACCACTATTGCAGCACCTCATACACCATATGCAGAAATAAACATCCCATTGCCATACATTTCAATTGATGATATCGATTTGGAAAAAGATGTTGCTAATGTTAATGAAAGCATTGGTTTCATGCTGACAGTCAGCAACACAGGAGCTGCTGAAGCAACTGCAAATATTCGTTGCTATGTTAATGGAGAAGACGTTGATACCGCCCCTTCAACAATTACTGTAACCCTTCTTCCTGGTGAGAACCAAAAGACACCTGTTAGTTGGTACGCATATGATGATGGCCAAAAGATTCTGGTTTGCAAGGCACTAATACCAAACATTCTAGAGGATTTGAGCGAAGACATTACCAATACTGAAGGTGCAAGTTCACAAGAGGTATCTTGGATTTACAAAGAAGAAGCAGCAGATGCTCCTCTTTTGATATACGGAACCATAGTGGTTGCAATTCTAGGTGGACTGTGGTTTTACACCAGAAACACTACTGATTCTGAGATGGAACTTGAATCCAATGTGGAACAAGAAAAGCAGTATGTGGAAGATATCGAAGAAATCACCACAGAAAGCGATGATGTTTGATCTTTAGAACAGATCAAGAACTTGTAAATCAAGCACTACAGACTTCGTTTTCAGAATCTACTTCATCTGATTCCCACGAAAGATTCCAAGCATATTCATCGATGACTGTAGTTGGTGATGTTGAATACAAATCATTGGTGATAGTTACTTCAAATGTGTAGCATCCATCATCATCATAAAACTGATCACGTTCTATATATTCTGCGCCAGCATCATCTTCAGTTGTACCTGCAAGTCCAAGCCAATATACCGTTTGTCCGGATACTGCACCGCTGACTTGGCTATTCCAGGTGGCAGCAAGGCCATCGACAACAATTGTACTGTGAGTCCATACAACACTGCCGCCATACTTGATTTTAACATCCACTGAATAGTCAGTTGCAAGTGTCTTGTAAGTGGAAAGTGAACTTCCTCCTCCATTCAACGGACCTTCACTAGGGTTCATCAACCCTAGGGCAAGGTCAACTCTAATGCCTTCAACTACCACTTCGGAACCTGCTTGGTTATCATCTGTATGAGTCACTGTAGAAAACCTGATTGATGCATCATTCATTTCACGATTCATCAAATCGGGAGTGATTGGAATTGTACTGGATTTGCCGTCCTCTGTGACAACTGTTAATTCATAATTAGTGATAGTTGAACTATCATAACTTTGCGCATTTGCAACAAATATCTCTGATAAACTAACTTCAAATCTATGTAGATTATTGGACATCTCTCCACTTTCAGTCCAAACTTCAGCACCATCTGCGCTGATTGATGCCGTTACCGAACTAACAGAGAAAGAACCTCTAACTAAAAAAGTTAATTTGTCATTCTTTTCATCTATTGATAGATCTGAAATTCCGGCTGCAGAACCACCTAGAGCTATACCAGCGAGTACCGGGGTTGCAATTAACAAAAGAGCACTGATTGAAAGAACGATGGTCTTTTGCCTATCAACCGCATCCCAAATTAGATAAAATGAGCCACCAAAGAGCGATATTGGTACAAGCCATAAAGGAATGAATCCGAGTATATCCTGTAGAGCCGATAGTCCAAATAGGTTGAAACCTGAACTAGGCCACATTAGTATAAAACCAACTAATGCTAGGCCGTAGCCAATTTTCCCATTAGTAGAAATATTAGCAAAGTTCAATGAGTTACCTCCGCTTGAACCTTCATCTAGCATACCTGTCGAAGAATTAGAATTCTTCGGAGGATCTGCTTTGACTTCCTCTTCAATAATTGCAGGCTCAATTACTTCAGCCTCAATAACAGTATCATCTTTAGTCGCATTCGCTTTATCTAATAATCCACTCACACATATCAACTCCGCTTATACTGCCTTTACAGCAAGGGTGTTATCAATCAAACCCTTGGAAGAGGTGATTCCAAGCCTAGTTTACAAGGTCAAGGAATATGCCGTTACAGCCCGGGAGCGCATTCGCGCCATTCGGATGTTCCTTTTTCTTCTTCATCTTCGTTGAGTCTTCTGCCCACTACTGCTGCTGCAAGAACTAACATTGAAAGAGCCGGTATCACTTCAAAACCAGGAAGATAAACACCACGTACGTAGATGGTAATCATTTGAGACTCACGCATACATCCGCCGTTCTGGCAAGCAAAGTCAGACTCTGCATAGAAGTCTAGAACGTGGTAAGCATCAGTCCATCCTTGGTTCTTAGGTGTACGAATCATTACACGTACTTTCTGTGGAGCGACCTTAGATTCTAATTGAACCTTAACCGCTGGTAAGTTGATAGTAAATCCTGCATCTTCAAGTGCCTTACGTGAAGCATCAGTAATTCCAACCTTCATGAAATCAACTTGATTTCCAAGGTTGTATACTTTGAACTCGAAGTTCTTGTCAACCTTTGGCATTAATTGAACGAAAGGCTCTACTGCCTCAACTTGTACAAGAGAATACTGTTCAATATTGACAATTAGAGTGTTTGTCGAATCAGCTTGATTGATAGGAGGTAATCCATTTATTTCTTGAACTGTTGCTGAAATAGTCAATTGTCTAGCTTGAACATCCATATATGGGTCGGCTCGTACAGAAACTTGGAAATCAACTTCAGCACCGCCACCAACATACATATTTCCTGGTGAAGCAGTTGCCATTGCATCAGCAGTAACCATGATCGCAACCTTCTCAATCCATGAAGTAGGATTTTCAAGAGTACAAGTAGTATATCCAGATGGAATCGCACCAGGGTTTACTTGAATGTCAATGTTATTTGGAGCGCAAGTTAATGAAATCGCTGCGGTAGGGGTAGGTGTTTGTGCAGCAACTGGAGTTGCGACTAAAAGAATTGAACACATATAGAGTGCAAACAGGAACATGGAACGCTTTAGTGGAGACACGGTAACACCTAACAAAGAAGCCCAACTAAGACACACTCATAACCATTTGGGGCGGATGAATAGAAAAAGTGCTCTTGGTTAAGTTTTACTGATTTACCATAAAGGTCCCTCAGCCATTCTTTAAGACGGTTTTTCAATTATAAAAATATGAAAATTTAGGTTTTATCTAACGGCTAGAATCGAATCGGCTCAAGTGAAAGTGAGGCGTTCCCTGCATAAGGTTCAAAATTGTAACCGCAACCCACGGCTTATCGGGCCTGTAGCTTAGTTGGTTGGAGCTCCCGGCTCATAACCGGGTGGTCAGGGGTTCAAGTCCCCTCGGGCCCATCTAAAATATCCACTAAGTATGTTTAATTTGAGTAACTAGAAAGTGATTTCTGAGAGGGTTTTATCCATTCTCGCACCTTCGCTTCAACTACATCTCTTATCGCCTCTGGGACAAAAATCAATGCCCTCTCAAACGGTTGACTTAGTGAGCGAATAAGTGGTGATTTTTCAGCAGCATCAGAACCATCTTCCAGTAAGATTCCTTGGACATATGGTTTGTATCCTATCTTGGAGATAGTTGAACGGATAACTTCGATTTCAGAGTCATATCCTGCTTCTTGGACCATTGCTCTGACCTTATCAATAATTACATCACTCATCTCAGTTGTAAAACCATCAATCCTTAATGACTTGTGGAAATCTCTTCTCGACAATAGACGCGTTGCGTATTCTGATAGCATTTTATCCTCATTTTCTGCCCAATCCGTTAATACTATTTTGACATGAGAATCATTCAGAGTAGCATATCCAACTGCTGTCAATTCCTCTTCGATAAGCATCAATTCCAATTGTTTTGACAACTCCAATTTCCCTTGTTGGGCTAAGAATCGGGCACGCGACAACATATTTACTAGATATGATTGAGTTAACATGTTTACTTTATGGAAATATACTTGATGGTACATGTGATACCTCGTCACCAAATATGCTTCTATTGCTGGTAGCCCCCAAGATTTAACGAAGAAATGTCCATCATCACCTACCCTCAGTGCCCTGATAACTCTTGCAACATCAAAACCACCAATTTGAGCCCCAGTATTTGCCTGGTCTCTTATCATGTAATCCATACGATCTACATCTAATTGGCTAGAGACTATTTCTTTCAAAAAAGGAGGAATCGGAATCCCTTCATGCATAGATTCCCCATCCATTATTGCAAATAAACGGAATAATCGTTGCTCACCTAATACTTTCTTGATTGCAATACCGATTTCGGTGTTTTCACTCTCAAGCAATAACCGCCCCCAGTGTTCATGAGAATGGAACGTTGCATATACTTCTGGAGTTTCCAATAAGTGAGAATATGGGGGATGACCAATATCGTGTAGTAATGCTGCTAAGTGAACTAATTCTGCATCAGATTCATTCAACAACTCCGGATGCACTTCATTAAGATGAGTTGTTACTTCTTTTGCCAAGAAATAAGCTCCTAGAGAATGAGCAAATCGGTTGTGAGTGGCGGCGGGAAAAACATATTCACAAGTTGACAATTGTAGAATTGAGCGTAATCTCTGGAATTCTTTGGTATCAATAATCGAGGCATGCTGCGCTGGAACAAGGATGTCACGATGGATTTCATCACGAATCACACGGTCACGCATAGCCATCCCCATGAAGCGGTCTTGTTTTCCATTAAAAAGGCCCCGCACGCAAAAAAACTACTCCCGATTCCTGTAATCGCAACAGAATGAGGTAGGACAATACCTAAGCATCGGGCTCATCTGAAAGCGAATATGGCAGACCCTCTCAAGGACATCATGCTTCGAATAACTGACGATAATCCAGAAACTCGTGGACAGAAGTTATGGGTTATGTTTGCGCTTTCCCTCTTCTTAGTTGCCACTTTAAATTGGTATGCGATGGTTCGTGAGCCGCAAGTTGTAGAGATTAAAGATTTAGTTGAATACACTCAAGAAGTGGTTTTGGTTGAAGGAACTGTAATCTCTTGGATTGAAGACCGTTATGGCAACGGAGAAGACCGTGTAGATTTGGTGATTGAAGATGATACTGGCGTCATTCAAATTCGTTGGTATTCCACTGGAGAGATACCCCCCATAGGGACTAATGTTACGGCTATGGGTGAAGTTGTAGACTATAACGGCCGATTTTACATGCAAGCAACTGGTTCCGGTGCATTTCAATGGGAAACAAAAGATTTACCCACTTTCCAACGCATATCTATTTCTGATCTTGCGATTGCACCAGAAGATTATGCTGGAGAAATAGTTACTGTAGAAGGATTCATTAGTGAATCTATCAGTCCTGATGCTGTATATACTTCGGCTTATTTGACTGACCATCCAGGTAACGCTGCTCATCAAATGAAACTACTCATACAATCTGCGACCGGTGCATGGATTGAAGCTGATTCTAAAATAGAAGTCAGTGGTATGCTAGCCTACCAAGAAACCGATCTGCGTTGGGCATTTCACATACAAGGGCCTGATATTTTACTAGACTCTAGTTATCAACCACAAATTAACTATTTGGAGTGGTCTGCAGAAGCAACTTGGAGTTATGAATCGGGAAGTAAAGTCAACATGTCTGGGACACTGATCATTACAGATGGTGTTTGGCGATTAGAAGGACCAAGTGGCGGCGCAATATGTGTAATTCCTACTGTAGAGGACATGGCTGAAGCAGAACTGCACAATTACTCCGGTTCAATCCGTTCAGTTCAAGGCCGCTTAATGTGGAGTGATGATAGTAATTCATGGTGTATAGATGCCAACCAAGGTATGGGTCAAAATCTTGTTAATCCGATGACTGCATTATCAATGCAAGCAATGCTATCAGCAGACCCTGCTTCAATGTTGCAATCTCCAAATACCCATTACACAATTAATACCTACATGAAATATGCATTTGAGCCCCTAGACACTGAAGGTTACTTTGTTGACTCTCAGACCTACACCTTTGGCCAAACTAGTATTGCTATGACATTCCCTGGACCACGTACAGAATGGATTGAATCTGGTCAAGGAATTGTAGCGGATGTCACTGTTGTTTGGGATGATGAGGACATGCGTATGCGGCTCATGGTAAGCTCATACACCCTCAACGGTAACCCTCCACCTGCATCGGCTATACTTTGGGATGATGGAGCCACACAATGGGGCTATTCCAAGAACCAGTTTGTGCTAATCGATGGGAAAGCAGCTCTCCATGACGATGGATGGTACCTCGAACGCCCAGGTTCAGAACAATCCATCAAACTAAATGTTCGGGCCAATGCAATCGGAACCGATTCATTACATGAAAATCAATCGCTTACATGGAATGGAAGACTACGCCAAATAGAACATCCAAGTGATTTATCTCTAGTATTTTCTCTTGATGGAGCAGATGCTTTGGATGAAGATGGCGACCGTCTAGCGGATAGTTTCGAAGATGCTACAGGCTTCAATTCAAACACTCCCGATTCCGATGGTGATGGAATAAATGACCGCGAAGAAATGGAAAATGGAACTGGTCCAAATAGCGAAAACTCCTGAGGTGATATCATGTTAGAAGCCTACTTATATGAACTGAGTTGGATGTTAGCAGCCTTGTTCATGGGAGTTGCAATGGGCACTCTCACCGGTATTATTCCTGGTTTCCACGTCAACAATGTTGCATTGATTTTACTTGCCCTGGCACCTGGACTGTTGAGTTTAGGAATTCCTCTTTCAGCAGTTGCAGGTATCATTGTTTCAACGGGAACTGTACACACATTCCTCAATTACATACCCTCGGCGTTAATGGGGGCGCCGGATGCCGATCAGGCGCTGTCACTGTTACCAGGTCACAGAATGTTACTCTCAGGGAATGCTGCTCGTGGAGTGGCTTGGTCTGCTCGAGGATCACAACTCGGTTTGTTCCTTTCACTCCCACTTATTGTTTTAGCACGTATTGCCTTTGGCCCTGAACTAGGTTGGTATTCACAGTTAAGAGAACTGTTACCATTCCTTTTATTTATCATCTCAGCATTATTGTTAGCGACTGAAACTACACGTCTTGATTGGCCAAAATGGTTGCAGAACATTACCGGCGGACTGTTTGGAACCGATTCTCGCTTGGCTGGATTCTTTTCCGCAACAGCCTTTTTCTTGCTCACTGGACTGTTTGGCTGGACCATCCTTGGCCCGAATTCACTGCCAGCGCGCTCACCACTCGACATGCCAGGAGCGAGTCTTTTACTCCCGAGTTTGGCAGGGTTGTTTGGAGTAGCTAATCTGCTTGATATTTACGCAACAACTTCTCATCTACCACCACAGAAAGAAAACTGGGAATTACCACCGGTTAGACCCTTATTGATTCCATGTTTTTGGTCAGGAGTTGCAGGTGCATCGATGGGAGTTCTTCCTGGAATGACTGCATCTCAAGCAACTGTTCTAGTCATGGGTGGGCGAAACGTAGCAGCAAAGGTACAAGGAAAACAAGGTTTTGGAATGGATTGGGAGACCCGTCGTTTAACTGAGTTAACAGATGATGAACTACTTGAAATTGCAAAGGCCGAAGCAGATGAGGGTGTCGAAGGACCTCAAACCAAGCAAGATTTGGAAATTATTGCAATTCTTTCAGCTGTGAATACCGCTGTTACAGTATGTGTTCTTGGATTCCTCTACATCATTGGCCGTTCACGATCTGGTGCAACCTTAGCACTCAAGGCGATGTACCCTGTTGACACATGGAGTAATCTTGAGCCAACTGCGGATTTCATTCGTTTGTTGGGGATCACACTTGCTGCTGGCCTCATGGCTATGCCAATTATGCGATATGTCGGAAAGGGTATGTTACGGCTTCACGCTGCAATTCCATTACAGCAGATGATTATGGGTGTTATCATTTTCGTCGCTGCTCTGGTTTTCGTCAGTACGGGTTTCATCGGATTAGCAGTTCTCATCGTTGGAACCATGCTGGGGCTCTTACCTCCTCGGCTAGGCATCCGTCGCAGTCACGCAATGGGTGTAATTTTGGTGCCAATTACCTATCTATTATTCCAAAACTTGGTCGATAACGCAGGATTCCTTTGAGCTCTGATTTACAAATAATACCTAATCAATCCTATTGATTTACGAGGGTAACCATGAAGGCCTAGACCCAAGTGGCAATTTATCGGTGATACCATGCATGGACGCTCAATTTTTCTTGTCGCACTTTTACTTTTGATGCCAATGTCGCAATTTATTGATGTTAGCACAGCATCTAGCGGCCGAGCAATGGCTTGTAGTGGTGACATCTGCCTATCGGAAACAATGCCCGATCCAAATGGATATGACAACGCAACATGGCCAGGTGGTGAATGGGTTGAATTACACAATACTGGCACAACAGACATCAGTATTCTAAATTGGGTCTTAAGCAATAAGGCCTCGAAAACTCTTGCCCTAGATTCGACGACAATTGTTGGATATGATTCTCAAAACTCATCATCATGGACTATTACTGCGGGAGATTATATGTTAATCGCGAGAAATGGAACTCCAACCTCACAATTCTATCTCTCAAATACTGCTGATGCATTGGATCTCTTTGATTCATCAGGAGCTAGAGTAGACCAAGCGAGTTGGAATGGTTCAAACGGAGGGAGTAGTAAAATTGCTGACCCTGCAAACGCAGCATATGACTGGATAGATGAACCAAATCCAACTCCAGGGCAGGCAAATGGAGGAGGTGCTACAGGATTAATTCCGAGCGATTTGGTAATCTCTGAAGTGCTACCAGACCCTTGGCCAAGTTATGATAATTCTACATGGCCTGGCGGTGAATGGATTGAGATTTCCAATACTGGTACTTCGACAATGGACCTCACTGGATGGTCGATCACTGATGCTGCAGGAAATGAATTACGCTTTAATGAGACACATTTAGTTGGAGCAAATGCTGCTGCATCATCTTATGAAATATTGGCAGGCGAGAATAGAATAATCACAATCAATGGTTCCTCATTTTATGGAGTCCTCAATAATGGCGGTGATACTCTAACCTTGCATTGGCCAAATGGTACTGATGCGCAACAAATGAGTTGGTCGGAATCTGAACCTGGATTTTCTATGGTCGATTCTTCTGCCGGTGGACATTGGGCCTACTCCGCATACCCTACACCTGCTGCATCCAATTCGGGAAGAATTAATCAAATGCCTGTTCAACAATCCGACATTCAATTTAGTGAAGTATTGCCTAATGCCACTAGCGATGGAATGGTGTTCCCTGATGGAGAATGGATCGAATTACATAACACTGGTTCAGCAGCAATTGATTTGATGGGCTGGAGTATTATTGATGGAATGGGTAATGAGACTTTTCTCGACCCTGCATCGATAGTCA
>JAACCR010000040.1 GCA_009937205.1 Methanobacteriota archaeon | reverse complement strand
CGTTGATAGTGCTCGTCAATCCAATCAAAAGGATGTGCTTGTAGCACGTCGTGTAGTGTTGGATGCCACATTTGAAGCGGCAAAAGGACAACTAGCAGACCCAGGATTATCTGGAAGGGCTTCAATTCTGAAAGGATTGATGGCTCAAGCAGATGAAGTAGCAGTTGGCGACTTTACTGTTCGCCCAGTTGCAATCGACCGTGCAGCCCTATCGGGAATTGCAGGCTCTAGATCCATTGGTGATGATGTTGAAGGCTTAGGTGGCTTCATTCTTGAAGCAGCAGACGGTTCAGTTTCTTACGACATGAGATTTGATACGCTTCTTGACCAAGTTTGGTCTGACAAGCGCTCTTTAATCAATTCAACACTTTTCAATTGAGGAATAATTATGGCAATGCTCGGTAATACACCATATGTGGCTGCTCGCGCTAAATCGCGTAGGCAAAAACTAGCAGATCGAGCACGCCTACGTCAGTTAATCAATCAATCACCTGAACAAATGACCGTTGCTGTAGGGGACATGGGTTACCGAGCAGAAATGGATTTATACGCTGGAAAGTATTCTGGTGGAGATTTAGTTGAGGCAGCACTTACACATAACTTGGAACATGAGTTAAAGGAAATTGTAGGAATGTGCAATGGTGCAATACGTGCAATGGTAGAAGTATACACTCTTCGTTTTGAGTATCAAAACGCTAAGGTAGTTCTACGTGCAGTAATTAACGATGTGGACCAAGATAAAGTGTCAAACAATATCTTGCCAGCATTGAATGATATCAATACACCTTGGTTGAAAATGGTAGAAAATGCAGATGATCTGAGATCAGCAGCAACTCAAATGCGCAGAATGTCATTCGGTTCAGATCTTATGTCTTTACCTGATGATGCAAGATTAGCAGATTATGAAAATGCTCTTGATAGACATTATTTCAAGAGATCTCTAGCGTCACTCAGTATCAAAGGAGCAGGCGTTAGATTCTTGAAAGATTTATTGAAATCTGAAATAGACCACCGTAACATCCTCAATATTATCGAGGCTGAAGCGGTTGGTATTGACAACGATGACGTCCCAGAGATGTTAATTCCTGGAGGTAGATTGATTCCAGAAAGAGCATTTTCTTCTATTGCTGCAGGTGGTAAAAATGCAGCACTTGACATTCTAAGAAGCGCTAATCGATTTGATATGCAAGAATTTGAAGGAGCATTGGCAGAAGCGAAATCCGTAAACAGCCTTGATCCAGTCATTACTTGGTTTAATGCTAGAGAACACGCATTATTACAACGCATGAGCTACCTGCACCCTGTTTCAGCCTTACCTGTCGTCAATTATGTTGCAATGAAGGTACAGGAAGTTGCAGATTTGCGTTTAATCGTTCGTGGGCGTCTAGCAGGACTGCCAGCTGAAGTGTTAGAGGCACACATACTCTGAGGTGGAAATATGGATATCGTAATAGTCGGGACACCAGAATTCACACTCGGATTCCAGCTTGCTGGAATTTCTACACTCTACAATCCAGAAGATGATGAGGCCATGGTTTCAACATTGAGTGGATTACTAAATAACAAAGAAGTGGGGGTTGTCGTAATCGACTCCGCAACCCAAGCCACATTGCCTGAGCGTCTTCGTGCAAGACTCTCAGCATCCGTCTCCCCAACCGTTCTTGGTATCGGTACTGAGGAGGACACCACCTTACGAGATACAATTCGTAAGGCAATCGGAGTCGACTTATGGAAATGATTTCCAAAAAAATAATGGAGGAATAAAAGATGAAAAATGAAGGATTGATTTACCGTATTTCAGGTCCAGTGGTTACTGCCATTGATATGAAAGCGGCAATGTACGATGTTGTCCGTGTTGGAACGGAAGGCCTAATGGGCGAAGTGATTGAATTACACGGTGATAAGGCTGTTATCCAAGTTTACGAGGATACATCTGGAATACGCCCTGGTGAAATCGTAGTGAATACTGGTGAGACTCTTTCAGTTTCACTTGGACCTGGTTTGTTAACTCAAATCTACGATGGAATTCAAAGACCTCTTCCTACACTTGAAAAAGAAATGGGAGTATTCCTTACTCGTGGTGTCGATGCAGATGCATTTGACCTAGAGAAGATTTGGACTTTTGAACCACAAGTCTCCGTTGGAGATACTGTTGTTGGAGGACAAGTTGTTGGACACGTACAAGAAACTGATACGATCATTCACAAGATTATGGCGGTCCCAGGAACGGGCGGTGTAGTCAAGTCTATCGAATCTGGAGATTTCAATGTCACACAAACCATCTGTACTTTTGAAGATGGAAGTGATATGCAGATGATGCAGAAGTGGCCAGTTAGAACACCACGTCCTTATCAACAAAAGTATCCACCAGTAATCCCTCTTATTACTGGAATGCGTATTCTTGATTTCCTTTTCCCATTGGCAAAGGGTGGTGCAGCAGGTATTCCAGGTCCATTCGGGTCTGGTAAGACTGTTACACAGCAATCTCTAGCAAAGTACTCTGACGCACAACTTGTTGTTTACATCGGTTGTGGGGAGCGAGGAAATGAGATGACTGAAGTATTGGACGAATTCCCTCACTTGATAGATCCAAACACTGGAAAACCATTGATGGAAAGAACAGTAATGATTGCAAACACTTCGAATATGCCAGTGGCTGCACGTGAAGCATCTGTTTACACAGGAATTACAATCGCCGAGTACTATCGTGATATGGGTTACGACGTTGCTTTGATGGCAGATTCAACATCCCGTTGGGCTGAAGCAATGCGTGAAATTTCTTCTCGTCTTGAAGAAATGCCTGGTGAAGAAGGATATCCTGCTTACCTATCAACTCGTATTGCCGAGTTCTACGAACGTGCTGGTCGTGTTGAAACCTTGAATGGAGAAGACGGTTCAATTACCGTTATTGGGGCTGTTTCACCACCTGGTGGAGATATTTCAGAACCAGTATCACAAGGTACACTTCGTATTGTCAAGGTATTCTGGGGTCTGGATGCTGGTCTTGCTCGTCAACGCCACTTCCCAGCGATTAACTGGTTGAATTCATATTCACTCTACCCACAAAGTCTTGACCAATGGTTCAGAGATAACATCGCACAAGATTTCCCTGAAATCCGTATCGAACTATCTGGATTGCTGCAAATCGAATCCGAATTGCAAGAAATCGTACAACTTGTCGGTTCCGATGCACTTCCTGTTGACCAACAATTAACACTTGAAGTAGCTCGTATGATACGTGAATATTTCCTACAACAAAATGGATTCCACGAAGTAGATGCATATTGTGATATTAACTTGCAATACAAGATGGCAAAAGCAATTCTTGCATTCCAAGAATCTGCTAAGTCAGCAATGGCATCAGGGTCTCAACTATCGGATGTAGTAAACGTCCCTTCACGTTCAGATCTAATGCGTGGTCGTTTGAATAAAGGATATGTCGACACCATCGATGACATGGTAAAAACCATGCTCGCTGAAATAGCTGCTACCGTGGAGGAGAACTGAGGGGGAATTATCATGACTGGAAAGGAATATAGAACAATTACAGACGTCAAGGGACCGCTAGTTTTCTTGAATAAGACCGAACCTGTTGCTTTTGGTGAAATCGTATCATTGCGATTATCCAATGGAACGATTAAGAACGGACAAGTTCTTGATACATCTGATGATTTAGTTATCGTGCAAGTGTTTGAAGGAACTGCTAAAATTGATAGAGAAGCAGGTGTAACCTTCATGGGAGATGTTTTCAAACTCCCAGTTTCAACCGATTTAGTAGGACGTATTCTAGATGGTGCTGGAAGACCTCGAGATGGAGGACCAGATATCGTTGCAGATGAGAAGGCTGACATTATTGGTGCTGCTATCAATCCGTACAGCCGCCGTAGCCCACACGATTTCATTCACACTGGAATCTCAGCTATTGACTGTTGTACTTCTTTGGTTCGTGGACAAAAGTTGCCGATTTTCTCAGCATCAGGTCTACCACACAATGATATTGCATTGCAAATTGCACGTCAAGCAAAGTTAACCGGTTCAGATGAAGAATTTATCGTAGTATTCTGTGCTATGGGTATCACTGCAGAAGAATACAATTTCTTCCGTGCTGATTTAGAGAGAACAGGTGCGCTTGAAAATGCGGTTTTATTCGTTAACTTAGCGGATGACCCTGCTGTTGAGCGTATTATTACACCTCGTCTTGCATTAACTGCTGCAGAATATCTTGCATTCGAAAAGGATTACCACGTACTGGTCATCTATACTGATATGACAAACTACTGTGATGCACTACGTCAAATTGGAGCTGCTCGTGAAGAAGTTCCAGGGCGTCGTGGATATCCAGGTTACATGTACACTGACTTAGCAATGCTTTACGAGCGTGCTGGATTGGTTAAAGGAAAGAAGGGTTCAATCACCCAATTCCCTATTCTAACAATGCCTGGTGACGATATTACCCACCCTATTCCAGATTTATCTGGATATATTACCGAGGGTCAAATCGTAATTTCTCGTGAATTACATCAGCAAGGTATCTATCCGCCGATCAACGTATTACCTTCATTGTCCCGTTTAATGGGTTCATGTATTGGAGAGAAGACAACTCGTGAAGACCACAAGTCTGTTTCTGACCAAATGTATGCAGCATATGCTCAAGGCCGTGAATTAAGAGGTCTTGTTGCGATTGTTGGTGAAGATGCACTGAACGAACGTGATAAGCAACTTCTAGAATTCTCTGGTGTTTTCGAAGATAAGTTCCTTCGTCAATCCCGTGATGAGAATCGTAGTATTGATGAAACGCTCGACCTATGTTGGACTTTGATGTCTCGTATCGACACTAAATATCTAGTACGTCTAGACCAAAAGTGGATTGACAAGTATCATCCTGACAACCGGAAGTGAGTTTTACTATAGAATAAGGAGAGGAGGTGAAAGTTATGGCACTCGATATTAAACCAACACGCAGTGAACTTATCAAACTCAAGGGGCGCATCAAGCAAACCAAAAATGGGTATAAACTTCTCAAGATGAAGCGTGATGGTCTTTTCCATGAATTCCGTAAGTTATTATCTGAAATGATTGAGGCTAAGAGAGATCTTACCGACACATACCGTCTAGCAAAGCAACGCATTGACTTAGCTAATGCGATTGAAGGTGGTTTGGCTGTTCGTGCTGCTGCAATAGCAAACACAGCAACTCCGCAGGTTGAAGTTGAACGGAGAAATATTATGGGTGTTGTAGTGCCAAGTGTCAGTGGAAGTAATTTGAAATCAACATTCTCGGAAAGAGGAGTTGGATACATTGGTTCTTCACCATATATTGACGAGGCTAGCGATTCTTTTGGTAATTTGATTGAGAAGGTTGTCCGGGCTGCAGAAATGGAAGGTACTTTGAAAAGATTACTTTCAGAAATTGAAGCAACGAAGAGGAGAGTCAATGCACTTGAGTTCAAGGTTATTCCAGAATTAGAAGAGGCGAGAGTTTTCATTCAACTTCGTCTTGAAGAAATGGAAAGAGAAGAAACCTTCCGTTTGAAGAGATTCAAGAATAAGTGAACCATATTTCACTATCATCTTCACTTCAGTTGAGGCTGTGTGGGGGATTGATTGAAGATGGAGTGGTGCTGAGCGTTTCTTGAGGTGGATGTTGTATGGATGACGATAGCAATTCTACAGTCGACCTTGAGCAGATGACTGCTCACAAGAAAGCATGGGACCAGCACGCTCTTTTAGGAAATATTCTAAGTCGGGAATACTACCTGATTGAACAGATTGGAGGCCGATGGCCAAGTTGGATTATCGATGTCAAACAAGACGGAGATGTCCATGACTCTTTGAAAAAGATCAATTCACATATAGCTAAACTTGGATGGATGGCAAGGTTGTCGAACGATGACCCATGGTTAGTAACTATTCTACCGATGCCAGACCGGCAATTTCCTACAATAAAAGTGCACTTGTTTTTATGGTCTATGACCGCATTAACCGCAACTTTAGCAGGTTCTTTGTGGATAGAAAACACATTACCTGAGGGAGGTTGGTTTGGTTATGGATTATTCCTTGATTCATTTATTGGATTTACCTTGCCGATATTGGCAACACTATTTTTGGCATCGGTGATACAGGTTAAGGCTGATGCGAGACAAGGTCTCAGATTAGGTCATATCGCTCCAATTCCAGATATCTCAATTGCATTCTGGTCAGTGGGATTGTTTTCACCATCCACACTAATATGGCCTTTCGGACTATTGCTAATTTCATCATTACCTCGGATGAGTTCTCGTCCATGGGATAATAGAAGTCAGTTGGGAACTATCTCAATAATCGCGCCGGCGGTAATGATTTGTAGCGGTTTTGTTTTATGGGCAATTGGAATATTTTTAACCCCTGAATTAGTAAACATAGTATCTGCGCCGCGCTCTATAGAACCTCCTCTAATCGTTGAATTATTGGCTGTTTTATTTTATGATGATATTCCTATTCGGCTTGCTTGGGCGCATCCATTGGCTAAAGCAGGTTCAGTTTTGACATTCTTTGGTTGGATTTCCCTACTTCCGATTCCCACATTCCCTGGTGGAAGATTGATGGTTTCTCGCCTAGGTTCGGTGATGGCCAGAAATTCAGGTACCCAAGTTAGATTATTCTTCGTAATTCTAATATTTGCTTGGCTGTTCAAAGCCTTTGACGGATTTTCAGTTTGGACTCTTGTGCTGGCATTGATATTGCCATTCTTGTATTATATGGGAGGGGAGCCTAGGGTGCCGATAGTATTGGACGAGCCTGCGGGGTTGGACCTTAAAACAGAAAAAAGGCTCGGTATTTTCTTTTTCTTATTCTTTATGTTAGCATTGCCAAGCCAATCTCCAGTGTTATTACATGATGATTGGCAATCACCATTGGTATTCGAATTTGACGAAATAGAGGCTGCATCTAGAGGTGATGATGGTGTCTGGATGACCAACTTGACAATTAAAATTATCAATCCATCATTCGTTCAACACTCTTATGCCATCGATGTGGTTAGAGAGGGAGGTCAATCTATCGGTGAATGGGATTATGAATGGAATTGTAAAGGGGAAGATTCTCTCAACATCAACGGTTTAGGGTGTGGTGAAGACTTATTGCCTGGTAAATTTGCTACATTTGACTTGATAATCAGTTGGAATCAATCCCTATATTCTCCACTGGGAGAAAATTTCTCTTTGCTAATGTCAACTGAGGAAGGTTACCAATTACAATATCTACAAGTTAGCCCAGCCCTCGAAGTTTATCCATCATCAGATTGGAATATTGTTGAGGATAATGGCGAGGTTAAACGTTGTGTCAAATTGAATGGAGATATAGGGCCTGAAGAGTCTTTGTTAGTCAGTTTCCCTAATGCCAACACTGCTTTTACCACTGAAACAAGACTGTATTGGATTGAAGGGCAAACCGATATGGATGCGAATTTGAGTGAAATACCTGATGAAGTTTGTGTAATCGGGCTAGACCCAATAATCTTGAGAGCATGGGATCTAAATCATATCTCGCTGAATGGTATTATTTTCGCAGCCACAATGCCTGCAAAACCATTGAAGGCAATAGTTCCGCAAGATGGTTGGAAAATATTAGGTGATGGCATTCAAGGATATGGGGCAGAATTTGCTACAGGTGGTCTGCTTAAACAAGGTGAACAATGCCCAATTGATTCGCACATCAGTACCCCTCCAAGTCCAGTGGATGGTGATTGGATATGGGATATGAGTGTTAGAAACGAAGGCCAAATTCCAGCGCTTGTAAATGAAACAAATTTGACACTGATAATGGAAGAAGGTCTCAATGTGAGTTTGTGTCAAAATCAATTAAATCCAAATCCACAAACAACCTTTGCAGTGGAACAAGGACCTGAGTTAATTTTGGTCCATTCAAATATTAGTTATCGCTTATGGAGTAATATTTGGGCAGCTGCAACAAACGGGAGCCTTATCTCGTCGGATAGTATGTCCACATTCTCATTTTATAATCCTTCAAACAGTTCTATTCCAGTTATGGTGGCAAATGAGGGTAGTGGTTCTTCGTGGCAAGTAATAAACAGTTCAACATCACTTGATCAAGGTATGACTGAATTCAGTTTCATGCCATCAAATAGCACATTTTCTACTATGTGGATAAGTCATCAAGATGGTGGTGTAGTAATCCATCTAGGTAGTTACATCTGAGGTTTGAATATGAGAATTTCTATTTTAGGTGTAGGTTCCATCGGAACATTATTCGCAGCTCTTTTATCGCGCACTGAGCATGAGATACATCTCCATGGACGCGGCGAACATATGGCTATGATTGCAAAAGATGGAATCACTGTAACCGGTGAAGAATTATTTTCTGTAGAAAATCAAAGATTTGAGTTGACTTTCGATGAGGTTGGCATTCCGAGTCATTTTGACGGTAGTGCAGACGTTGTAATAATTGCAGGCAAATCCAGTTCGCTTGATAATCTGTGTAACTTGGCCGCCAAATTACTCAAAACAGATGGCATTGCATTCGCCATTACCAATGGATTGGGCAATGTTGAGAGACTTTGCCATGAATTGGGTATGCATAGAGTCGTATATGCTTCAACAACTCATGGAGCGAATATAGCAACTCCTTCAACGGTTCGCTGGGCTGGTAGAGGCCAATTGCATCTTGCAAATACAGTGGTGTCACAGAATGAAAAATTAAGTGATTTCAAAGATAGTCTCAGCAGTAGTGGGATTAATTGTGAAATTGTTGAAGATGGTCGTAGTTTGGTTTGGAATAAGGTCTTGATAAACATCGCAATCAATCCTCTAGCTGCAATGGCAGGTGTTGAAAACGGGGAATTATTGAAGGAAGAAATGTTTGCCAATGCCGTATTTACGATGATAGAAGGTGCCAATGTTGCTAGGGCAGAACAGATAGATGTTGGTACAGATCAGCAATTAGAAGATACTTTGAGACAGGTATTAATTTCAACATCTTCAAACTCATGTAGTATGCTCGAAGATGTGAAGGCTGGAGCAACTACTGAAATTTCAGTTTTAAATCGAGAAATAGTAAATCGGGGAGAGAAACTTGGCATCAGTACTCCATTAAACAATATGCTTGCTTCAATAATTGAACTGATCACTCCTTGACCAGGTCTTGATTGAAATGCAGTCCACAGTTTTCTTTTCTTGTTAAAGCATCTTCAGTAACAAGTTGGCCGACCAATATTAGATTTCTTAGTTCAACAATTGAACGAGTAGGTATTGATTCTCTCCACAACCTATCAACTTCTTGCCCTAGTAACTCTAATCTCCTCGCAGCCCGATTTAATCTACTAAAGCGTCTTACGATTCCAACTTCTTGTGTCATAGTTTGCCTCAATTCATTCTTATCATGAACTACAGGAGTATGCTCGGATAGATTGTCTAGTCCATCCGCTCTCCAATCAGGTAGTTCATTTTGATGTTTAGTCGGGGGGTTTGAGATGATATGTTCGGCTGCCCTTGCAGCATATACTACCGCTTCTAGCAAACTGTTAGATGCTAAGCGATTTGCACCGTGCATTCCAGTACATGCTACTTCACCAATTGCAAATAAGCGTGGAAATATTTCACCACTATCTTTGACAAAAGGGCGTCCAATATCGTCTACTGGCAAGCCTCCTACTGCATAATGTGCAGCAGGAGAAATTGGTAGAGGGTCATGTCCGAGTTTCAAACCATGCTTTTACAATCTAGAACTAATAGTTGGGAAATGCGAGTTAAGGAGAGACTCATCAAGATGCGAAGTAACTAGGAATGCATGTGAATCTCCTGTTATTTTCATTTGCCTATCTATCGCTCTAGCAACAATATCACGTGTCGCCATAGATCCCATTTTTGAATATTTCAAAGTAAATGAATATGGCTCAGGAGATATGATTCTCCCATTCTCTTTACACTGAGTTTGCCATTTTCCTAATCCCTCTTTATCAAGTATCACGCCACCTTCTCCACGCATCGCTTCTGTGATTAAGAATGGCCTATCACTTTTCACTGCTAAAGCCGTAGGGTGGAATTGAATATATGCGAGATTTTTCACCGCAGCACCAGCTCTGAAAGCCATTGCCAAACCATCACCTGTAGCAACACTTGGGTTGGTTGTCTGAGACCATAATTGGCCGAAACCTCCAGTTGCTAAGATGAGGGTGTCAGCATGTACGGTCATCACAGTTTGAGTTGTTTGATCCAAACACCAAACGCCAGATATTCCTGCTTTAGGATTCCCGTGTTCGCACTGAATAAGGTCAATCGCTAGATTATTGGGCATTAATTCAATATTCTCATGATGCTCAGCAGTTTGACTAAGGGCTCGTTCAATCTCCTTTCCTGTAGCATCCTTTGAGTGTAAAATACGTCTACTAGAGTGCCCACCTTCTTTGGCCAAATGGAATTCGCCATCAACATCTCTTTCAAAATCAACACCAATGTCTAGCAAGTCTTGTATCCTATCACTCGCTTCATTAATTACGCTATTTACTACTGAAATATCACATTGTCCTCCTCCACTTTTCAGAGTATCTTCAATGTGTGAAGTAAGACCAATTCCATCTGTTTTGTCGAGAATTGCAGCAATGCCTCCTTGGGCCCAATTAGTCGATGAATCAATAGGTCTCTGTTTGGTAATTACTTTGACAAAGTGTCCGGCATTTGCAAGACGAATTGCGCAAAACAATCCCGCTATCCCACTACCTATGATGACGATTTGAGAAGCGTCACTCGTCCTCATTAACATTGCCACAACTCTGCACTTCTTCACGCCATCGGTTGCGATAGCACTATGAAATAGATGTGGATAAAGAGGTACATGGCGGGGTTGAAGAAGAAGATTGCAACCCTTTTTGGCATTGCACTAATCTCATTTGTAATCTGTAATGTCCAACTTGGTATCGTTGCACCAGTTGCAATAGATGGGGCTCCAAATTCCACAATTTCTGTGTTGAAAATGACCGAGCCACAATGTTCTTTTGACGAGATATCAAACAGTTTAGAAAGTAGTGGTCAGAGTTATTGTCTAGGCACTACCGGGGATTGGAGTGGTGCGGATTTCATCATGCTTCTAGAAGGATTGGTGATTGTCTTGGCTGGGCGCTTTAAATTGCCTAAGGGTGCTAGATGGGTTGCTAGATCTAGAAAAATAGCCATGGTCGCTGGAGGGGTACTTTTCGCACTTGCCATTCTTGACAGGCTACAATTACTTCCTATGCCTGCCAATTCAACCGGTTTAGCAGAACTGATACCTATCGATTTGTCGCCTTGGGTAGTGCAAATCGCAATCGCAATATTAGGTGCGTTTTTACTGCGGGGTCCGAAATACTGGGAATCCGAAGCGCAACAATCAACCCAGACTTCAATTGAAAGGAGAAGAGTAGTTGCCGATAAATTCCGTTCCACTTTCAATCACCAGACAAACGCAGTTGGCACCGATAGTATTGCTGCGTCAAGAATTTCCAATTTGTTGAGGCCTGACTACGATTTGGCAATGCGAAAGTCAAGTGTTGGGGTTAAGGTCTTTGCAACATGCCCATATGGTTCAGGAACTGGATGTAATAAATGTGCTAACAAAGGCTTACTGTGAGTCTTTTCAGAAAATTATAATTTCAATTATTGTATGTGTAAAAAGTGTATTTGGCTTTTTCTCTTTAGTATCCAAAACCGCCCTACTGTTCCGTTGACAAAGCGATTGTTTAAGACCTGTCGCGATGGGTGACGAGATTAAGGTCGGGGCGAAATTCTCGACAATGAGGGATAGGGATGTATCTTAAAGCACTTGAAGTTTGTAATTTTAAATCATTTAAAGGCGAAGTAACAGTTCCTTTGGATAGAGGTTTCACAGCGATTACTGGGCCTAATGGTTCAGGTAAATCCAATTGCGGTGATGCAGTTCAATTTGTATTAGGACCTCGTTCAAACAAGGTTATTAGGGCTCAGAATTCAAAAGATTTGATTTTCAATGGTGGTAAAAACAACAAACCAGCACGTTCATGTTCGGTCACATTAGTGTTTGCCAATCCAAAATTATCTAACGGCCGCCGCCGTCTTCCAATCGATTTAGAAGAAGTTCGTTTATCTCGTACAGTTCGTTTGACCAAAGCAAATAATGTGGTAACTCAATATCTTCTAGACGGGGTTGAGAGTACCCAAAAATCATTCCATCGCCTTCTAGGTGCGGCAAATGCTCGCCCAGATGGATATAACATCGTTCTTCAAGGCGATGTGACCAATCTAGCAAAAATGACTTCTAAAGAACGCCGCAAGGTGTTAGATGGTGTTGCTGGCGTCACTTCATATGATGATGAAATAAGAAAGGCGGATAAGCAAAGAAATCAAGTTGAAGGATATATTGAAAGAATCGGTAGGCTTGAAGAGGAGCAAAAAGGACGCCTCAAGGATTTGAAGAAAGAGAAAGACCTTGCAATTAAAGTGCGAGATTTGGTGACAGAACTAACAGATTCAAGAATAATTTCCTATCAGGCCAAATATGCGTCACAAAAATCAGAGATCGCTTACCAAGTCAACGAACAGAGCAGATATATTACGGAATCAAATGATCTTAAAGAAGAAGTAAGGCAAGGAAGCAAGGTCCTCCTTGGCTTAGAAGATCAAATTGGTGAATTACAAAAAGAAATTGATGCCCTAATGGGCGGAGACACCAATGGGTTGCAGCAACAGATTCAGAATCTCCAAGTTACCATTGCCACCAATGGAGATTTGATACGGGATGCTGAAGAAAAAGACGTAGAAGATAAACTTGAATTACAAGAGTTGTTTGATAGTCTCAAGGAAGCAAAAGTGTCCTTGACTGCATTTGCAGAAAGCCTTTCATCAGCTAGAACCGATTTGGAAAGTGCCAAAACAGCATTCCAAGAAGCCGAACAAGAAGAAGCAGATGTAAGTAAACTACTGGAGTCATCTGGTGAATCAACAGCCCAATTATCACGCAATCTATCAAAAGCTACCGAGAAGGTTGAACTATGTCGCAAAGCAATGGCGGATGCACAAAGTGAGGTTGACCGGACTGCGGCTCAAGCAGAAGTGATCGAAGAGCAATTGGTTACTGCTCAAGAAGCCGCTGAAGAGGCACGAATGGCCTTTGAGGAACTTGAACTTAAGGGTGAAGAATTTGGTGGCGTAGATCCAGAAAAAGATAGAGTGAAACTCGCAACCGAATTACACGCATCACATAACGCAGAATCAAAATTAGCCGAAGAATCACAACTTGTTGAGAATCGGCTTCGTGAAACTGAACGCAAATTGATTAGCGCAAGAAATGAAATGGAATCTCGAACCGGTGCTAAAGGGTTAGCAGGTGGTTCAGCGGCTGTAATTGCAGCAAGAGATAGAGGCGAATTACGCGGTATTATCGGGACAATAGCTGAATTATGTGCTCCAAAAGATAGTTCTCATGAAGATGCATTATCGGCCGCAATAGGTGGTGGAATGACTTCTGTTGTTGTTGAAAACGATGAAGTTGCAGCAAATGCAATCAAATGGCTTTAAGAGAAAAGAGCTGGAAGAGCAACATTCCTTCCTCTAAACCGACTAGCAAATACTAGAGCGGCTGGTAAGGCTGTTATGGTAGCAAGAAAACCAGGTGTTGTTGGATTTGCTTACGAATTACTTGATTATGACCCTAGAATCGATATCGCAGTTCGTTTTGCTTTGAGAAACACTCTCATTGTAGATTCAATGTCAACTGCCCGAGCAAATATGGGTGGTGTGAGATTAGTAACACTGCGTGGTGATATTACCGAAACAGGCGGTGCAATGATCGGTGGTTCTAAGCGCAAAATGTCAGTTTCATTCGGAGGCAGAGTGCAAGGTGCTAACGAAGTAGAGTCACTGACAGCGGAAGTAGAACGGCTAAGATTGATGTCAGAAACGGTAAATGGGGCACTTATAGATGCTAGGAAGGTCCAGTCCGAAGTAAGAGCGAAAATCAATACACTCACCGATGGAGAGCATGCTTCAAAGCAACAAGAATGGCGTGCTGAACTAAAACAATCTAGAACAAATCATAACAAGTCACTGGGAGCAGTTGCTGAGATTGAAAGAAAATTAAGTACTTTGCAAAGCCAAGCGAGTCAAACACTCGCAGCATTAGATGTTGCCCAAAAACAATTTGAGCAATCTGAAAGTGATAGAACTGTGGCACAAGCAAGTCTAGAAAATGCCAGCCCGGCACATCTCAAGGAGAGATTACACAAGGCGGAAGTCAAGAGATTGGAGGCTCAGGGGCTGAGGAATCGGGCTCAAGATGCACTTGCTAGTGGTTCAGATCACAGAGATTTACTCGATAGCAGAGTAGTCGAATTAGATGGTAGAATCGCTGCTATTGAAATTGCTATTGTCTCTCGTAGTGAAAAGATAGACTTAATGCAAGCAGCCATAGCAACCGATTCTATAGAACTCACAGCCAAGGAAATTGAGCGTTCTGAATTCCTTGAAGAAAATCAAGGATTGGAGAATGAGCGTGTTCAATTAGTTGAGGAGAGGGCTTCACTAAGAGCAGATTTGACTCAGAAAGCAAATGATGCAACTTCTCGTACCCAAATGGCCGAAGAGATTGGTCGTTCATTGACATTAAAGCAAGAAACTCTGGATGATTTATTGTCTGAAATGTCAGATTCAGATATTGAACCAGCACAAATTGATGTTACCCTACCTAGCGTTGGGGATGCGGAGAAGAAAGTTAGAGGGCTTGAGCGTCGGCTTGAAGGCTATGGTCCGGTCAATATGCTTGCAATTGAACAATACGACCATTGTCAAGAAAGACTTGACGAAATGAAAGATGATTTCAAAACATTACAGAGTCGCCGTAAGCATTTATTGGATGTTACAGAGCAATTAGAATCGCAAAGAAAGGAACGCCTGTTAAATGTCCTTGAGAAGGTAAATGAGAATTTCAAGGTTGCATACAACGCTCTAAGCGATGGAGGTCGTGGTGAATTATTCCTTGAGAATCCAAAAGAACCATTCAAGGGCGGTCTAGAGGTATGGGCACAACCACGTGGAAAATCTGCTAAGGTTACACGCCACCAACTATCGGGTGGTGAACAATCAATGGCCGCACTTGCCTTAATTTTTGCAATACAGGATTATGATCCTAGCCCATTCTACTACTTTGATGAAGTTGACCAAAATCTTGACGGGTATAATGCTGAAAGAATTGCTAAGATGTGTAGTGAACGTTCAAAGAGAGCACAATTCATCATGGTAACACTGCGTAAGGTTTCATTGCGCTTAGCCGACCACCACATCGGAATTACACACGGTGGCGATGGATGTAGTCGTCGTATTGTTGATTTCGATAAGGAAAGAGCATTGGAATTGGGTGCTAAGGCTTGGAAAGAAGCGAATGAGGCATCTGAACAAAATCAATCACGTGTTGATGAAGCAGCAGCGGCCTTGATTGAGATGCCATTAGTACCTGATTCATTGGAAGCTCCTAGTTCATTAGGCGGCATATTGTCACTTTTGAATGATAATATGTCACAAAGCGATGAAGAATCAAGCACTCTTGCATCTTTGAGCGAACGTACTGCCGATATGACTGAAGACATTGAAGAAAGGGTAGAAATCACCAAGGCAATATTGGCAGAAGAAGATGTTGAGGCTGAAGTTGAACAAGCACAAGTTGTTGGCGAAGAGGAAACCTTGGAGTGAGAATAATGGCGGAACACCAGGCTGTTTTGGATAAATGGTTCCTCAGGCAGGATATCATCGATCAGTTACTAGAGTCTGGTGAAGAAAGTGATGAAGCTCAGTCTTTTAGTGACCGTATTATCGATATCGCAAAAACTGAAGAAGCTGAACATCAAAGCCTCGAAGATCCTTTTGATCGTTCTGTAGCGTTAGTTCTATCACTGGTAAGGGAAGAGGGTTTAGATGCCTGGAATATCGATTTATCAGCATTCCTGAAAGTATTTACTACGAGAGTAAAATCACAAGCATCCGGATTAGATTTGCCTGCCTGTGGACGATTAATTCGTCTTTCGTGGGAAGTGTTGAATCACCAAGCAGCAATATTGTTTGAAAGAGTTCAACGCGCTGATGAAGAAGACGATTGGGATGATGAAATGGAATTCGGCTGGGAAGCAGAATACGATGATGAAGCATTTTTCTTTACCAATACTGTCCTCGAAGGCGGTGCTGACTCCGTTTTACCTTCACTATTTGGTGAGAGAGTTCGTAGGGCAGAAGGACGACCAGTGACTCTTGGTGAATTGTTATCTGCATTCAAGGATGCTGCAGATGATGCAGAAGAATTGAAATTAAGAGAGATCAATAGGATTGCCCATGAAAAAGAATTATCTGAATACTTATCCAATATTGGTGGTAGAATGCACAATGAAGACCTGGAGGGTGATATAGAGCGCTGTTGGCGAGCATTGAGGCAAACATGCCTCAAAGCCGGTTCCAATGATGTGCCAGTTGCTGATGTGATGGGGGAGTTGAAACTAATCCTGGAACAAACATATGGTTCAGTGCCTGAAGGATATCAAGATGAAGCAAAGGTCTCTTCCTTTATTGCAGGTTTATTCTTGACACACCGTGGAATTGCTAGCATTTATCAAGACACTGTCCCGGATGGGGTAATCTATCTTGAAGACTTAAGGCCAGATAATAATTTTACTGAGATTATTGAAATGATAAAATCGGAGCAGGAACAAGAATCTATTCGTATTCAAGAACAAGTTACAGGTTCGCAACGCCATGCTGACAACTTGGTTGATAGGGCTAAAAAAGCGAAGCTGAAGGAAGAAAGATCTTTGAAAAAGGCTGCAGAATTATTGCAAGTAGAAGAAGTAGTTGAAATTGTATTGGGGCCAGAACAAGTGCAACATATTACGACTCAAGAAAATGCTGTTGAGTTAAATAAAAACAATCCAGATAATCTTGAGGAATCATTAGGTGACCATGAGTGGTTAGTGGAGTAAGGAGTTATTTACATGAGTGAGTTACCATTAGAATCATTACTCGAAGCAACATTGTTTGGAGCAGGTCGTTCAATGGCTATTTCAGAGTTATCGGAATCATTAGGATATGATGAAGAAGAGATGGTGGATTCTCTTAATTCACTTAGAGCTACCTTGAAGCGCCGCAGAGGCGGAGCTCTACAAATTGCAGAAATCGGTAACCGTTGGGCGATTGAAGTCAAGCCGCAAATTGCAGACCACCTGCCTAAAGAGGCAAGAACTGAAATTCCTCAAAAGTTACTCAAAGCAGCAGCTCTAATCGCATACCACCAGCCTATGGCCCAATCAAGATTAGTTGAGTTATTAGGGCAAAAAGCATATGATTACGTCCGAGAACTAGCGCAATTGGGAATGGTTGACCGAAGAAAGGATGGAAATACGCGTAGATTGATCACTACTCGAAGATTTTCGGAATCATTTGGTTGTCCATTTACAGAAAGAAAGAAGGTTAAGGCATGGTTTAGAGAACAGGTTCAATCATCTGGGATGCTAGATGGAATGGTTGGTGCTGAAGCACTGCTGGAAGAAGAGGACATAGATTTAACAGTACAATCAACTCTGCCCATTTTAGAACAAGAAGAATAAAATTATTCATTTCTTAGTTGCTCAAGTAACTCTTGGACTTTAGTTTGAGTTTTTGGACCAGTGAAAGCCTGTAATCGCTGTGCTATGATTCCAACTTCATCGCCTGAAGCGCCTGCGCTAACCGCCATATTGCGAGAATGTAGTTTCATATGGCCAGCTTGGATTCCGCTAGTTGATAGCGCTCTTAGAGCTCCTAGATTCTGTGCTAATCCAGATGCTGCGATGACGCCTGCTAATTCTTGAGCGGAATCGACTCCGAGAATAGCTAAATTAGCCCTGGCAACAGGGTGTACCTTACTCGCCCCCCCTACAATCCCTACGGCCATTGGAGTCTCAATAGAGCCCACAAGGTCACCATTCTCGTCCTGCACCCATTGTGTCATCGATGAGTATATTCCTGCTTGATGTGATGCCCAAGCATGACATCCTGCTTCTATTGCTCTCCAATCCTGTCCACAGGCTACAGAAACGCTACTGATAGCATTCATCACTCCTTTGTTATGAGTGACGGCCCTAAAGGGGTCTGCAATTGCGAAATGATATGCCTCTAATATACCAGTAATGACTTGTAAACCATTTTCACGAGTTCCATCATCCGATAACTCTTCGGCAGTAAAGGTGGCCTCAACTCTTGCCAAACGATGTGCTGCAAGGTTGGATAGTATCTTCAAGTGGACTCTTCCACCGGTTAGTCTTTCAACTTCTGGAGATATTAGTTCGGCCATTGTATTAACTGCATTTGCACCCATAGCATCCCTTGTATCGACTAAAATATGCAGTATTAGCATTGGCCCAGATAGGCTTTCAATCACTCTCAATTCGATTTCTTTACACCCACCACCTAGTTTGATCATCGTACTTGGCCTGTCGTTACATATTTTCATCAATTCATCCTTGGAATCTTCAATAATTGAAATTGCAGATGGAATATCTGTTAGATCTAGAATCTGTAATTGCCCAATCATCATTGGGCCATCATTATTTGTGCGGAAACCGCCTCTAGAAAGGCAACGCTTAGCCATATTGGATGCTGCAGCAACAACACTTGACTCCTCCAAACAGAATGGTATTAGGTAGTGTTTTCCGTCGATAACAAAGTTCGTTGCCACTCCAACGGGCAAGGACATAGTTCCAATCACATTCTCGATCATATTGTTGGCAGCATCTTCAGATAGCTCTCCATGGGCTGCCAGTGCATCGATTTGCTCTTGGCTTAGATTTGCCGCTTCGGCAACGATTTGCCTACGTTCGGCAACAGATAGGCGGAAAAAACCACTGAGGCGACTATTTTCAACAGACATATTGCTTCCTCTATGCTTAGCCACTAATCTCAATCACATCAAGACATCGCTTGATTAGGCCTAGATGTGTTGTTTTCGTATTTCTCGGATATGTCATCTATTAACGCGTTTAACGCTTCACCTAACGCGTTAACCATGCGTTAAAGTTGCGTTAATTCGGCCTATTACATCTAAAATTAGTGCTATGGTGATTTGATTAACATGTGCTAACACGTCTGCGGGACCTATTGATTAGGTCAAACAATAAATACCCACTTGGAATTGCTCGGAGTATGCGGATAGAAGGTAAAGAGATTGAACTTCCTCTATTATTCCAGAACCCATTTTCTACATCGCCCCTAGAGGAAGGCCAAAAAAGCCTCTTAGTAGGGCGTAATGAGGTATTTGATAGCCTAGCTCAACATATCCATTTCTGCTCAACTAGGCGTATTTTGATGGTAGGTAGTGTCGGTTCTGGACGTACTTCATTGTTGAGGTGTTTAGGAAAGGAGGCACCACTTTCGCTACACTTAGACCATATTCATGCATCTGCTCCCGCTAAAAGTTTGCTGGAATCATTATATTTGGAGTTAGTTGGCCCAAATATTCCTTCACACTATACGGCGATCGTTTCTGAAATGGTTGAAACGAGTAAATCTTTCACTGGTAAACTGCCATTGGTGGTAATCGATGTTCCTACTGTTGATTCTGCAGTTCTAAATGTGGCACTAAGAGATACTTTGCCAGTAATTGAACGGTTGCAGGTTTTGATGGTAGTGGTTTTGGACCATAAACAAAAAGCGCATTTACCAGAAGCGGTATTGAAGAGGTTTGACATGGTAACCACGCTGAATCCGCTAAGTGTTGAGTCAATTCAAGAGCTTGTTAATCTTAGAATAAGTTCGGCTTGTAGCACTCAATACGCATTTCCAAAAGAGGATGCTGAGCACCTATTGGCCATAACCGACGGCCTTCCTGCTTCTATTATCAGGGTGATGAGGGATGCAGTAGACAACAACCGTATGGCTCAAAACCAAGGTGCTCAGAATAACATCAATCACATTTCACATGACAGAAAGGGATTCGATACGAGTGCGATATTGCCTACACAACAACCAGAAGCATCTACAACAGGTATTTTCACCTCTAAGCATGACCTATCTGGCAATGATTTGGTTCCAGAGGCAAGTATTGAGGAAAATAACAATGATGCCAAATTAGACGCCTCTACGGCAGATAATGACCAAACTGATATTTTTGGTGGATTAATGGATGAACTAGGGGATGAATACGTTGAATCGATTGAAAAAGTAATAGATTCTTCAGAAGATAGCGGTGTAGAGACCATGGATGCTTCCACCCCTTGGCAATCTAGACAACAAAACGATGAACTGAACTCCGAAACAACCCAAGATGATAATTTCCAAGAAATACATGGTCCAGGTGGTTCACTTTCTGGATTTGATTTAGATTTAGATGATTTAGGCAGTTCAAAGGATAATGACGCTCCTCTAAAGGAAACACCATTTGATGTTTATGATAGTGAGGAGATCAATAATGAAACAACTAAGCCAATACCAGTGGAAATGGCAGGAATGTTTGGCTCATTGGTCGGAAGAATGAGAGAGGCACCAGGGAAATCACCTCAAAATCCGGATGATTATGAGCAATCAGAATCTGTAAAAGGGGCAGAATTGTGGGTAGCCAAAGATTCTAATCTAATCGATGAATCAAGTGATGAGGAATTAGAAGGAGATGGTACTGCGATGATACATGACGAAACAGGTTACGTTGATGACGATGAAGGTGCTCCGATAGAAGCCGAAACTAGTTACCAAGGTACGGAAGACTTGGAATTAGATTCAGAATTTGTGTCTAAAGGCGATATGAAAACATTCTCAAATTTAGTCAATGCACTTCAAACCGCTTTGCTAGCACCACAAAAGCAAGATGGTACAATCGATCGAAGGAGATTGATAGATGCACTTACAAGCTTGAGGAAACCAAAAGTGGGAGAAAGAATCGATCACCCATTAAACCCGAGCGTATTATCCAATTTATCACCTCATGAGGCAGTTGTTGTTGCAACAGCAAATGAAAGAAAATATTCTCCATCAGATCAAGAACTATTACAAGAATTAAACATAAAAAGAGCTAGGCTGTCGCAAATAAGTAACCGCTTACATAAGAGCGGAGTTCTAAATGCTCGCAAAGTTGGGAAAAGCCGACTGTTCACATTAACTCAATCTGCAAGAGCCCAATTGACTGCATGGAATATGATGGGGGGTGAGTTCTAATGGCTTGGGAAATCACGTGGTCCAAACAAACACCAAGCATTATTTCGACCATCGCAGCAAGCGAAGGCGGATTAGTTGTTAGTAGCGGCTTGAACTTATCTTTCTATGAACATGATGGCAGTGAAAGATGGTCTGTTGACATGCCATTCAAAGTACATGCAATTGATAGTGGGCAAGGTCTTCTTGGAGTATTAGCAGCACATGGATTCTATGTTATGTCGACGAGAGATGGTTCATTACTCCACGAAGGTCGAAGTAGTCCTGGAGGATTTACTGGAATAAAAGCGAGACCTGGTGGAGGTTGGGTCTTATCTGGTAGAGATGGAAACATGCATCTTTTCTCACAGGAGGGAAGAGGAATTCGTCGTATGGACAGTGGAATGGTCAGGAGATTAATTGGCTGGCTGGATAGAGAGCATTTGATGTGGCAGGCAAGTGATGGAAGGATTTGGTGCGGTAGATTGACCGGTTCTGACAAGAAAAGGTGTCTTGAAGACAGAATTTGGAGTTGGTCAAGCGAATTAGTAAATGGCAGAATCATATTACAATCTAGTGATGGTAGTTTGTGGCAAGGTATTCCTCATCCATTCGGCTGGGATGATTTGATCCGCCTCGAACCAGACTCGATTGAAGCCATGGAAGGAATAAACAGTGCTGATGGCTGGTGGGTATTGGGTATTGAAGGGCGCCTCGATCATATCTCAAGGACATTGGAAGAAGATGTTGAAACCCTTGGTGAGTCTATGGACTTAGGAGACTTACTCGTTGGCCTTACACCGGATTCAATGATTACAGCAACACGTTCAGGGTTAATTCGTAAATGGTCTGCACCACATCTAGCACAATCAGAACGAAAAGGACGATTTGAGGCTGCAGCAGAGGCTGCAATGGCAAGAAATTGGGATGAAAGAAAGGACTTATTCATTCGAGCTCAAAATGCAGAAGATGAAGGAAAATTATCGATAGCAGTGGAATTGTATGGTGCTCTAGGACGCAAAGAAGATGTCCGCCGTCTATTACAAAGGCAAAAGGAGGGTGGAGAATGAGTGATGAACTTATTGAACTAACAGAAGAAAGGGTATTACATTATCTTGATATTACCAAAAGGGCAAGAAAAAAAGCAACACCTCTTCATCCAGAAGGTAGTGATCAATCCGCACAATTAGGAATAATGATGAGGATGGCGGACGATTATTCCTCTGATGCGCATCATTTTTTGAAGATTGGAGATAGAGTAAGGGCCTTTGGAGCAATAAATTATGCTCATGCTTGGATAGATGCAGCTGTAAAATTAAGATTATTAGATGGGCATGACGATGATGTCTTATTCACTCTGCCTTAGACTCAAATCTTATTTTGGGCTAAATCTGCAAACATTGTAATTGCTGAAATAAGAATTTCAGAGACTAGATCATCTTCAATCTCTTATTTTTTGCAACTTCGATTACAGAAACACCTGCTTCAAAAAGTCGGCGTTTCAATTCTCTATCAACGGTTAAAACAGGAATACCTTCATTTTTTGCGAATGAGAATATTTGGTCATCAGGATGGTTTCCAGAATCTTCAGGTGCCTCGATCATTATCGTTTTTGCCTTCAATAATGGCAGCAATAATGACTTTTTCTTAGAGCGCTGGGAATTAACTTTGTCTAATTCCTTATCAACATCAGGCAATAATAGAAGTTGGCTTGGACCCACTAACTGCATCAATGCTCCATCAATATTGATACCAGCATCAATCACAGCAACCCAGCCGCAAGCATCAACAATTATTCTCTGCACATTTCACTGCTGAACAGCAATCTTTGATGAAATGTGCGTTTGTTGGCACGGTGATTGTATAGTTCCGTAGCCAATTAGTCTCCAGCGTGAACCGACACGTCGGGATAAAGAAACTCTTTGACCCACATCAGCACAAATTGGAAGTCTTAATTCAAGACCAGTACGTGTTTTCTCAGCATTCTTAGTCACTCCAACCGATGTTGCAGTAGCGACATTTAGCATCAACATTTCGTTATTGCGTAGTGGCTGTATCTTCTCAGGTTTTTCACCCTCTCCAGCCACCATATTATTCATTAGACTTACAGAAATCTCAATTCTTGAGCGTACTTCAGGCAAATCCCCCTTCTTAGCAACGACTTGTCCACTCAAATTATCAGCGGTAGTGATACTCGGATCTAGTTTAGTTGCCATACCACACAGGCCGCCAGCGTGCATCTTTTTCAAATTTAATCCACCACCTTGCATACTGCTAATAACCGCTTCAATAGGCTCCCATGTAGATTTGTTACCCTTCTCAATTTTACGGCCAGGTCCTATAATGACTTCATCACCATCATTGAATTCACCTTCGACAATACTTCCTCCAATAACTCCGCCTCGTAGTTTACTTGGGCGTGTTCCAGGTCGGTTGATGTCAAAAGAGCGTGCTACATGCATGATAGAACGCTGGTCCTTTGAACGGTCAGGGGTTGGAATTGTTTGTTCAATAGCATCGATTAGGATATCAAGATTGACATCATGATGGGCTGAAACAGGAATTACAGGGGCGTTTTCTGCAATTGTACCTTTCAAAAAGGATTTAACTTCTTGGTAAGACTCCAAAGCACGCTCTTTACTGACTAAATCTATTTTATTTTGAACGATAACAATATTTTCAATTCCTGCAATTTCCAAAGCCATTAGATGTTCTCTGGTTTGAGGTTGCGGACATGTCTCATTAGCAGCGACCATCAGCATTGCTCCATCCATAATAGATGCTCCAGTGATCATTATTGCCATCAAAGTCTCGTGACCAGGTGCGTCTACGAAGGAAACAACTCTTTGCAGTTCATTATCAACATCATCACCGCCATCAGGCCTTCGACCTGTTGCGTAGTATTGCCCTTTTTTGGTTTTGTAGAATGCTGTGTCAGCATATCCTAATTTTATTGAAATACCGCGCTTTCTTTCTTCTGAATGGGTATCGGTCCAAACTCCGGAAAGAGCTTGAGTTAGGGTTGTTTTTCCATGGTCAACGTGACCTACAAGACCAATGTTGATTTCAGGTTGAGAAGGAAGCGTTCTTGCCATTCTTCCCTACTCCTCAATTTACGAAATCCCTCTCGGGTTTCACTCCGATGCTTCTTCGCTTCCAGAAGAAGTTATGTCGGCAAGGCTCTTGTTGCCAGCTTCAGTTACTTTCAAATTGATTTGACGAGTGTCTTGAGTGATAGTGTTACCACGGAAGTTTCTACGCTTGCGTAGTCCGTCTAACTTGTAGCGGAAACGCTTCTTTTCTCCACCCTTGCTCTTGAATACTAAGGAGTGTCCCTTGAATCCAGTAGATGCAGTGACCAGAATTGATTGGCGGGAACCGCCTTCAAGGTCACGGCGAAGAGGAGTTCCAGTTTTATCTGAACCACCAGTGATTTGTAACTTGAAACCAGAAAGAGTTTTTTCTCCCTCTCCAACGAAAATACCGTCAATGGTATCTCCAATTTTTCTACCCAATAACTGAGCATGATTATTTCCACTAATCTTCAATGAATAAGACCTGCCATTATTATCAGGATCTGTATCATTAACCACGGCGACGAATTCTCCTTGTTGTCCAACTGCCATATTCACACCACTTAGAATAACTCGCCGACAAGAGACCCATATTTAGGCTAACCGCATAGGCATAGCAGTGCATTTAGCGTCGTAGTCGCTTAGGAAGTAGTAATTCAAGGCGACTTGAGAGGTCTGCTGGCAGGTGATATGGCATACTCAAATGAGTTGTCCTACCTCTTCCACCGCTAACGTTTGAGACCTTAGAATCAATCAACTGCTGCTGTTCTAGGTACTTTATATATTTCCAAATCGTTGTGTGACTCTTTTGTTTCTGATCATATTCTTCGCAGACTACAGCATAGAGAGATTCGACATCACCCATCGACATAGTCTCTTCAGTTTTCAATCTCCTGCACAATGCTAGGACAACCGACATTTGGTGAGCCGAAAGGTCATCAACAACTTCTAACTTTACTCCGATTTGCAATGCTACACCATCGTTTGGCTCATGAATATCTTCGACCAATATCTCTCTTGCACTTTGCGCATCCTGCCTAAATTCACAACGTTCCACAGCTGCAGAAAGTAGTTCAATTCCTCTTCTAGCATCGCCACTTGGGCCAGCTTTTTCTGCGATTAGTCGGATAATCTTAGGCGAAAATGTCCCACCAACTAGGGAGTATTCAGCTCGCTGGTTGATAATCTGTTCAATTCCATCAACTGTATATGGTGGAATCATGATATGATTTGTACTACCCATTCTCGATATTACAGCGGTTTCTAATAGATCTAGAACCTGCTCTTGGCTGATTATAATCAAAGATAAGGTACCCTTACCCGATTGGTCCTCATCAATTCTTAGAAGTTGGTAAAGAAGGTCGTCACCAGACCGTCTTAACATGTGGTCAACTTCATCTAATACAACGATTAAGTGTGCAGAATCTCTTCGGACTAATTTTCGTAGGCTAATCAATAATTCTCCCATTGAAAGACCCCTATCAGGGTGTCCAGGGTCTAATTTGTGAAGGATTCGTTGGACTACTCGCATACTAGTAGATGCATTTCGGCAATTTATTTGAACAGACTTTATTTGCCTTTTATTTGCTAAATGCCGTTGAATATCTCTGCAAAATGTTCCGGCTAAAACTGTTTTACCACTGCCTACTGGGCCAGTAATAACTGCACGACCAGCTCCATCAGGGTGCGATAAGGTTGAAAATTTACTTGCTAATTGCTTCTGAATGTCATCTCTACCAACTAATTCAT